>DATFPD010000230.1:0-14939 GCA_035265005.1 Gemmatimonadaceae bacterium | reverse complement strand
CCGGGGGCCCCTCGTCGGTGTGCCCCTCCCCGGTGTCCCGGTGCCTCTGTGGTCGATTTCAACGAGCGTCCCGGCCGAGAGGCGTGCCTCTCTTCCGCCGAACGTGCCGTCAGTGCGACTGAATCACCAGCCCGCCGCGCGAGCTCGCCGACTTTCAGCAGTTGCACGTGGGACTGGCTCCGTGGGTGGGACGACTCCATCAAGATCGACCACAGCGGCACCGGGACACTGAGGAGGGGCACACCGATGAGGGGCCCCCGGCCGGTCGGCTCTGCCGAAGAACGATTGAACCGCAGAGGACGCGGAGGACGCAGAGGAGGGCACACGGGAGGAGTCCCCCAACGCACTTCGGCATCTCGTCCCGGGAGAGGGACCCTCTCCTTGGTGCCGTTCCTCTGTGTTCTCTGTGCCTCTGTGGTCGAATTTGTGGTGGATCTTATCAACGCGTCCCGGCTCGCGTCACCGTCCACCGCACGCGGCCGCCGAGCGGGTCTCTGACGAGCGAGGAGCCGCGCACGTCGAGCGGCTGCGGCTCGCCGTCGGGGAGCGCGAAGAGGCCGGACGCTGGCGCGCCGCGCTGGCTGGTGAAGACGCGCAGCTCGATCCGGTTCCAGTCGATCCCCGAGGTGCTCTGCGCGACGGCGGCGTGCGGGATCGCCGCGCCGTCGCGCGCCAGCAGGACGATCGGGATCGGGCCGGCGGCGATCTCATGCCAGCGCTCGCCCTGGTAGACGCGCCCCGTCTGGTAGTCGATCCAGGCGCCGGGCGGGAGGTAGACGCGCCGGCCGGTGGCTCCCTCGTCGAACAGCGGCGCCACCAGCAGGTCGGGGCCGAAGAAGTACTCGTCCTCGACCAGCCACGACCCCGGGTCCTCCGGGCGCTCGAAGAAGAGCGGGCGCACCATCGGCCAGCCGCGCGCCGAGGCCGCCTTCGACTGTGCGAGGATGTAGGGCATCAGCGCGTACTTGAGCTCGACCGCCCGGCGGAAGTCCGCCACCAGCGCCTCGTCGTACTCCCACGGCTCGCGCGGCGGGGCGCCGTGGGTGCGGGTGTGCGACGTCAGCACGCCGAACGGGAGCCAGCGGCGGTAGAGGCCGCGCGGCGCGCGGGCGACGAAGCCGCCGACGTCGTGGCTCCAGTAGGTGAAGCCGGACAGCCCTAACGAGAGCCCGGCGCGCAGCGAGGCCGCCATCGCCTGGTCGGTGTTCTCGGCGTCGCCGCCCCAGTGCAGCGGGTAGCGCTGGCTCCCCGCCCACGCGCTCCGCCCCCAGATGATCCCGTCGCCGGTCACGTCCTTCGTCACGCGGTAGACCGCGTCGTTGTAGCGCACCGGGTAGAGGTTGTGCTCGTACCACCCCGTGCGGCCGGAGTGGTAGACGCCGCCCGGGGGCGCGTTCTCGCCGAAGTCGGCCTTGATCGCCCCCACGCCCATCTTCAGGAGGCCGGCCAGCTTCCCCTGGTACCAGGCGACCGCGTCCGGGTTGCTGAAGTCGAGCACCGCGTCCTCGGCCGGCAGCCGCCCGCCCTCGTCGCGCACGTGGTAGCCGTGCTCCACCATCTCGCGCCAGAGCGGGTTCTTCGGCGTGAAGTAGGTGTACTGCCAGAGGCTCACGCGGAGGCCCTGCGCCCGCAGGTCGCGGATCATCCCCGCCGGGTCGGTGAAGCGCGACGCGGAGAACTGGAAGTCGCCGCGCCAGTCGGTCTCGAACCACCCCGTGTCGAGGTGCAGCACGTCGGCCGGGATGCGGTACTGGCGGAGCTTCGCCGCCACGTCGCGCACCTGCGCCTCGGAGTTGTACGTGATCCGGCTCATCCAGAGGCCGAACGACCAGAGCGGCGGCACCGGGCTCCGCCCCGTGAGCGCCGTGTACTCCGACAGCACCTCCTTCGGACCGCCGACGAAGACGAACAGGTCCAGCAGCTCGTCGCCGCTGTAGATCGTGTGGTGCGCGTCGAACTCGGCGCCGACGTCGAAGGTGACCGGCGCGCTGGTGTGCACGAACATCCCGTAGCCGCGGCTGCTCAGGAAGTACGGCACCGCCTTGTACTGGAGCCGGCTCTGCGCGCCCATCGCGTCGCGGAGGAACAGCACCACGCGCTGCCCGCGCTTGTTCAGCCGGGTGAACGACTCGCCCATCCCGTAGATCCGCTCGTCGTGCGCCAGCTCGAAGGTGGCGGCGGTGCTGCGCCCCAGGTCGCGCGCGCGGCGCACGAACGAGAACGGGACGTAGGGCGTGAACGACGCCGGCTCGCCCAGCCGCTGCGTGCGCGTGAGCAGCTTCCCCGCGGCGTCGTACAGCTCGAGCGCCCAGGGGCTCTTCACGATGCGCAGCTTCCCGTACGCGCTCGTGTACGTGACCGCGCTGTCGCCCGCCTCGCTCTGCACGCGCCACGACGCGCGGTCGCTCGGCACCGGGCCGGCGAGCATCGGCGACGGCTCGCCGCCGGCCATCGTCTCCATCGGCACGTCGCGCGTCGAGAAGCGCAGGCGCAGGGTGCGCGGGGAGACGAACGCGACCTCGAACGGGAGCACCGGGTCGCGGTCGTACTCCGTCCCCGGGAACTCGGTCGCCGGCGCGCGGGAGAAGCCGCGGTCGATCTTGTTGAAGTTGAGCCCCGCCTGCCGGACGTAGCGGTCCCACTGGAGCGCCCCGCGCCCGGTGGCGGGGTCGAAGCGCGCCACGCGGCTCGCGGCGAAGGTCGCCTGCTCCGGCTTCTGAAAGTCCTCCCCCGCGTCGACGGGGTCGCCGAGCGTCTGCGGCTGCGCCGACGGTACTTGCGCGCGGGCAGCGCCGGCGATGAGGAGCGAAAGAATCACACCTCCAACCACGTGCGACCGTTTCATGCATCTCTCCAGATCACGATTCCGTGAAAAGCTTTGACAGGATTGACAGGATGAACAGGATCAGAGCGGATGGAAGCCGCTCGGGGAGCAGGGGCATCCCGGGGCCGTCATCCGCCCTTGTCCTGTTCATCCTGTCAATCCTGTCAAAAGCCGTTGCCGTCGCCGTTCTCGTCAGGCGCCCTCAGCAGCTCGCGCGTGGCCGGGTGCGCGGGGCGGCCGAGAACTTCGCCGGGCGGGCCCTGCTCCACCAGGGCGCCGTCCGCCAGCACCAGGACGCGGTCGGCGTGCGCCAGCGCGAAGTCCACGTCGTGCGTCGCCACCAGGAGCCCGCGCCCCTGCGCCGCCAGCGCGCGCAGCGACTCGCCGAGCGCGCCGCGGCGCGCCGGGTCGAGGGCGGAGGTCGGCTCGTCCATCAGCAGCATCAGCGGGTCGGGGGCGAGCGCGCGCGCGATCGCCACCCGCTGCGCCTCGCCGCCCGAGAGCTGGCGCGGGTGGGCGCCCGCGCGCGCCGCGACGCCCAGCGCGTCGAGCAGCCGCATCGCCACCTCCTCGGCGCGCGCGCGGGTCCAGCCGAGCGCGTGGACGGGCGCGAGCGTCACGTTCTCCAGCGCCGTGAGGTGCTCGAACAGCGAGTGCGCCTGGAAGACCATCCCGACCTTGCTGCGCAGCCCGCGCAGCCGCGACTCCGGCGGCACCGGGCCGGGGTGCAGCGCGAAGCCGTCGACGGCGATGCTCCCGGCGCTGAACGGCTGGAGCGCCGCGACCGCGCGCAGCACCGTGGACTTCCCCGCGCCGGACACGCCCATCAGCGCGCACACTTCCCCGGGCGCCACCTCCAGATCCACCCCGCGCAGCACCGGCTTCGCGCCGCGCGACACGTGCAGCCCGCGCACGAGGAGCGTGTGATCGGTGTCCGACTTCATCCGTGTCCGCTCTTCGGCACCGGGACCGAGATCACGCGTGGCTCCACCGGCGCTCCAGGCGGCGCGCGGCGCGGGAGAGCGGGAGCGAGAGCGCGAGGTAGGTCAGCGCGCAGAGGATCCCCGGCACCACCCAGCTCCCGACGTTGGTGGCGTAGATCGCCGTCTGCTTCGTCAGCTCGACGACCGTGATCACCGAGACGAGCGACGAGTCCTTGAGCAGCGCCACGAAGTCGTTCGTCATCGGCGCCAGGGCGAGGCGCAGCGCCTGCGGGCCGCGCACCAGCCGCAGGATCTGCCCCTCGGTGAGCCCCAGCGTCCGCGCCGCCTCGAGCTGCGGGCGCGGGATCGCCTCCAGCGCGGCACGGTAGATCTCCGACTCGTACGCCGCGTAGTTGAGCCCCAGGCCGAGCACCGCCGCCAGGAACGCCGGGAGCCTGACGACGCCCGAGAGCCCGTAGTAGAGCACGAACAGCTGGAGCAGCACCGGCGTCCCGCGCGTGACCTCGACGTACACCGTGAGCGCGCCGCGCACCACCGGCGGCCCGTACACCCGCCCCGCCGCCACCGCCGCGCCGGCCGCCACCGCCAGCGCCATCGCCAGGCACGAGAGCACGAGCGTGATCCCGGCCGCGCGCGCGAGCGCCGGGAGGTACGCGCGCACCGAGCGGCCGCCCGCGGCGCCCGGCTCCCCCGCGTCGCGCGGCGCGGCCTCGAGCACGCGGCGGAAGTGCAGCGCCTGCGTGCTGTCCCAGATCCCCCACGCGCGGTACGTCTTCTCCAGCGACCCGTCGCGCATCCGCGCGCGGAGGATGCCGTCTACCGAGTCGCGCAGCGCGGCACTCGACTTCGCCAGCACCGCCACGTAGTGCCCGATCGCGACGGGCTCCGGCTGGATGACGAAGCCGCTCCCCCCGCCGCGCCTGAGCGACCGCTCGGCGATGACGTGGTCCAGCAGCACCGCGTCCACGCGGCCGTCCACGAGGTCGCCGTACGGGTGCACGTCGTCGTCGTACGAGACGGGGACGAGCCCGCTGCGCCCCTGCTCGGCGAGCAGGATCTCGTAGGCCATCGTCGAGCCGAGCGTCGCCACGCGCCGGCCGGCGAGGTCCGACAGGCGGCGGTAGCGGCCGCGGTCGGCGCCGCGCACCGCCAGCACCTCGCGGAACTCGTAGTACGGGATGGTGACGGCGTGCCGCGCGCGCAGCTCCGGCCGATCTTCGACGCCCGACATGCCGACGTCGAAGTCCCCACGCTCCACCGACGCCTCGATCGACGCCCAGGCGACCTGCACGAAGCGCGGCTCGCGCCCGAGCCCGCGCGCCATCATCTCGGCGACCTCGACGTCGAACCCACGCACCTTCTCGGGCTCCGCCGGGTCCGCCTCCACGAACGGCGCGCCACCCTCGGCGTCCCCGCCCCATCGGAGCGGCGGCTTCGGCTCATCGCGCGCCGACGCGCGCCCGCCGTTACACGCGGCGAGAAAAGTCAGCAGCAAGAAGAGTCGGCGGCATCGCACGCGAACAAGCTACTACGCGGGGACGGCTTTGAAAAAAAATCAACCAGGGAGGCACCGAGTCACCGGGGAGGGGCCCCTCTACGGTGTGCCCCTCCTCGGTGCCTCGGTGCCTCCGTGGTTGAATGAATTTGCCGTTCCCGTCCCGACCTAGAATCCGTACACCACCATCATGCCGCCCGACGCGCTGCTGCGGTCGCGGACGACCGAGCTGCGGGCGGCTTCGTTGGAGAGCGACGCGGACTGCACGAAGCCGACGAGCCGGCCACGCTGCGAGAGCAGGTAGCTGAGCGACGCCGAGGTCTGCGTCTGCTTGAGGCCCGCGTCGGGACGGTAGGCGCGGCCGTCCTCCGAGCGGAGGCGCGCGTCGCCTCGCGCGATGAGCGACTGGCGGCCTTCCGCTTGCGCGTCGGTGATGCCGAAGTCGAACGCCATGTTGTCGCGGTCCGCGAAGGTGGCGCCGGTGGACACGCCGGCGATCCACCGCTGCGTGATCGGCGCCTGGAGCGCGAGGCTCGCGGTGCCGGTGTTGCCGGCGTGCTGGGCGAGCCCCATCACGACGTTCGCGGCGGTCGAGAACGGGCCGCGGGTGTACGAGATGCCGCTCCCGGCGGTGGCGGCGACCTTCTGGTTGCCCATGCCGGCGAGCGCGTCCCCCCACCGCTCGCGGCGCCCGCCGGTGCCCGAGAGGCTCGCGTCCCAGGAGACCGACTGGCCGCGGAGCAGGCTGATCCCGATCCCGGCGCCGGTGCCCGAGGGGAGCATGCCGAGCGAGATCCGCTCCTTGTACACGAGCTGGATGTAGGGGATCGGCAGCACGCGGGACTCGTCGGCACCGGCGTACTTGGGGGCCGTGATGGCGCCGGAGCCGACCGCGCCGGACCAGGAGCCCGGGGAGACACCCTGCGCCTGCGCGGCGGCGGCGGACACGATCAGGGCGGCGAACGAAGAAATGGAAGCGGAACGCATAACGACCTCGCGAGATCGAGAGTGTGTGGGCGACGGTGGAGCGAGTGCCGAGTGACGTGAGCGATTCTACGGGCGCGCTCGCGCCCACCCGTCAAGGCGACCGTCAAGCCGTTGTCTCGCATGCGCTTGACTCCTCGACCGTCCAGCCGGCGCGGCGTGCCGTCGCTGGCGTGACGGCTGGGCGGCACCCATATTGGGCCTCCCCGCCCGTCATCCCGTAGAGGGTTCCCACCGTGCCGTTGCTGCGCGTGCAGACGTTGGGCGAGGTCCGGCTGGTGCGCGATCCGGACGGCCAGGCGCTCGCGCTGCGCCGCAAGCCGCTGGCGCTGCTCGCCTACCTCGCCCGCCGCGCCCCCCGACCGGCCACGCGCGCCGAGCTCTCGGCACTGTTCTGGGGGGACCGCCCGGAGGAGCGCGCCCGGCAGTCGCTCCGGCAGGCGCTGCTCGAGCTCAAGCAGGTCGTCGGCGATGCGGTGGAGGTGACCGCCGACGCCGTGCGCCTCGCCGAGGGCGCCGTCGCGCTCGACGTCGCGGAGTTCGAGCGCGACGCGAAGCAGGGGCGCCCGGACACGGCCGCCGAGCGGTGGGCGGGCGAGTTCTTCCCCGGCGCCGAGGAGGTGGGCGGCGAGGAGTTCGAGCGCTGGGTGGAGGGCGAGCGCGTCGCGCTCAAGCGCCGGCTCGGCACCGTCATGCAGCAGCTCATCGGGGCCGCCGAGCTGCGCGCGGACTGGCGCGCCGCCGCCGGGTGGGCCGAGCGGTGGGCGGCCGCGGTGCCGTTCGACGAGCGCGCCCACGCCCGGCTGGTCGAGGCACTGCGCATGGAAGGGCGCGCCTCGGACGCGCTGGAGCGCCACGCCGAGTTCGCGACGCGGCTGCGAACCACGCTCGAGGTCGATCCGTCGCCCGAATTCCTGCGCCTGGCCGGCGGGCTGGAAGAACAGGCGCGGACGGAGGCGGCGCGCCGGTCGCACCCCTCGGTGGGCGTGCGCGCGCCGGCGCTCGTGGGACGCGGGCAGGTGCTCGCGGAGCTGGCCGGGGCGTGTCGCGCCGCGGCCGCCGGGTCGCCGACGGTGGTGCTGGTCGAGGACAGCGGCGGGTGCGGCAAGACCCGGCTGTACGACGAGCTCGCCAAGCAGCAGGGCGACGAGATGCTCGTGCTGCGCGCGCGGGGCGCCGGCGGCGAGCCGTACGCCACCGCGCGCGAGCTGTTCGGCGGGCTGCGCGACGCGCCGGGGAGCGCCGGGGCGTCCCCCGAGGCGCTGGCCGAAGTCGCGCGGCTGGTGCCGTCGCTCGCCGCGCAGTTCAAGCACCTGCCGGCCCCCGTGGGGGACGAGGGCGCGCTGCGCGGCGCCCTCGTGCAGGTGCTGGCGGCGGTGAGCGAGGAGAGCCCGGTCCTCGTCCTGATCGACGACGCGCACGAGGCGGACGAGGCGACGCAGAGCCTGATCTCGTCCATGGCCACGCGGCTCGCCGGTCGGGTCGCGATGATCTTCTGGGCCGACAAGCGCGCGCGCTACGGACCGCGCGCGCTCGACACGCTGCTCACCGCCCCGGGGATCCTGCGCATCAAGCTCTCGCGCGTGGCCCCGCACGACGTCGAGGCGATGCTCGCGTCGATGGTCACGCTGTCGGAGGACGAGCGCGGGAGGCTCGCGAAGCGGATCCACGCCGAGACGCTCGGGGTGCCGCTCCTGGTGTACGAGCTGGTCGCCGCGCTGGTCGACGAGCGCCTGCTGACGATCGACGCCGGCGGCAACGAGTGGCGCGTGTCGCCATCGCTGGAGGGGCGGCCGCTCCCGCTCCCGGTGGCGGTGCGCGAGCGGGTGGGCGCGGGGCTCGCCCGGCTGTCGCCGCCGGCGCGCGCGCTGGTGGACGCGGCGGCCGTCCTCGGCACGCCGATCGACGGGGTGCTGCTGGAGGCGGTGGCGGGGCTCGCGCCTGACGACTCGGCGGCCGCCTTCCGCGAGCTGGCCGGCCGCCACCTGCTGCTCGAGGACGCGGCGTCCCCCGGCCGCTTCGACTTCGCGCACCCCATCGCCCCGCGCGTCGCCTACGCCCTGCTCTCGCCGAGCGCGCGGCGGTCGCTCCACACCCGCGCGGTGGACGAGATGTCGGCGCGCGACATGACGACGACCGCCGAGCGCAGCGCGCTCCCGTACCACCTGGCGCGCGCCGGGTCCCGCATGACGCCGGTCCCGCCGCCGGCGGTCCCGGCGGCCGCGGCTCCGGCGGCCGTGTCGGCGGGGCCGCGCCTCCCGTTGCTCACGCGGCTCACGCGGCTCACGCGGCGGCAGATGGCGTGGGGCGGCGCGGGGCTGGTCGTTGCCGCCGGGGCGCTGCTCGCCCTGGCCACGGCCGGGGCGGGGCTCGCGTACCTGACCGGGAGCGGCGACGGCCGATCGGGCGGCGCGCCCGAGGCGCGGCGCGTGGTGGTCGGCGCGTTCCAGAACCGCTCGGGGCGCCCCGAGCTGGACCGGGTGCGGGACATCGCGGTCGACTGGATCGTGCGCGGGCTGGACGAGACCGGGCTGGTGGAGATCGTCGGGCACCGCGCCGGCGTGGGCTCCGGGGTCGCCGCGCCGGCGAGCGACCAGGCGCTGCGCGAGGCGGCGCGGGCGGCGCGGGCGGGGACGATCGTCACCGGCACGCTCTACCAGATCGGCGACAGCATCGAGCTGGAGGCGATCGTCCTCGACGCGGGCGACGGCAAGCTGCTGCGCGCGGTGCCGGCGGTGCGCGCGAGCGCGGCCGACCCGCTGCCGGGGGTGAACCGGCTGCGGGGGCAGATCGTCGGCGCGATCGCCGCGCTGGTGGACCCGCACTACGACCCCGGCGGCTCGGGCGCGCGGCCGCCGCCGAGCTACGAGGCGTACCTGGCGTTCATGCGCGGGCAGGACGCCGCCGCGCTCGGGGCGCTCGGCCGCGCGGCCGACGAGTTCAGGCGGGCTGCGGCGGCCGACTCCAGCTACACGCTGCCGCTGCTCCGGCTGACCTACATCTACTACCAGATGGAGCGCTGCGATCGCACCGACTCGATAGCCGGCGCGCTGGACCGGCGGCGCTCCCAGCTCTCGCGCTTCGAAGGGTACGACCTCGACCGCGTCCTCGCCTGGTGCCGCGCCGACTGGAACGCCGCGCACGACGCCGCCCGCCGCATGGCCGACCTCATGCCGCAGTCACAGCCGGCGCAGTTCACCGCGGCGCGGTCGGCGACGTTCATCAATCACCCCCGCGAGGCGCTCGAGCGGCTGCGGTCCCTCGACCCCGCGCGCGGACGCGTGCTGGCGGGCAGCGCCTACTGGATCTTCCTCGTGGCCTCGCAGCACGCGGCCGGCGAGGACGGCGAGCTCCGGCGCACCGAGCGCCGCCTGGCGGCGCTTCCGCAGGACGTGCTCACGATCTTCGCGCGGTCGTACACGGCGGGGGCGCTCGGCCGCGCCGACGACCTGGAGCGCGCCGCCTCCGACCTCATTGCGCTCCATGCCGCGTCGGGAAGCTACGACGACGGGGAAAACGCCTCGCTCCTGATCGGACTGGATGAGCTCCGCGTGCACAGCGGGGCCGATGCGTCGCGCGCGCTGAGCGCCCGGCTGGCGGCACGGATCGGCGTCGATGCGCCCGACGGGGCCGCGGGCGACACCCTGCGCTGGATGCGGGCCGAGCTGCTCTACCGGGCGGAGCGCTGGTCCGAAGCGCGGGCGATCGCCGAGTCGATGGCGGAGCGCCATCCCGCGACCTGGCAGGTGCTCACCCAGCGTGGGCGCATCGCCGCGCGCCTGGGCGACCGGGCGCTGGCGGCCCGGATGTCCGACGCCCTCGCGCGCCTCCCCGAGCTGGCGAACCAGGGGTCGAACCTGCACGGCCGCGCCGAGATCGCCGCGATCTTGGGCGAGCGCGAGGAGGCCATCCGCCTGCTGCACCAGGCCGTCGCGACCGGCGTCCCGTTCAGCTTCGCCAACGGCCCGGTCTACATCGGCCACGCGAACATGGACCTCGAATCCATCCGCGGCGACCCGGCGGTGCAGGCGCTGTTGAAGCCGAAGGGCTGAGTTGCGAGGTGCGAATTGCGAGGTGCGAGAGAACGGCCCCGGGACGCCAGCGCGTCCCGGGGCCGTTCTCTCGCACCTCGCAATTCGCACCTCGCAACCTCAGTCGCCGGCCGCATGCACCTCCGTGGTCACTGCAGCACGTGGGCGCCGCGCCACCCACCCGGCGAACTTCTCCTTCCACTCCTCCATCACCTCGTAGAAGGTCGGGATCACGAGCAGGGTGAGCAGCGTCGAGGTGATGGTGCCGCCGATCACGGCGCGGCCTAACGGGGCGTAGAAGTCGCCGCCGTCCTGGGCGCCGAGGGCGACCGGGATCATGCCGGCGATCAGGGCGAAGGTCGTCATCAGGATCGGGCGCAGGCGGACGCGGCCGGCCTCCACCAGCGCCTCGCGCAGGGTCGCGCCCCGCGCGCGCTCCACCTTCGCGAAGTCGATCAGCAGGATCGCGTTCTTCGCCACCACGCCCATCAGCAGCATCACGCCGATCAGGCTCATGAGGTTGAGCGTGTCGCCGGTGACCAGCAGCGCGCCCACCACCCCGACCAGCGACAGCGGCAGCGAGAGGAGCACCGCCAGCGGATCGAGGAACGAGCCGAACTGCATGACGAGAATGAGGTACATCAGGACGACCGCGATCCCGAGCGCGACGATGATGCGCCCGAAGATGTCCGCCTGGTCGGCGCTGTCGCCGCCCTGGGCGATCCGGTAGCCCGCCGGGAAGGGGACCGACGCGACGCGCGCGTCGATCGCCGACGCCACGTCGCCGAGCGGGCGGCCGTCGACGTTCGCCTGGACGGTGATCGCGCGCTCGCGCCCCAGGTGGTCGATCTGCGCCGGCCCCACCCCGTCCGACATCGACAGCAGCTGCCCCATCGGCATCACGGCCGGCGCGCCGGCGGCGTCGGTGATGGCGAGCGGGAGCCGCGCGATCGCGCTCTCGTCGCGGCGCAGCTCGGCCGGGAGCCGCACCATCACGTCGCGCGTCTCGCCCTGCGGGTCCACCCAGTCGCCGGCGTCCACGCCCTCGAACGCCGGGCGGAGCGCCTGCGCCACGTCGGCCGCGGTGAGGCCGAGCGAGCCGGCCAGCCCGCGGTCCAGTTCGAGCTGCAGCTCCGGCCGCTCCCCCTTGGTCGAGAGCCCCACGTCCACCGCCCCGGGCACCTGGCGCACCACCGCCGCGACGCGCTGGGCGAGCGCGGTCAGCGTGTCGGCGTTCGAGCCGCGCAGCTCCACCTGGATCTGCTTGAACGGGCCGTTGCCTGACGCGAACACCGAGTAGGTGGCGCCCCCGACGCCGCGCAGCTCGTTCCGCAGCCGGCGGCCGACGGCCTCCTGGCTCGCCGCGCGCTCCTCCTTCGGCGAGAGCTTGACGAAGATGCTCGCCTGGTCCACCGCGCCGCCCGACCGCCCGACCGTGACGTAGGTCAGGCGCACCTCGGGGTGGTTGCGGATGATGCGCGCCGCCGCCTCGGCGCGGCGCGCGGTGTAGTCCACGTTCGAGCCCGGCGGCGCCTCGACCGAGACGAAGATCTCGCCGCGGTCGGTGGGCGGCATGAAGTCGCTCCCGCCGACCGTCGCCTGGAGCGCGACGGCGGCGACCAGCGAGCCGACGGCGATCGAGCCCGTCGCCAGGCGGTGGTCGAGCGCCCACGCGATCACGCCGCGGTAGCGGTCCGCCGTGCGGTCGAACCAGCGGTTGAAGCGGTCGAGCAGCCGCGTGATCCAGCTCTTCTTCGACTCCTCCACATGCGGGTCCTTCCAGATCGCCGACAGCATGGGGTCGAGCGAGAAGGAGACGAACAGCGACACCAGCACCGACGACGCCATGGTGAGCGCGAACGGCTTGAACCACTGGCCGGCGAGCCCGCCCATGAAGCCGATCGGCACGAACACGGCGACGATCGACAGCGTGGTGGCGGCCACCGCGAGCCCGATCTCGCTCGTCCCCTCGCGCGCCGCGCGGTGGTGGTCCTTCCCCATCTCCACGTGCCTGACGATGTTCTCGCGCACGACGATCGCGTCGTCGATCAGGATGCCGATCGCCAGCGACAGGCCGAGCAGCGACATCATGTTGATCGTGAAGCCCATCGCCCAGACGGCGACGAAGGAGGCCAGCACCGACACCGGGAGCGCGAGCCCGGTGATGACGGTCGAGCGCCAGGAGTTGAGGAAGAGGAAGACGACCAGCACCGTCAGGAGCGCCCCCTCGAGCAGCGCGTGCTGCACGCCGGCCACCGACGCCTTCACCCGCACGCCGGCGTCCTGGACGACGTTGACCGTGGTGCCGGCGGGGAGCGTGGGGCGGAGCTCGGCCAGCCGCCGGTGCACGGCCTCGGTCACCGCCGGCGTGCTGTAGCCGCGCGCCTTCACGACGTTGAGCCCGAGCGCCGGCTCGCCGCCCGCGAACGCGAGCGTCCGCGGCTCGGCGGTCGCGTCGCGCACCGTGGCGACGTCCCCCAGCCGCACGGTCCGACCGCCGCGGCGCACCACCGGCAGCGCCTCGAACGCCGACGGGCCCACCGGGCGGGCGCGCAGCCGGATGCTCCGCTCGTTGTGCGGGCCGGCGATGCGCCCCACCGGCGCCGCCAGGTTCCCCGCCTGCAGCGCGGCGATGACGTCGCTCACCGCGACGCCGGCGGCGGACATCGCGTCCGGCCGCAGCTCCACGGTCAGCTCGCGCGTCACGTCGCCGAACAGGGTCACCTGCGCCACCCCGGGCACCGCCTGCAGCGCGCGGGTGAGCCCCGGGTCGGCGACCCGCGTCAGCGCCGCCGCGTCGAGCGTCCGCGAGCCGAGGGTGAGCTGGAGCACGGGCTCGTCGGCGACGTTGAACTGCACGATCAGCGGCTCCTCCATCTCGCGCGGGAGGTCGCCCCGGATCGACGCGATCGCGTCGCGCACCTGCTGCGCGGCGACCTGGGGGTCGGTGCCGAACTGGAACAGGAGGTCCATCTGCATCGCCCCGTCGAACGCCGACGAGCGCGTCCTGTCCACGCCGGCAAGCGTCGACAGCCGGTCCTCCAGCGGGTCGATCACCTCGCGCTCCACCGCCTCGGGCGAGGCGCCGGGGTACGCGATCATGACCCCGACGGCGGGGAACTGAATGTCGGGATACTCGTCGCTCTTGAGCCGCGCCAGCGCGGCCAGCCCGAACAGCACGATGGCGAGCATCGTCGCCACGGTGACGATCGGACGCTTGATGGCGAAGTCGGAGATCAACATTGTAGGGGTCCGGTTGTCGTTATGTATGAGTTCAAAGGCTGCGTCCTGCGACCTGCGACCTGCGACCTCACTGCCTCGGGAGGCTCCTGGCTTCCCGAGGGGGTCAGGTCGCAGGTCGCAGGTCGCAGGTCGCAGCTCTTGTTAAGGCTTCCCCAGCGTCTCGCCCTCGATCCGCCCTTCCGCGTACAGGCCGGCCACCAGCCGACCGTCGCGGTTGTCGATCGTGATCGTGACCGGGACCTGGCGGGTGGACGGGTCGGCGGCGGGGCTGATGCGCTCGACGCGGCCGGTGAAGGTGCGGCCCGGGTAGCCGGTGACGGTGAAGGCCACCGACGCGCCGCGGCGCAGGGCGCCCAGCTGCGACGACGGCACCGCCGCCTCCAGCCGCATCGACGACGGGTCCAGCACCTCGAACATCGCCGCGCCCGGCTGCACGACGTCGCCGACGCCGACCGAGCGCACGCTGACCACGCCGGCGATCGGCGAGCGCACGACGGCGTGCGACAGCTCCTCCGCCACCGCGGCCCAGCGCGAGCGCGCCGCGGCCAGCGCCGCCTCGGCGGCCTCCACGGCCTGCTCGCCGCCCTCGGCCTCCTCCGCCGACACCGCGCCGCCGGCGAGCAGCCGCGCCAGCCGCTCGGCGCGGCGCCGGGCGGCCGCCACGTCGCCCTCGGCCGACCGCACCTCGGCCTGCGCCGACGCGTACGCCGCGCGCTGCGTCCGGTCCTGAATGCGGGCCACCGGCTCGCCGGCGGCCACGCGCGTGCCGCGCTCGGCCAGCGTCGCCAGCACCGCGCCCCCCACCTCGGCGCGCACCACGGCCTGCACGCGCGGGACGAGGGTGCCGGAGATGAGCGGCCCCGCCGCGGCCGCCGCGGACCGCTCGGGCGCGGGCGGGACGTCGGAGGCCGCGGCGACGACGAGGGGCTTCGCCGCGACGGTCGGCGCCGGCGCGGGCGCCGGCGTGCCGTCGGCCGCGCCGGCGCTCGTGCCGGCGCTCGTGCCGCGCCGGGCGGCGATCAGCGCCACGGTCAGCGCGGCCGGCAGAATCCACACGAGGCGCCGGGCGCCCGTGGTCAAGCTGCGAGATGTATTGGGCATGGGAGTCGGTGGTGGAGTGGAGGTCGTTAGGTCGGTCGGTCAGCGGCTCGAGATCATGCGGCCGGACGGCGGGAGCTCGGGGAGGAGCGCGGAGCGGAGCCGCTCCACCAGCAGGTCGCGCGCGGCGCGGGCCCGCTCGGCGCGCGCCGACTCGAGGGCCAGGCGCGCGTCGGAGAGCTCGAGCTGGATCGCCAGCCCCTCGCGGTGGCGCAGCAGCGCGATCTCGTGCGCGCGCTCGGCTTCCCGCACGCCGCCCTCGCTCGCCGCCCACGCCGCCTCGGCGACCGCGAGCTGCGCCGCGGTGGCCCGGCTGTCGA
>DATFPD010000229.1:0-7703 GCA_035265005.1 Gemmatimonadaceae bacterium | reverse complement strand
GCTGGCGCTGCTGGCACTGCTCCACCCGATCGCGCAGATCGACTGGACGCGCTGGACCGTGCACCCGAGCACGGTCGTCGGCATCGCGGCGCTGGCGGGGCTGTACTGGTGGGCGGGAAAGCGGGATGGGGGAAGGGGGATGGGGGATGAACTGCCCCGGGATCCTTCGCTTCGTTCAGGACAGGCTCTCCCGGAGCAGTTCATCCCGCGTCCCGCGTCCCGCATCCCGTCTCCGGGTCAGCGCGTCGCGTTCTTTCTCGGCCTAACGGTCCTCTTCCTCTCGCTGAACGGGCCGCTGCACGACCTCAGCGACTCGTTCCTCTTCAGCGCGCACATGGTGCAGCACCTGCTGCTCGCGCTGGTGGTGGCGCCGCTGCTCGTGGGGGGCACGCCGGGCGGGATGCTGCGCCCGGTCCTCCACGCCGACCGGCGGATCGAGGCGGTCGCGCGCGCGCTCACGAAGCCGGTGACCTGCTTCGTCCTGTTCAACCTCGTCGTCGCGGTGTGGCACCTGCCGCCGGTGTACGGGCTGGCGATGCGCTTCCACTGGGTGCACATCGTCCAGCACCTGATGTTCCTGGCGACGGCGGTGCTCATGTGGTGGCCGCTGCTCAGCCCACTTCCGGAGCTGCCGCGGCTCGCCTACCCGGGGCAGATGCTGTACTGCTTCCTGATGGTGATCCCGATGTCGATCGTCTCGATCTACATCGCGATGGCCGACCAGGTGCTCTACCCCGCCTACGCCAGCGCGCCGCGCATCTGGGGGATCTCCCCGCTCACCGACCAGCACATCGGCGGGCTGATCATGTGGGTCCCGGGCGGACTCTTCTTCTACGGCGTGATGACGGTCGTCTTCTTCAAGTGGGCGCAGCGCCAGGAGGACGGCACCGCCGCCGCGCAGGTGGACTGGCGGCCGGCCCCCGGCACCGCGGGCCGCGGGTGGAGCGGCTGAACACGGACCTCGACGCCGCGTTCGAGCGGGCGATCCGCGCGGTGGACCGCGCGGCGTCGAAGGGGATGGCGACGATGAGCGGCGACTCCGCCGCCCCGCAGCTCGCCCACCTCCGCGCCGAGCTGGAGACCGCGCGCCTGGCCGCCCTCGAGAGCGGCACCCCGCCTGACGCGGGCTGGCTCCAGCAGACGATCCGCTGGGTGACCGACTGGGCCCCCGAGTCCGACCTGACGCTCCTCGCATCGCTGGGGGCGATCGCGCGGGTGGTGAAGTAGGGATGCGGGATGCGGGATGCGGGATGCGGGATGCGGGATGCGCGGGGAGGGTCGGGTTGGCGGTGGGGCGGTTCATGATCGGGATGCCGGAGGGGCGTCGCGCGCGACGCCCCTCCCTCGTCCCGGCCGGGCGACGTCCCCGGCGCCACCAGACCCTCCCGGCGCGTCCCGCATCCCGCGTCCCGCATCCCGCGCCCTACTCGACCAGCATCCCCCGGCGCACCGCCTCGATGTAATCCGTGTACGCCGGCTCGCTGCCCGACGCGCGCACGTCGGAGGCGAGCTGGCCGCGGTGGTAGACGGAGTGCATGACGGTGTGCAGGAGGATGTCCCGCACGCTGTTGGTCCACTGCTCGCCCTTCGAGTTCACGTACGACACCTCGCGCGCCAGCGCCTCGTCGTCGAGCGCGGCGAGCAGCGCGCGCCAGCGCGACTCGACCGCTCCCATCCGGTCGGCGCACTCCGCCGCGTCCAGCTCCGGCCACACGGGCAGGGGCGACGGCTGGCCGAGGATGCGGGAGAGCCACAGCCACTCGACCGCGACGATGTGCGCCATGAGCCGCAGTGCCCGCGGCGGGGGTGGCGCCAGCGCGTCGGCGGTGCCCTGGCGGAGCGACGCGAGCGATTCGTGGTTCGCCCACTCGTCGTAGGCGAAGAGATGCCGGATGGTGTCGAGGGTGTCCACGCGGGCCTGCCGGATCGGGGGAACGGACGCACGGGCGCCGGCTCGGAGTCTACCGCCGGCGGGGCGCCTGTCCACCATGACGGGGCAGCCGGCCGGCGGTGACCGGCCGCGCGTCCGGGGCGTCTGGAGAGAGACCCGGGAGCCATCGCCATGGACGCCACCACCCTCAATTGTCCCACCTGCGGCGCCGCCGCTTCGACCGGCGCCACCGAGTGCGCCTTCTGCCGCGCGCGCCTGGCGACGGTCGCCTGCCCGTCGTGCTTCGGGCTGGTGTTCGCCGGCAGCCGCCACTGCGCGCACTGCGGCGCCCGCGCCGAGCGCGTCGTGCGCGACGCCGAGCCGCGGCGCTGCCCGCGCGCCTGCGGCGAGATGCGCCGCGTCTCGCTCGGCGCCACCGAGCTGCTGGAGTGCGAGCGATGCGCCGGCGTGTGGGTGGACGGCCCCACCTTCCAGCGCCTCTGCGCCGAGGGGGAGCGGCAGGCCGCGGTGCTGGCCGCCGGCCCGCACGCGGCGCGGGGCGAGGGCGCGCGCGCGGACACCGGCCAGCGGGTCCGCTACTCCCCCTGCCCCGAGTGCGGCAAGGTGATGAACCGCGTGAACTTCGCCCGCTTCTCCGGCGTCATCGTGGACGAGTGCAAGCAGCACGGCGTCTGGTTCGACGAGGACGAGCTGCGCCGCGTGGTGGAGTTCATCCGCTCCGGCGGCGTGGACCGCGCCCGCGCCAAGGAGCGTGAGGCGCTGGCCGAGGAGCGCCGGCGCCTGCGCGCGCAGCAGGCGGTGGCCGGCGGACAGATGGCGGCGCAGTACCGGAACGACAGCCGGGACACCGAGGCGTCCGGTACGCTGGCGTCGCTTCTGTCGCTGCTGATCGGCTAGGGCAGTTGCCGGGTGGGTCTGCCTCCCGGGGAGCCGGGGAGCCCGTCATTCCCGCGAACGCGGGAATCCAGACCACAGCTCTGGATCCCCGCGTGCGCGGGGAGGACGGACGGACGGACGGGAGGACGGGAGGGCGGGTGCTCCGCCGCGGCCTTCCGCGTGCTCCGTGGTGAGCAGCCAGGCGGCGACTGCGCTAGCGCGGAGCGGGCGACGCCACGCCCCACGCCCGAGCGGCCGCGTCGCGCACCGCGTCGAGCGAGTCGTAGACGCCCGCGGCGAGTGCGGTCACGTCCGGCGGCGCCGGGACGAGATCGGGGACGAGCACCACCGGCATCCCCGCCGCCATCGCCGCCAGCGCGCCCGTGGGAGAGTCCTCGACGGCCAGGCAGTCCGCCGGCCCCACGCCCAGCCGGGTCGCGGCCTCGAGGTAGAGGTCCGGGTGTGGCTTCCCACGGGCGACGTCGGCGCGTGTCACCACCGCGGCGAACGCTGGCAGGAGCGCTCCGAGCCGCTCGCGCACGAGCGCGGGCCCGCTCGAGGTCGCCAGCGCGAGCGGGATGCCGAGACCGGCGATGAAGCCCAGCCACTCGCGCGCGCCGGGGCGGAGCGCCACGCCTTCGGCGTCCACCAGCGCGCGCATTCGCCGGTGGCAGGTGGCGCGGAACGCCGCGACGTCGAACGCCGCGCCATAGTAGCCGGCCAGCATCCGCTCGCATTCGTCCGCGCCGCGGCCGACGAACGTGCCGAAGCGCGCGTCGGAGAGCTCGACCCCGTGGTCGGCGGCCGCCGCCTGCCACACCCGGCGCTCGAGCCGCTCACTGTCCACGAGGAGCCCATCCATGTCGCAGACGACGGCGGCGGGACGACGAGCGATCATGGTCGAGGCAAGCTCCGGGAGCGAGGTTATCACGCGAGCCGAGCCACTGCCCGGATGCGGGCTCCCCCTCCGTCCCGTCCCGCGTCCCTGGTCCGTCCCCGCTCCGCCGGCTAGAATCCCCCCGCCGGCCCACACCGGGCCGGCAGGACGCGCGGGAGGCGGTGCTTGAAGATCGTCACGATCGGCGGCGGGCCGGCGGGGCTCTACTTCGCCCTGCTGATGCGCAAGGCGCGCCCCGACTTCGAGGTCACCCTGCTCGAGCGGAACGCGGCCGACAGCACCTTCGGCTGGGGGGTGGTGTTCTCCGACCAGACGCTGGAGAACTTCCGCGCCGCCGACGAGCCGACCTTCCGCGAGATCACCGACAACTTCGCCCACTGGGACGACATCGACGTCCACTTCAAGGGGGCGACGGTCACCTCGGGCGGCCACGGCTTCAGCGGGATCGCGCGGCGGAAGCTGCTCGAGGTCCTCCGCCGCCGCGCCGAGTCGTTAGGCGTGCGGGCGGCGTTCGGCCGGGAGGTGCGCGACCCCGGGGCCGACCTGGCGGCGCTCGGCCTGGGCGACGCCGCGCTGGTGGTCGCCGCCGACGGCGTCAACAGCGTCGTCCGCCGCGCCTTCGCCGACGCGTTCCGCCCCGGCGTCGACGTGCGGCCGGCGAAGTTCGTCTGGCTCGGGACCACCCGGCGCTTCGACGCCTTCACGTTCATCGTCGTGCGCGACGAGCGGACCGGCGGCGTGTACCAGGCGCACGCCTACCGCTTCGACGACCGCACGTCGGCGTTCATCGTCGAGTGCGACCCCGAATCGTGGCGCGCCGCCGGCTTCGACGCGATGGACGCCGACGCCACGGTGGCGGCCTGCGAGCGCATGTTCGCCCCCTGGCTCGACGGCCACCCGCTGCTGTTCAACGCCGAGCATCTGCGCCGCTCGCCCTGGGTGAGCTTCACCGTCGTGCGCGCCGAGCGCTGGCATCACGACCGCTACGTGCTGGTGGGGGACGCCGCCCACACCGCGCACTTCTCGATCGGCTCCGGGACGAAGCTGGCGATGGAGGACGCGATCAGCCTGGCGCGGGAGCTGTCGACGCTTCCGGACTCGGCACTCGGCGCTCGGCACTCGGCTCTGGAAGCGTACCAGCAGGAGCGCCAGGCCGAGTCCCTGCGCCTCCAGAACGCCGCGCGCAACTCGATGGAGTGGTTCGAGAACGTGCGCCGCTACGTGGGGCTCGAGCCGCAGCAGTTCGCGTACAGCCTCCTGACGCGGAGCCAGCGGGTGAGCCACGAGAACCTCCGCCTGCGCGACGCGCGGTACCTGGGCGGGGTCGAGCGCTGGTTCGCGGCGAGGGCGGGACTCGTCCCGACACTCGCGCCTGCGGCGCTCCTGCGGGATGACACGGCCCGCCAGAATGTCACCCCGCAGGAGCGCGGCGACAGCCGCGCGAGTGTCGGGGCGAGTCCCGAAGCCCCCCCGCCCATGTTCACCCCGTTCGCGCTGCGCGGGATGGCGCTCGAGAACCGGGTCGTCGTCTCGCCGATGGACATGTACTGCGCCGAGGGCGGGACGCCGAACGACTTCCACCTCGCCCACCTGACGGCGCGCGCGTTAGGTGGTGCCGCGCTGGTGATGACCGAGATGACCTGCGTCTCCCCCGAGGCGCGGATCACCCTCGGCTGCACCGGCATGTACCGCGACGAGCACCTGGCGGCGTGGCGGCGGGTCGTGGAGGCCGTGCACCGCTGGAGCCCGGCGAAGATCTGCCTCCAGCTCGGCCACTCCGGCGGGAAGGGCTCGACGAAGCTGATGTGGGAGGGGATGGACGAGCCGCTCGACGACGGGAACTGGGAGTGCGTGGCCGCGTCGGCGGTGTGCTACAAGCCGGGCATGCGGCTCCCGCGCGAGATGACCCGCGCCGACATGGACGCGGTGCGCGAGCAGTTCGTGCGCGCGACGCGGATGGCGGTCGAGGCGGGCTTCGACATGCTGGAGCTGCACTGCGCGCACGGCTACCTGCTGTCCGGGTTCATCACGCCGGTGCTGAACCGCCGGGGCGACGAGTACGGCGGCCCGCTCGAGCACCGGCTGCGCTACCCGGTCGAGGTCTTCATGGCCATGCGAGCGGCGTGGCCCGCCGACCGGCCGATGTCGGTGCGCATCTCGGCCACCGACTGGGTGGAGGAGGGCGGGCTCGCGCCGGGGGAGGAGGTCGAGGTGGCGCGGGCGTTCCACCGCGCCGGCGCGGACATCATCCACGTCTCCACCGGTCAGACGGCCGCCGACGCCCGCCCGCGCTACGGGCGGATGTTCCAGACCCCGTTCAGCGACCGCATCCGCAACGAGGCCGGCATCCCGACGATCGCCGTCGGCAACATCACCGACGCCGACCAGGTGAACTCGATCATCGCCGCCGGCCGCGCCGACCTCTGCGCCATCGGCCGCCCGCACCTGAGCGACCCGCACTGGACGCTCCACGCCGCCGCGCAGCTGGGGTACGGCGCCCAGTGGTGGCCGGTGCAGTACCGCATGGGGAAGCAACAACTGGAGCGGCTGGTGAAGCGGGAAGGGGGATGGGGGATGGGGGATGCAGGGCCTCGGGACCCTTCGCTGCGCTCAGGGCAGGCTCTAAGCGGTAGTTCATCCCCCATCCCCCATCCCCCTTCCCTCGCCCGCTGACGAACTCTCATGGCCATCGACCCGCTCTACCTCACCGGCAAGCACTGCGTCGTCACCGGCGGCGGGCGCGGGATCGGCGCGGCGGTGGCGAGCGAGCTGGCGCGGCTCGGCGCGGCGGTGACCATCATGGGGCGCGACCCCAGCGCGCTGGCCGCGCACGCGGCGGCGATGGCGCGCGAGCGCGGGTCGGCGGAGGGCATCGCCGCCGTGCACTGCGACGTCACCGACGAGGGGGCCGTGGTGGCGGCGTTCGAGCAGGCGCGGGAGACGTTCGGGGATCCGTACGCGCTGGTGAACAACGCCGGCCAGGCCGAGGCGGCGGCGGTCGTGGAGACACGCCGCGAGACGTGGGACCGCCTGCTGGCGGTGAACCTCACCGGCGCCTTCCTCTGCACCCAGCAGGTGCTCCCGGCGATGCTCGCCCGCCGCGAGGGGCGCGTCGTCAACGTGGCGTCGACGGCGGGGCTCAAGGGGTACACGAAGATGGGTGCCTACTGCGCGTCGAAGCACGGGCTGGTGGGCCTGACGCGGGCGCTGGCGCTGGAGACCGCGAAGGCGGGCGTCACCGCGAACGCGGTCTGCCCCGGCTACACCGACACCGACATGGCGCAGCTCGCGGTGGACAACGTCGTGCAGAAGCTGGGCAAGTCGCCTGACGAGGCGCTGAAGATCATCCTGCGCCAGAACCCCCGCGGCACGCTGATCGCGCCGGCGGAGGTCGCGAGCGCGGTGGCCTGGCTCTGCTCCCCGGGCGCATCGGCGGTCACCGGCCAGGCGATCGTCGTGGCGGCGGGGGAACTTTGAGTACGACATACCGGCGTGTCCGCTCTACCGTGTCCGCTCTACAATGGGGCCCTGACTTGAAAGAGATACCAGCGTCGGACATCTCGCCCCGGCACTTCCGCTGGGAGCTCGACGACCGCGTGGCCACGGTCACGCTCGACCGGCCGGAGCGGAAGAACCCGCTCACCTTCGAGTCGTACCAGGAGCTGACCGACACCTTCCACCTCCTGCGCCGCGTGCGCGGGGTGCGGTGCGTCGTCGTCACCGGCGCCGGCGGGAACTTCTGCTCGGGGGGCGACGTGCACGAGATCATCGGGCCGCTCGTGCGGATGAAGGAGGAGGGGCGCACCGACGGCCTGCTCGCCTTCACGCGCATGACCGGCGCCCTCGTGCGCGCGATGCGCGAGTGCCCGCAGCCGGTCGTCGCCGCCGTGGACGGCGTCTGCGCCGGCGCGGGCGCGATCGTCGCCATGGCGTCCGACCTGCGGCTCGGCACCGCCCGGAGCCGCGTTGCGTTCCTTTTCGTCCGCGTGGGCCTCTCCGGGGCGGACATGGGTGCCTGCGCGATCCTGCCACGCATCG
>DATFPD010000228.1:0-13605 GCA_035265005.1 Gemmatimonadaceae bacterium | reverse complement strand
ACGAACGCGATCGGCATGCAGCCCATGCGCCCGATCTACGGCGGCAACACGGCGGGCTACGGCGGCAACGCCGAGGACCTCCGCTACTCCAACCCGGTCGCGCTGGCGAACCTGAACGCCACCAACCTCGGCACGCTGCGGGCGATGGGCAACGTCGAGGCGCGCTGGCTCCTGGGCACCCGCGCGTCGCTCACCGGGCGCGTGGGCATGGACGTCCTCGGGCTGGACGAGACGCAGTGGCAGTCGCCGCTGGTCGACCGCACCTACGCGGCGAGCAACGGCGGCGTCGGCAAGACGGACCACACGACCGCCAGCAAGTACGTGCTGGAGAGCTTCGTCAACGTGGACGCGTTGAGCAGCGCGCGGCATCGGCTGTCGGTGGTGGCCGGCACCAGCGCCGAGTACAACCGCAGCGAGCTGAACTTCCTCCGCGGCGAGCAGTTCACGAGCGGCTTCCGGCGGTACATCCGCAACGCCGCGCTCATCGTCTCGGGCGACGGCACGGCCACCGAGAACAACCTCGTCTCGTTCTTCTCGCGCGCGAACTACTCGTTCGCCGACCGCTACGTCCTGGGCGCCAGCTTCCGCGCCGACGGGTCGTCGCGCTTCGGGGCGCGCAACCGCTACGGCTACTTCCCGGCGGTGTCCGGGGCGTGGGTGGTGAGCGAGGAGCCGTTCGCCGCCGCGCTCGGGCGCGTGTCCACGCTCAAGCTGCGGGCGAGCTACGGCGTCACCGGCAACCAGGGGATCGGCGACTACGCCTCGCGCGGCCTGGCGTCGGGCGCCCCGTACAGCGGCGTCGCGGGCATCGCGCCGACGACCATCGCCAACCCCGACCTGCGCTGGGAGAGCACGCGCGAGTTCGACGCCGGCGCGGACCTCTTCCTGTTCGGCGACCGGGTGGGCTTCACCGCCGACTACTACCTCAGGAACACGTACGACCTGCTGGTGCAGCGGCCGATCCCGCTGATCAGCGGCTTCTCCACCGTGTGGGACAACGTCGGCGGCATCCGCAACCGCGGCGTGGACCTCGGCCTCCAGACCGTCAACTGGCGCTCGTCCGCCGCGGACGGCTTCACCTGGGGCACGGACGTCAACGTCACGTTCAACCGGAACACGGTGACCTCGCTCTACGGCGGGCAGCAGTTCACCACCGGCATCAACGGCCGCGAGACGAGCATCGTGCGGGTCGGGCAGCCGCTCGGCGTGTTCTTCATGTATCAGTTCGACGGCGTGGACTCGGCGAACGGCAACGCGATCATCCGCGACCTGGACGGCGACGGGAAGACCACCTCGGCCGACCGGATGGTCGTCGGCAACCCGCACCCGAAGTACTACGGCGGGCTGACGAACCGCTTCGGCTTCCGCCGCTTCGACCTGCGCACGTCGTTCACGTTCAGCCAGGGGAACGACATCTTCAACATGATGCGCATCTTCACCGACGACGGCGCCTGCAGCTACGACAACAAGACGACCAACGTGCTGCGCCGCTGGCAGAAGCCGGGGGACATCACCGACATGCCGCGCATGAGCTACGACTGCGAGTCGGGGGCGAACCTGATCTCGAGCCGCTTCATCGAGGACGGCTCGTTCCTCCGCCTGGGCGAGGTCACGCTCGGCTACCGCCTGCCGTCCCGCTTCGCGTCCGTGATGCGGATGGGCGACGCCTCGGTCTACGTCTCGGGGCGCAACCTCCGCACGTGGACCGACTACACCGGCTACAACCCGGACGTCAACAGCGCGGGCTCCGACGCCAACGTGATCATCGGGACGGACTACTACGCCTACCCGCTCGCGCGCACGTTCACCTTCGGCATCACCGCGGGGTGGTGAGCGGCGGCCGCCCGCCGTCATTCACCCGCCGACATCATTCAGCGAGGATGCAACCCACCATGAGACTTCGACTCCCTTCGGCCCCTTCGGCCCCTTCGGCCCCTTCGGCCCCTTCGGCGCGCCGGCTTCGCGCCCTGGCGCTGGCACTGCCGCTGGCACTGCCGCTGGCGCTCCTCGCCGGCGCCGCGGCGTGCGACGGCGCGCTCAACACCGAGCCGGTGGACCGCGTGCCGGTCGAGCAGGCGATCTCCGACGCCCCGACCGCGGCGGCCGCGCTGATCGGCGCCTACGACGCGCTCCAGGCCCTGAGCTACTACGGCCGCACCTTTCTCGTCCTCGGCGACCTCTCGTCGGACAACGCGCGGCACCGCGGCACCTTCCAGTACCTGGGCGACGTGGACCGCAACCAGATCCTGGCCGACAACACCTCGGTCACGAACGTCTGGGGCGCGATCTACACCGCCATCGGGCGCGTGAACCTCATCCTGAGCAAGGTGCCCGGCGTCGCCGGCCTCACCGACGTCCAGCGCAACGAGATCCTGGGCGAGGCGCACTTCCTGCGCGCGCTGCACTTCCACAACCTGGTGAAGTTCTGGGGCGACGTGCCGATGCCGCTCCAGCCGATCCTGCTGCCCAGCGAGGCGGCGGCGATGGCGCGCACGCCCAAGGCGCAGGTGTACGAGCAGATCCTGGCCGACCTGGACCAGGCCGCGCAGCTCATCACCAACACCACGCAGACTCGTCAGGCGTCCAAGTGGGCGGTGCTGGCGCTGCGCGCGCGCGTGCTCCTCTACACCGGCGACTACGCGGGCGCGCTCGCCGCGGCGAACCAGGTGCTCGCCAACACGAGCCTCAAGCTCGCCACGAACTACAAGGACCTCTTCACGGCCGACGGCGGCAACACCCCGGAGGACATCTTCCGCATCTCGTTCACCGCGCAGGAGTACAACGAGATGGGGTACTACTACCTGCGCGCCGGCCGGCGCGAGGTGGCGGTGACGCCCAACCTCAACACGGCGTACGAGGCCGCGGACACCGTGCGCAAGCTGGCGACGGTGGCGCCGAGTGGGAGCACCGAGTTCCAGGGGGTGAAGTTCCCGACGACGGTCGGCGCCGAGGACCTGCACGTGATCCGGCTGGCCGAGGTGATGCTGATCCGCGCCGAGGCGCTGGCGCGGCTCGATCGGCTGTCGGAGGCGGTGGACGCGTACAACCCGATCCGCGTGCGGGCCAAGCTCGCGCCGCACGTCTTCGGCACCACGGTCAGCACGTCGGCCGAGGTGCTGGCGGCGATCGACAAGGAGCGCCGCCTGGAGCTGGCGCTCGAGGGGGACCGCTGGCCGGACCTGGTGCGGCAGGGTCGCGCCCAGACGGTGCTGGCGATCCCGGCGGACCGGGCGTTCCAGCTCCTCTACCCGATCCCGGCCCGAGAGCTGGTGGTGGCGCCCGCGCTCACGCAGAACCCCGGCTACTGAGTCGCCTCGACGCCCCCCCGCGCGCGTACGCCACGGTACGCGCGCGGGGGGGCGTCGCGCGTCAGGCGGTCGCCAGCGGTCACCACCGGACGGGCTGCTCGAAGCCGGCGCGCATCCGCGCCGCCCACGCGGGGTCCGCGCCGCCCGGCGAGCGCGCGTGGTGCGCGAACAGCGCCAGGCTGCGCATGCGCACGAACCAGGAGACCGCCTCGGGGTCCAGCGGCGCCGCCGGTCCGGCGCCGTAGCCCTCGGCGAGCCAATCGAGGAAGCGCCGGCGCTCGTCAGGCTCGGCGCCCCGGAACGCCCACAGCGCGTGCGCCACGTCGGCCAGGTACCAGTGGTAGCAGGCGTCGTCGAAGTCCAGGACGTGCAGCCGGTCGCCGTCGAGCAGGAAGTTCGTGCGCTCGAAGTCGCCGTGGATGAGGCCGAAGTGCGGCGGCTCCGCCGGCCGCGACGCCAGCCAGCCGTGCACGCGCTCGTGCTCGCGGCGCGCCGCCGTCTCGTCAGGCGGCAGCCCGTCGACGGCGCAGCGCATCACCGCGTCCTCGTGCCAGGCGTGCCGGCGGCGGCCGGGCGGCGGCCGGTACGCGCGCGAGGCCTCGTGCAGGGCGGCCATCGCCCGCCCCCAGCGCGCGAAGAGCGGGCGGCCCACGTCCGGCGAGCGGTAGGCGAAGTGGCGGCCGGGCAGCTGCTCGAACGCCACCGCGTGGAGCGCGTCGCCGCCGCCCCGCCCGCCCCCCGCGCGCTCGACGAGCGCCCCCGCCGCGGACGGGACCGGGAGCGCCGCCGAGACGCCGCGAGCGGCGACGAAGGCGACGAAGTCCAGCTCGGCCTCGATCTGGGCGCGCGTGCGGTGGGTGTCCGCCGTCAGGCGCAGCACCAGCGGCCTCGGCCCCGCGTGGAAGCGGTAGACCGCGCTCTCGCCGCGGCGCAGCGGCTCCAGCGTCGCCGGGTCGCCGCCCCAGCGCGCGAGTGCCGCGACGGCGGCACGGTCCGGGGCGGGAGGGTCGGTCAGCGGGGAGACTCCCCGCCGTCGCCCGGCCCCGGCACCACGCGCCGCCGCCCCGCCATCCAGATCACCGTCGCCGTGATCACCGCCACCGGCAGCGCCACCATCAGCCCGTACAGGACGAGCCCCACCGCGGCCACGGCGGCCGTCTCGCCGAGCGTGTCCGCGTCGACGGTGATCGCCTGGTGCGTGACGACGACGAGCCAGAGCGCGAGCCACGGCGCCACCGCCGCCACCCACCAGAGCGCGACGCGGCGCACCGGCGCCCCGCGGATGCGCGCCGCGCGCGCCGGCCGCGCGACCGCCCACGCCGGCAGCGCCGCCAGCAGGAGCAGGACGAAGCCGCCGAACGCGGCCAGCAGCAGGAAATTCACGGACATGAGCGCTCCTCCGCGCCGTCAGTCGGCCCGCGCGACCCAGCGCCTCCCGATCAGGTCGAGCGCGCCGGCAGCGGCCATGGCGCGCTCGGCCTCCAGCACGCGGGCGAGCAGCTCCCCGCCCCGCGTAGACGCGGCGAGCGCCGGTGCGACGTACCGGTACAGGTAGGGGGCCCGCTCGCTCGCCTCGATCGTGAGCTGCGCGGCGAGCGAGCCCTCCATGGCCGCCGCCGGATGGATGTCGTGGTCCGCCGCGTGCCGCCACTCGGCCGCCGCGTCCGACGCGGCGAGCAGGCGGGCGGCGAAGCTGCCCGGCGCGGCCTCCAGCGCCCCCGCGGCGTCGAGCAGGCGCAGCACGCCCCGCAGCCACTCCGCGGCGGCCGGCGGGGCGGCCGCGAAGGCGAAGTCCTCCACCAGGACGCGCCCGCCCGGGCGGAGCGACGCGCGGGCCGCCGCCACGGCGCCGTCGAGCGGGCCGATGTGGTGCAGGGAGCGGGTGAAGAGCACCGCGTCGAATCGCTCGTCGGGCAGCGGCGCGGCGTCCGGCCAGCGCGCCTCGCGCGCGTCCACCCCGCGCCCGCGCGCGGCCGCGGCCTCGTTCGGGTCGGCGTCGAGCGCGACGACGGAGTACCCGCGCCCCGTCAGCGCGGCCGCCAGCTCGCCGGCGCCGCACCCCACCTCCAGCACCCGCGCCGGCGCGGGCGGCAGGAAGCGCAGGCAGAACGACTCGGTCTCGTCCCTCGGGCGTCGATCGATCACGGCTCCACCGCCGAGTCCCGATGGCCTCAGTCCCGGTAGGGCGACTCCGCGGAGTCCTCGGCGTGCGCCTCCTCGCGCTCCTCGCGCTCCTGGCGCTCCTGGCGCTGCTTGGGCGGCCGGCTCCCCTCGAACTCGCGCAGCGCGCGCAGCAGGTCCTTCCCCATCAGCGCTGCCTGCCACCGCCGCAGCTCGCTCACGCCGGCCAGCTCCTCGACCGACGTTGGCTTGCGGCGCGCGACCGTCTCCAGTCGCTCGCGCGAGCAGAGGACGCCCGGGTCGAGGTCCAGCTCGGCGGCGTGGCGGTCGCGCACGGACTTGAGCCGGGCGACGCGGTCGTCGAAGTCCGGGTCGCGGTCCCAGCGCGGCGGTCGCGGGAAGCGCGGGAGGTCCGCGTCGGGCACCGCCAGCCCGCGCTTGACCGCCGCGATGATGTCGCCGCCGCGGCTGTCGGCCATCCCGCGCGGCATCCCCTTGATGGCCAGCAGCTCGTCGCGCGTGCGCGGGGCGCGGCGCGCCGCCTCGAGCAGCGTCTCGTTGCCGGCCACGCGGAAGGTCGCGCGGTCGAGCTCCTTCGCCACGCCGTCGCGCCAGATCACCAGCTCGCGCAGCAGCGCCAGCTCGCGGCGCGAGAGGTCGCGCGCGCCCTTGAGCCGCAGGAAGCCCATCCCCGCGTCGTCCTGCTCCCAGCGCGTCCCCTCCAGCCGCGCGAACTCCTCCCGCGCCCACTCCAGCCGGCCGAGCCGCTCCAGCTCCGCGCGCAGCCGGTCGCGCAGGTCGAGCAGGTACATCGTGTCCTGTGACGCGTAAGCGAGCATGTCGCTCGTCAGTGGCCGCATCGACCAGTCGGCGCGCTGGTGGCGCTTGTCGAGCTTCACGCCGAAGAACCGCTCGAGGAGCGCCGCCAGCCCGAACGCGCGGATCCCGGCGAGCTGCGCCGCGATGCGCGTGTCGAAGATGTTGCGGACGTTCCAGCCGTAGTCCTGGTGCAGCAGCCGCAGGTCGTAGTCGGCGTCGTGGAACACCACCTCGACCGCCGGGTCCTCGAGCAGCCGGCCGAGCTCGGGCGGCGGGTCGATCGCCAGCGGGTCCAGGATCGCCGTCTCCGCGCGCGTCGACGCCTGGAGCAGATACACGCGGTCGACGAAGCGGTGGAAGCTCGCGCCCTCGGTGTCGATCGCGATCTCCCGCACGTTCGCGATGGACGCGACGAACTGCCTGGCGAGGTCGTCGTTGTCGATGTAGAGGGGCGCGTGCGTCAAAGGACGAGAGAAGGAGCTGGGTACCGGGAGACGGAGAGGGCGTTGCGCATGAAGGTAGCCCTGGTACCAACCGGCCCCTAGTCCCCGGTCCGGGGACCTGGTTTCCGGTCCGGGTCGTTGGGCACCTCCCTTGCTCCCGGTGGGGGCCATGGCAACCCATCCAGCCGAACCCAACCGACCGCCGTCGGCCACCGCCCCCTCGCCCGGGGCGTCCCCCGCCCTCCCGCCGCCCGCGAGCGACGGCGGCAGCGGCGGCGGCAGCGGCGGCAGCGGCGGCGGGCAGGGATCGACTGATCGGCCGCACGCGCCCCATCCCAGGGTCCGCCGCGAGCGCCGGCAGCGACTCGTCGGCTGGCGGAGCGGCGACATCCTGCGGGCGACCGTTCTGGTCGTCGGCGTCTACTACGGGCTGCGACTGCTCTGGCAGGCGCAGGTCCTGGTGCTGGCGGCCTTCCTCGGCATCCTCTTCGGCCTCGCCGTCGATGCGGGGGTGGACCGCCTGGAGCGCATGGGACTGAAGCGCCGCGGGGTCTCCGCGGCGCTCATCGTTCTGACGGTGATCGGGCTCCTGGTCGGCTTCGGGGCCTGGACCGCCCCCACGATGCGCCGCCAGTCGCGCGAGCTGCAGACCAAGCTCCCGGAGGCGGTGGACAAGATCGAGAAGTGGGTGGAGAGCCACCGCAGCGGCTTCCTGGGACTCTTCCTCACCGACTCGGGCGAGCCGAAGCCGGCGCAGGCGGCCGTGCAGCCGGACAGCGGGAGCCCCGGCCGGGGGGCCGCCGCGCCACCGGATTCGACCACGGCCGGTGCGGGCCCGCGGCCGGCCGCCGCGGGGGGCAAGTCGGCCGACTCCACGGCCGCCGGGGAGCGCGGGGGCGGCAGACTCCGCGACCGCGTCTTTGGCCAGGTCAGCGGCGCGCGGCGCTACTTCTTCGGCTTCCTCAGCTCCACCATGTCCGTCTTCGCCGGGCTGCTGCTCGTGATCTTCCTGGCGGTCTACATCGCCGCCGAGCCCACGCGATACCACGACGGGCTGATGCACCTCTTCCCGCACCAGTCGCGGAAGCGGGCGGGCGAGGTGCTGACGGCGATCGCGCTCGTGCTGCGGAAGTGGCTCATCGCGCAGCTCATTGCAATGCTCGTCATCGGCACGGTGACGACGATCGCGCTGCTGCTGCTCGGGGTCGAGGCGGCGTTCCCGCTCGGCATCCTCGCCGGGCTGCTGGAGTTCATCCCGACGATCGGCCCCATCCTGAGCGCCGCGCCGGCGGTGGCGATGGGGTTCGTGGACTCGCCGCAGAAGGCGGTGTATGTCGGCTTCGTGTACATCGCCATCCAGTTCCTCGAGAACCACATCCTGATCCCGAACCTGATGCGCGAGGTGGAGCTCCCGCCCGCGATCACGATCCTCGGCCAGGCGCTGCTCGCCCTCCTCTTCGGCTTCCTCGGCCTCCTCGTCGCCGTCCCGCTCGTGGCGGCGCTCCAGGTGATGGTGAAGATGCTGTACGTGCAGGACGTGGTGGGGGACCCGGTGGCGGTGATGAACGGGGATGAGGACGAGGACGACTAACAGCTGCGAACTACACCTGCGACCTGCGAGCTGCGACCTGCGACCTAACGGCCTCGGGAGGCCCCTGGCGTCCCGAGGCCGTTAGGTCGCAGGTCGCAGCTCGCAGGTCGCAGGTGTAGTTGGTCGCAGGCCTCTTCTCTCTTGTCCCTCCCCCTCCTCTCCCGCTTCCCCGCCCTCCGCGCGCTGCCGCGGGCCGAGCTCGGGGCGTTTCCGTCGCCGGTCGAGCGCCTGACTGGGGTGGCGGAGGGAGAGCTGTGGATCAAGCGCGATGACCTGAACGCGCCGGTGTGCGGCGGCAACAAGGTGCGCGCGCTGGAGTTCCTGCTCGGCGGCGTGCGGCCGGGGGACAGCGTCGTCACCGTGGGCGGCACGGGGTCCACGCACGTGCTCTGCACCGCGGTGCACGCGGCGCGGCTCGGAGCGCGGACGGTGGCGGTGCGGTGGCCGCACGACATGAACCCGGTCGCGCGCGCGGTGGCCGAGCTGGCGGCGCGGGAGTGCGCGGAAGTCCGCTCGGCGTGGGGGGCGGCGGACGGCATCGCGCGCGGCTACCTGCTCTCGGCCGCGCGGCGCGTGCGTGGCGTGCGCGCGCACTGGGTGCCGCTCGGCGGCAGCGTGCCGCTCGGCGTGCTGGGGCACGTGAACGCCGCGCTGGAGCTCGCGGGGCAAGTGGCCGAGGGCGCGCTGCCACACCCGCGGCGCGTGGTCGTGCCGTTCGGGAGCGGCGGGACCGCGGCGGGGCTGGCGCTCGGATTCGCCATCGCGGGGCTCGACACGACCCTCGTCGCCGCGCGCGTGGGGCCGCGGATCGCCGTCAACCGGGCGCGCCTGCTCCGGCTGGCCCGCCGTACCGCCCGGCTGATCGAGCGCCTGACGGGAGCGGGCGCGGGCTCGCTCCCCCGCCCCGGCCGGGTGGAGGTGGCGCACCAGTTCTACGGGGGCGCGTACGGCCGACCCCTGGCGGCGGGGGAGCATGCGGCTGCAATCTTGCACGAGCGCGCCGGTCTCCGGGTGGACGCCACCTACGGCGCCAAGGCGCTCGCGGCCGCGCTGGACAGTGCGCGAGCGCACGCGGGCGACGGACCCACGCTCTTCTGGCTGACCTTCGACGCGAGGGTGCTCGACGGGAGATGACTCCGCGCTGGGACCAGCGGCGAGTCGCCGGTCGTCCCGGATCGACACCGCCCTCCCCACCGAGATGCCCCACGAGCTCACCATTCACGTCTACCCGACCGACTGCGACATGCTCGGGCACGTGAACCACGCCACGATGATCACGTTTCTCGAGCACGCGCGGTGGGCGCTGGTCGAGCCGCACGCGTCGATGCGCGAGCTGGCGGCGAGCGGGGTGTGGCCGGTGGTGCGGCACGTGGACATCGGCTACAGCGCGCAGGCGATCCCTGGCGACGACCTGCTTATCCGATCGGGGCTGCTGATGGTCGGCACGACGAGCTTCGTGGTGCGGCAGGACGTGATGCGGCAGGGCGACAGGACGCTCCTGGCGTCGGCGAAGCTCGCCTTCGTCTGCATCGGCCGGGACGGGCAGAAGGTGCCGGTGCCCGAATCGTGGCGCGCGGTGTTCCCGCACTGGGTCGAGCCGGCCGGCGGCGGCGGCGGCGGCGGAGCGCCCGCGTGATCGCGCTCTGCACGGGGATCGAGGTCGCGTACGACGACGTGGGCGCCGGGGAGCCGGTCGTCTTCCTGCACGGCTTCCCGCACAACCGCACGCTCTGGGCGCCGCAGACCGGCGCGCTGGTGGACCGCTCGCGCTGCATCGCGCCGGACCTGCGCGGCTTCGGCGGGAGCAGCGTGGCGCCGCCGTTCAGCATCGACCAGTACGCCGACGACGTCGTCGCGCTGCTCGACGCGCTGCGCATCGAGCGCGCGGTCGTGGCCGGGCTCTCGATGGGCGGCTACGTGGCGTTCGCCCTCTGGCGGCGGCACCGCGCGCGCGTGCGGGCGCTGATCCTGGCGGACACGCGCCCCGGCCCGGACAGCGACGAGGCGCGGCAGAAGCGGCGCGAGCTGATCGCGCTCGCCCGCGCGAAGGGGAGCTCGGCGGTGGCCGAGTCGATGATCCCGGGGATGGTCGGCAAGAGCACGCGCGAGAAGAACGCCGGGCTCGTGGACGCCATGTACCAGATGATGCAGAACGCGCCGGTGGACGGCGTGGTGGGGGCGCTCGAGGCGATGATCGCGCGCCCCGACTCCGCGCCGACGCTGCCGACGATCGACGTCCCGACGCTGGTCGTCGTCGGCGAGGAGGACGCGCTCACCCCGGTCTCGGAGGCGCGGGCGATGCACGCCGCCATCCCGTCCAGCCGGCTGGAGGTCCTGGCCGGCGCCGGCCACGTCAGCAACTTCGAGCGCCCGGCCGCCTTCAACCACGTGGTGAGCGAGTTCCTCGGCATGCTCCAGTACGCCTGACGCCGGCACCGTCCCCGCCCCGCCCCCGCATGCCCGACGTCCTCCCGCTCCTCTCCACGCACTCCGGCCGCTGGGCCGCGATCGTCCTCGTCCTCGCCGACGTCCTCGCGCTCGCGTCCATCTGGCACAGCCGCGCGCACTCGCCGAAGACCAAGGTCCTCTGGAGCGCCATCGTCGCCCTCCTCCCGGTGCTGGGCGCGCTGGGCTGGTTCGCGCTGGGGAAGGGGCGCAGCGTTAGGCGGGCGTGAGGGGAGGCGGGACGCGTCACCCCCCCGCGTGCTCCGCCAGGTACTCCCCCAGCTCCTCGAAGTTCTCGGCCACGAACTCGGCCGCGCTCGGGCCGGAGCGCCTGACGACGTCGAGGCGGACGGCGCGCAGGCCGGCCGAGAGGGCGCCGCCGACGTCGGTGCGCTCGCTGTCGCCGACGTGCAGCACCTCCTCCGGGCGGAGGCCGAGCGCAGCGAGGGCGCGGCGGAAGGGCTCCGGGTGCGGCTTGGCGTGGCCGACGTCGCAGGAGTAGACGCGGACCGGGAAGAGCCCGAGCAGGTCGTCGGCGGCCAGCAGGCGGTCCTGCGCGCGGCCCGAGGCGAAGCCGGTGTCCGAGACGATGGCGAGCCGCCTGACGCGGGGCGACACGGCCCGCAGCATGCGCGCGGCGCCGGCGAGGAGGGGCGCCGGATGGCGGGCGAGCACCTCGTCCACCGCCTCGGTGGCCGCCGCGACGTGCGCGCAGTCGGGCGGGCGCTCGATGTCCAGCTGCCGCAGCAGCCAGCGGATGCGGTCGGCCGCCGAGTAGCCGCGATGCTCGTCCCGCCACCACCGCTCCGCCTCGGCCCCGGACTCGTGGTACAGACGGTCGAGCTCCGCCCGCGTCAGCGCCGGCCCCCCGACCTCGGCGATCAGCCGCCCGATCACCTCGCGCCGCATCCGCATGCGCTCGCGCCGCGGGCTGCCGTCGTACAGCGTGTCCCAGTAGTCGAACGTGACCGCCTTCAACGGCGGGGACGGGGGATGCGGGATGGGGGATGAACCGCCGCTCGGGAGAGCCTGTCCTGAGCGAAGCGAAGGATCCCGAGGCCCTTCATCCCCCATCCCGCATCCCCCGTCCCGTCGTCAGCGCGTCGGCCGGCCCGGCGGGTTCTCGCTCTTGAAGACGTCGCGGTTGAGCTGGATGAACTGCTTCATCGCGGGCGGGACGTCCTCCTCGGGGAAAATCGCCGTCACCGGGCACTCGGGCTCGCAGGCGCCGCAGTCGATGCACTCGTCGGGGTTGATGAAGAGCTGCTTCTCCCCCTCGTAGATGCAGTCCACGGGGCAGACGTCGACGCACGCCTTGTCCTTCACGCCGATGCAGGGTTCGGTGATTACGTAAGCCATGGTAAGGGTCCGAGGCGTCCCGCGGTTGGAGGTTTCCGGAATATAGATCGAACGGGAGAAAAAATGTCAACGCGAGGAGCCGGGGCCCGGCCGTCGGACCCGGCAGCCGGCCCTCGACATCGACGCGGGCCCGACGTACTTTCGCCGCAGCGTGCAACACCGCGCGCGAGCCACCGATCGCCGCGCGCCGACTCACCATCACCTCACACCCGCAGTGAGGGGGACGCGAATGCCGAGAACGCTGAAGCTGGGCATGGAAGGGGACGACGTCACGATGCTGCAGCAGCTCCTGACCGAGCGCGGTTACCCGGTGGCCCCGGTCGGCACGTTCGGCCCGAAGACCTTCGCGGCCCTGTGCGACTTCCAGGAGCACAACCTCGACCAGGGCGGCCGGGCGCTCGAGATCGACGGGCAGGTGGGGCCCGCCACCTGGTGGAGTCTCACCCGCGCCCCGGCGGACCGCGCCGTCGTCGTGCCGGCATACTCGCCGGTCACGCCGCAGGAGCAGCGCGCGGTGGCAGGGTAGCACGAGCGGCAGGCAGCGGTGCTCGACGAGCGGAGCGAAAACGGGACGGGGGCGGCGCGGATGCTTTGCGCCGCCCCCGTCCCGTTTTTCGCTCCGCTCAGCGCCGCCAGGGCGGCAGGTCGCCCGACTTCTTCTTCAGCTCCGGGTTCTCCCGGTAGAGCGTCGCCGTCCGGCCGATCACCTGCACGACCGCGCTCGACGTCGCCAGCGCGAGCGCGTTCGCCGCGTCCTTGGCCTTCACGTCCACCGTGCGCGTGAGCTGCACCTTCACCAGCTCGAACGTCCGCAGCGCGTCCTCCAGCGACTCGAGCACCGCCGGCGTGATCCCGTGATGGCCGACGTGGACCATCGGCGTCAGGTGGTGCGCCTCCGCGCGCAGCTCCGCGCGGTCCTTGCTGGTCAAAGCCATTCGTGGCGATCCGAGTCAATGGTTGCTGCGACCTGCGACACGCGACGCGCGACACGCGACGTGCGACAATCAATCCTATCTTCTCTTCCCCTCCATCACCAAGTACGGCTTCGGATCCACCGGCCGGCCGTCCCACCAGTGGCGCTCGGCGCCCATGCGCATGACCTGGAAGTGCAGGTGCGGCTCGTTCGGCCGGGCGTTGCCGGTGCTCCCCACGTAGCCGAGCACCTCCCCCTTCGACAGCGGCTCGCCCTCGGTGAGCCCCTCGCGGTAGCGGTCGAGGTGCGCGTAGTAGTAGGCGAAGCGCTCGTCGGGGTCTACCGCGTAGACCGTGAGCCCGCCGGCGCGGTTGGAGCGCAGGCGGTAGACGCGGCCGTCGTCGGCCGAGAGCACGGCGGTCCCGCGCGCGGCCAGGATGTCGAGCGCGTTGTGGGTGCGCGTCGTGCCGCGCGCGGCCAGGAACGTGTTGGGCACGTCCTCCGGCCGGACGCCCTCGACCGGCACCATCAGCCGGCGGTCGCGCAGGTGCCCCGCGTCAGGCTCGGCGAGCGCCCCCGGCGCCGCGGGAGTGGCCGCACCGCCCG
>DATFPD010000227.1:0-18267 GCA_035265005.1 Gemmatimonadaceae bacterium | reverse complement strand
ATGTGCTCGTCTCGCTCGGTCGTGAAGGTGGGACGGCTGGTGGACGATGGGCGTGCGGGGGCCGCGGCCGCAACGGGCCTCTGGACACGCGGCCGGCCCGCGCGTACTATGTCCGCGACCGATACATCCGTTGCGGATATATACCGGTGACTATGGCCGATCCTTCCGAGCTGCTCCCGCTGACGCCGGTCGTCTTCCACGTCCTGGTCGCGCTCGCCGACGGCGACCGACACGGCTACGCCATCGCGCGGGAGGTGGAGCGCGTGACCGACGGCGAGATCCGCATGGGGCCGGGCACGCTCTACGGCTCGATCCAGCGGATGGAGGCCTCGGGGCTGATCGAGGAGTCGGCGCCGCGCGCGGCCGACCCGGCGGCGGAGCGCCGGCGCTACTACCGCATCACGGCGTTCGGTCGTCAGGCGCTGCGGCTGGAGTCCGAGCGGCTGGCGCGGATGGTGAGCCTGGCGCGCTCCCGCAACCTCATCCGCGACGGCGGCCGTGCCTGACGCCGCCGCCGCCGCGCGGGCGTTCCGCGCCCTGCTCCGCGCCTACCCGCGCGCCTTCCGCGAGCGCCACGGCCGCGAGATGGAGCTCTTCTTCCGCGACCGCTGGGCCGAGGGGCGCGGCGCCGGCCGCGGGCGCCTCGCCATCTGGGGCGAGACGCTGCTCGACCTCGCGGCCTCGGCGCCGCGGGAGCACCTGCGCGCGGTCGTCGGCCGCCGCCGCCGCGGCCGGCCGCCGCACGACCAGCACACCCCGCCCTCGGGAGAGCCGATGCAGACGCTGCTTCAGGACGCGCGCTACGCCGCCCGCACCCTCGCCCGGCGCCCCGGCTTCGCGGCCGCCGCCGTCCTCACTCTGGCGTTAGGCATCGGCGCCACGACGGCCGTGTTCAGCGTCGTCCACGCCGTGCTGCTGCGGCCGCTCCCCTGGCGCGACGCCGACCGGGTGGTGGCCGCCTTCGCCACCACGCCGCGCTCGCAGAGCGAAGCCGTGTCGTGGCCGGAGTACCAGGACTGGGTGCGCGGCGCGCCCTCCTTCGCCGGGCTCGCGATCGTGCGCGGGCAGAGCGTGAACCTCACCGGCGGCGGCGCGCCGCCGGACCGCCTCGTCGGATCGTTCGCCACCGCCAGCCTCTTCCCCGTCCTCGGCGCGGAGGCGGCGCTGGGTCGGACGTTCGCCCCCGCGGAGACCGAGGAGGCCACGGCGCAGCCGGTGGCGGTGGCGAGCCACGGCCTGTGGCAGGAGCGGTTCGGCGGCGACTCGTCCATCCTGGGACGCACGCTGACCCTGAACGGACGCACGGTCACGATCGTCGGCGTGATGCCGCGCGGGTTCGAGACGCCGTACGGCACGCCGGACGTGTGGCTGCCGCTGCCGTTCTACCCGAACACGAACGGGCTCTCGCGGCAGCATGCCAGCATGCTCGCCATCGGGCGGCTGCGCCCGGGGGCGACGCCGGAGCAGGCGCGCGCCGAGCTGCAGGCGGTGGAGCGGCGGCTGGCGGCGGAGTACCCGGAGCTGAACGCCGGGCGCGGGGCGCGGGTGGTCGCGATGCGCGAGGTGCTCGTCGGGGACGCGCGCCCGGTGCTGCTGACGCTCTTCGCCGCCGTGCTCGTGGTGCTGCTCATCGCCTGCACGAACGTGGCGAACCTCCAGCTCGTCCGCGCCGCGGCCCGGCGTCGGGAGATCTCGGTGCGCGCCGCCCTGGGCGCCTCGGCGTCGCGCATCGCGCGGCAGCTGCTGACCGAGAGCCTGCTCCTCGCCGCGGCTGGCGGGGCGCTCGGCCTCCTGCTGGCCCACTGGGGCGTGGCCGCGCTCGGCGCGGTGATACCGGCGAGCCTCCCCGTCTTCGGCGGCATCTCGCTGGAGCCGGCGGTGCTCGGCTTCGCGGTGGCCATCACGTTAGGTACCGGGCTGCTGTTCGGCCTCGTCCCGGCGCTGCACGCGGCGCGCGCCGGGCTGGGGGCGGCGCTCGCCACGCGCGGCGGTACCGGCGCGGCGCGCGGCGGGGTGCGGGGGGTGCGGGGCGGGGTGCGCGGCGCGTTCGTGGTGGCGCAGGTGGCGCTCTCGATCGTGCTGCTCGTCCCGGCGGGCCTCCTCATCCGCAGTCTGCTGGAGCTCCAGCGGGTGCGCCCCGGCTTCGACCCGCGCGGCGTGCTGACGATGGAGTACCGCCTCCCCGTGGCGAAGTACCGGGAGCCGGCGCAGATCGTCGCCTTCATGACGCAGGCGATCGCGCGCATCCGCGAGGTGCCCGGCGTGCGCTCGGCGGCGCTGGCGCGGGCGATCCCGTTCAGCGGAAACTCGGACGGCTTCGCCTACCTCGTGGAGGGGCGGCCGGCGCCGGCGCCCGGCACGACGCCGCTCCTCCAGCTCAACACGGTGAGCGACGACTACTTCCGAACGCTGGGGATCCCGCTGCTCGGCGGGCGCGACTTCACCGCGCGCGACGCGGCCGAGGCGCCGCCCGTGATCATCGTCAACCGCACGTTCGCCGAGCGCGAGTGGCCGGGCGAGTCGCCGCTCGGTCGGCGCGTGATGGCGCTCGGCGGGCGCGAGTGGATGACCGTCGTCGGCGTGGTGGGCGACGCCAGGCACTTCACCCTGGCCGACGTCCCGGCGGCGCAGGCGTACCTGCCGTACGCGCAGAACCCGGCCGTCTTCTCGAGCGTCGCGGTGCGCGTGGAGGGGAGCGCGGCCCCCGAGTCGCTCGGCCCGGCCGTGCGCGCCGCCATATGGAGCGTGGACCGCGACCAGCCGGTGTGGAAGCTCCGCTCGCTCGAGACGCTGATGGGCGGGTCGCTCGTCGCGCAGCGCCTGACGACGCGGCTCCTGGCCGGCTTCGCCGCCGCCGCGCTGCTGCTGGCGGGGCTCGGCATCTACGGGGTGATGTCGCACGCGGTGGCGCAGCGCACGCGCGAGGTGGGGATCCGCATGGCGCTCGGCGCCCGCGGCGCCCAGGTCCTGCGGCAGGTGCTGGGGGAGGGGATGGTGCTCACGGCGCTCGCCGCCGCCCTGGGGCTGGCCGGCGCCTTCGCCGCCACCCGCCTGCTCTCCAGTCAGCTCTACGGCGTCAGCGCGAAGGACCCGGCGACCTTCGCCACCGTCCCGCTCATCCTCGCCGCCGTCGCCCTCGCCGCCTGCTACCTCCCCGCCCGCCGCGCGAGCCGCGTGGACCCGGTGGAGGCGCTGCGGGAGGAGTGAGACGCGTCCCGCGTCCCCGCAGGTTTTTCTGTTCCATCCGCCCTCCCCGCTGTATGTTCTGCCGAGGCTCGTGGGATACTGGCGCGGCAGCGGAGGGTGGACGTGGCGATTCGGACATTCAAGGACGCCCGGGGTCGGGAGTGGCAGGTCTGGGAGACCGTGCCGCAGGGAGGCAGTGGCCAGTACGCGACGCGGCTGGAGCTGTCGACGGACGCCCAGGATCGCCTGAGCGGGCGCGTTCGGCTGCCGGTGAGTGAGGGGCGCGAGCACGGCTGGCTCACCTTCGCCGCGGGCGACGACAAGCGGCGACTGAGCCCCATCCCGCACGGCTGGGCCGACGCGAGCGACGCCCAGATCGCCGCCTACTTCGACGCCGCCCGCCCGGTGGCGCCGGTCGACGTGCCGGTCCGGCCGAAGTAATCACAGCCGGGGCTCGGCCATCGGGGCTCGGCGCTCGGCACTCGGCTGGATGCCAGGCAGTGGTGGGCCCTTGATTCATCAAGGGCCCCGGGATGCCCCCGTGCCGAGCGCCGAGTCCCGATGGCCGAGTCCCGATGGCCGAGCCTCAAGTCCCGAGTCCCGATGACGCACTCCCCCACCGAGTTTCTCGCCTACCTCGAGAGCGTCCGCGGGCGGACGATGCGGGTGGCGCGGTGCATCCCGCCCGACCGGATCGAGTGGACGCACACGCCGGGGGCGTTCACGTTCGGGGACCTGCTGCGCCATCTGGGCGCGCTGGAGCGGTGGATGTGGGCCGAGAACGTGAGCGGCCGTCCGAGCCGCTACACGACCCACGGGCGCGAGCTCGCCGACGGCCGGGACGCGGTGCTGGCGTACCTGGAGCGGATGCACGCCGAGTCGGTGGCGATCTTCGGCGCGCTGACGCCCGAGGACATGGAGCGCCCGTGCACGACGCCCGCCGGCGCGCCGCTCGCGACGTGGAAGTGGCTGCGGGCGATGCTCGAGCACGAGGCGCATCACCGCGGGCAGATCTACCTGATGCTGAACATGCTTCAGGTGCCGACGCCGCCGCTGTACGGGCTGACCTCGGAAGAGGTGCGGGCGAGGGGCGCCGGGGAGCAAGGACACGGGGCGTCCCGAGGATTGTCGTCCTGAGCGCAGCGAAGGACCTACTTCACTGGGTCTGGGACCGGCCCATGGACGGTAGGTCCTTCGCTGCGCTCGGGACGACTGCCGCTCGGGATGCTCCACTTCAGGCTTGCCCGGCTTGACTTCTTCGCGCCCATCTGTAAACGTTTTCAGTGAACGTTTTTTTAACGCGCTGACGAACAATCGCGGCTAGCTCTCCGCCCGCCGCGTGCGGCTCCCCGAACACGAGTCCACCCACGCCCCCGCGTGCTGCAGACTACGTGAAGCCCACCATTCGAGACGTCGCCCGCGAAGCCGGAGTCTCCGTCGCCACCGTCTCGCGGGTCCTGAACGGGAGCGGGCCGGTGCACGAAGACACCCGCGAGCGCATCCGCGCCGTGGCCCGCGCCCTCCGCTACGTCCCCGACAGCGCCGCCCGCAGCCTCATCACGCGGCGCACCGAGACGCTCGGCGTCGTGCTGCCGGACCTCTACGGGGAGTTCTTCTCCGAGGTGATGCGGGGCCTCGACCAGGCGGCGCGCCGGCGCGGCTACCACGTGCTCGTCTCCAGCTCCCACGCCGACCGCGCCGAGATCGAGGCCGCGGTGGGGGCGATGATGGGGCGGGTGGACGGGATGGTGGTGATGGCGCCCGACGTCGACGCGGCGGCGCTCGCCGCCAACCTCCCCGAGTCGCTCCCGGTCGTGCTCCTCAACTCCGGGCTCGGCGGGGAGGACGACGCGGGGGCGACGAACGGTGGTACGGCTGCTGCGTCGATTCCTTTCGATGTCGTCGACGTGGACAATTACGGCGGCGCGCGGGGGGCGGTGCGGCACCTGATCGCCCTCGGGCACAGCCGTGTCGCCATCATCAAGGGCTCCGAGCGGAACCACGACGCCCGGGAGCGGCTGCGCGGCTACCGGGACGCGCTCGCCGGCGCCGGGCTCGAGGCCCCGCCTCGGTGGGAGATCGCCGGCGACTTCACGGAAGGGGCCGGGCACGAGGCGGCCCGGCGCGTCGTGCGCATGCGCCCGCGCCCGACCGCCCTCTTCGCCGCCAACGACACGATGGCGATCGGCGCGCTGAGCGCGCTGCGCGAGTCGGGGGCGCGGGTGCCGGAGGACGTGGCCGTGGTGGGGTTCGACGACATCCCGCTCGCGCGCTACATGAGCCCCCCGCTCACCTCCGTGCACGTGGACATCGCGCGGCTCGGCGGGCGCGCGGTGGAGCGGCTGCTGGAGATCGTGGCCGACGGCACCGGCGAGAACCGGAGCGCCCGCCGACGAGAGACGCTGCCGACGACGCTCGTCGTGCGCGACTCGTGCGGGGGCCAGACGTCGTGAGGGCTGAGGTGAGTGAGTGACTGAGTGAGTGAGTCAGGCAGGTCTCGATCGCGTCCCGAACCGGGGCCCAGGTACAACCATCTTCTCACGCTGGACACCATGAATCGACCCACTGTGCGGATCCTCCTTCTCCTCCTCTTCGGCGCGCCGCTGGCGGCGCAGCAGCCGCAGCCGGCGCAGAGCCCGTCCGGCCGCGTCACCGGGACCGTGAGCACCGTGGAGGACGCGCGCCCGCTGCAGGGCGTGAACGTCATCGTCAAGGGCACCACCGTCGGCGCGATCACGGCGTCGAACGGCCGCTACTCGGTGTCGGCCGGACCTAACGACACGCTGGTGTTCCGGTTCATCGGCTACGAGCTGGTGGAGATGGCCGTGGCCGGGCGCGACATCGTGAACGCGCAGATGAAGCCGCGCATCGTGGTGCTGGAGCAGGTGGTCACGGTCGGCTACGGCGAGCAGCGCCGCGGCGACGTGACCGGCGCCATCTCCAGCGTCAAGGGCGAGGCGCTGACCGAGGTCGCGACGCCGTCGGTGGAGCAGGCGCTCCAGGGGCGCGTCGCCGGCGTGCAGGTCACGCCGCAGTCGGGCGAGCCGGGCGTCGGCGCGATCGTGCGCATCCGCGGCGTCGGCACGCTCAACAACGCGTCGCCGCTCTACGTGGTGGACGGCATGCTGCTCGACGACATCCAGTTCCTGAGCCCGCAGGACATCCAGTCGATCGACGTCCTCAAGGACGCCTCGGCCACTGCGATCTACGGCAGCCGCGGCGCCAACGGCGTCGTCATCGTGACGACGAAGCGCGGCGCGATCGAGGCGCCCACGCGCTTCAGCGCCAACGCCTACGCCGGCACGCAGACGGTCCTGAACAAGATCGACCTGGTGAACGCGCAGCAGTACGCGATGCTGGCCAACGAGCTGGCGACCAACCAGGGGCTCACGACGCCCTACTTCCCGAACCCGGGCGCGGTCGGCGCCGGCACCGACTGGCAGGACGCGATCTTCCAGAGCGCCCCGATCCAGAACTACCAGCTCGGCGCGGCGGGCGGCACCAACAGGATCACGTACTACTTCAGCGGCAACGTCTTCCGGCAGGAGGGCGTGCTCCCGCACTCGGACTTCAACCGCCTGACGCTGCGCCTGAACAACGACTACCAGCTCACCAACCGGCTGCAGCTGGGGCACAACATCAACTTCTCCTACGCCGACGGCCTCCAGCCGCCGGGCGTCCTGGGCGCGCTCTACCGCGCCGACCCGACGATCCTCCCCCGCGCCGCCGACGGCACCTTCAACGACGCGAACGTCCGCTCCTCTGCCGGCAACCCGGCGGCGGCGGTGTTCTACACGCGGAACGACCGGAACAGGCGCCGGCTGGTGGGGAACGTGTTCGGCAACGTGAACCTGCCGGCGGACCTCACCTTCCGCTCGAGCGTCGGCCTGGACTACAACGAAGACCAGTTCCGCAACTTCGTCCCGGTCTACTTCGTCTCGCCGACGCAGCAGAACACGGACTCCGACCTCGAGGTCCGGCTCGGCAACACGCGGTCGCTGCTCTGGGAGAACACGGCGAACTGGAACCACGTCGCCGACCGCTACCGCCTCAACGCGCTGGCCGGCATCACCACGCAGTCCTTCAACTTCGAGGACATCGGCGGGACGCGCACCAAGCTCGTGGGCGAGGACCCGGCCCTCTGGTACCTGAACGCCGGCGACGCCGCGGGGCAGACGAACTTCAACACCGCCAACGACTGGCGGATGCTGTCGTACCTCTTCCGCACGAACGCGTCGTTCATGGAGCGCTACCTGCTCACCGCGTCGCTGCGCATCGACGGCTCCTCGCGCTTCGGCCGCGCCAACCGCTACGGCAAGTTCCCCTCGTTCGCCCTCGGCTGGAACCTGGCCGAGGAGCCGTTCTTCCCGCAGGTCTCGGCGATCTCGGGGCTCAAGCTCCGCGCGAGCTGGGGTGAGATTGGCAACGACAAGATCGGCTCCTACCCGGGCGTGCCGGTCGTGACGAGCAACCTGAACGCGGTGTTCGGCACGGGCGAGCAGCTCACCTTCGGCGCGCTGCCGATCGAGCTGGCAAACCCCGAGGTGCGGTGGGAGGAGACGCGGCAGACGAACGTCGGCTCCGACATGGCGTTCTGGAACGGCCGCCTCTCCGCCACGGTGGACTACTACAACCGCACCACCAGCGGCATCCTGGTCCAGGTCCCGATCCCGCGCTACGTCGGCGTCGGCACCGACCCGTTCGTCAACGCGGCCCGCGTGCGCAACAACGGCATCGAGGGGACGCTGACCTGGACCGAGACGCGCGGCAACTTCGAGTACGACTTCAACGTCAACGGCTCGACGATCAACAACAAGGTGCTCTCGCTGGGCGGCGGCCGCGAGGAGATCCTGGGCGGCGGCCTCGGCAACGAGATCTTCCCGACGACGCGCACCGTCATCGGCCAGCCGATCGGCTCCTTCTGGGGCTTCAGGACCAACGGCGTCTTCCAGAACACGGGCGAGATCGCGGCCGGGCCGCTCCGCGGTGGTGAGGCGCCTGGCGACATCCGGTACCTGGACACGAACGGCGATGGCAAGATCACCGACGCCGACAAGACGTTCATCGGCTCGCCGATCCCGGACTTCATCTACGGCCTCAGCGGCCGGGTGGCGTGGAAGGCGCTCGACGTGTCGGCCAACTTCACCGGGCAGCGCGGGAACGAGGTGTTCAACGGCAAGAAGGCCGTGCGCTTCGGCGTCGAGAACTTCGAGACCTCGTTCCTGAATCGCTGGCACGGCGCGGGCACCAGCACCACCGAGCCGCGGATCACCAACGCCGGGCACAACTACCAGTCGTCCACCCGCTTCATCGAGGACGGCGGATTCTTCAAGCTGAACGCGGCGCAGGTCGGCCTCCGGGTCCCGGAGCGGCTCACCAGCCGCGCGTTCGGCGTGCGTGGCGCCCGCGTCTACGTGAACGGCACGAACCTGTTCATCAACTCCGACTACACGGGGTACACGCCCGAGCTGACGGGCGCGAGCGTGATCAACAGCGGCATCGACCTAGGCGTCTTCCCGCAGGCGCGCACGATCACGTTCGGCCTCGACCTCGACTTCTGACGATTACGAGCGGCGTCGCGACCCGCGCGTACGGGGATTGCGACATCAACTTCCCATGGCAGGTGACTCCATGAACGGATCGGCAAACGCGTCGCCTCGCGGGTGGCGCCGGCTGCGGCTCGGGGCGCTGACCCTGCTCCTCGCGGCGGCGGTACCCTCGTGCAATCCGGAGACGGAGCCGCTCGGCGTGCTCACGACCGAGAGCTTCTTCCGGACCCAGGACCAGGCGGTCCAGGCCACGAACGCCACGTACAGCATGCTGCGCGACTGGCGCGTGCACGTCTTCTCCTGGATCGGCCAGACCGAGATCGCGTCCGACGACGCGACCAAGGGGAGCGTGCCCGGCGACGCCGGCTTCCTGGGCGACCTCGACAACCTGAACTTCGACCCGGGGAGCATCGCGTTCCGCGACCCGTGGGAGGGCTACTACCAGGGCGTCTACCGCGCGAACGTCGCCATCCAGGGGATCTCGGGGATGGGCGGCATCAACGAGACGCTGAAGGCGCGGCTGCTGGGCGAGAACAAGTTCCTGCGCGCGTACTTCTACTTCTTCCTCGTGCGCTCCTACGGCGGCGTCCCGCTGATCACGGCGCCGCTCGCGCCGAGCGAGTTCACGCAGCCGCGCGCGACGAAGGAGCAGGTGTACGCGCAGATCGAGCAGGACCTCCTCGACGCCATCGCGGTGCTCCCGGAGAAGTCGGAGTACGCGGCGGCGGACCTGGGGCGCGCGACCAAGGGCGCGGCGCGGGCGATGCTGGCCGAGGCCTACCTCTACGAGAAGAAGTACGAGGAGGCGTTCACGCAGGCGCAGGCGGTGGTCACCTCGGGGCAGTACGCCCTCTACCCGAGCTACCAGACGCTGTTCACTCGCGAGGGTGAGAACAAGGAAGAGTCCATCTTCGAGGTGCAGGCGGTGGCGCTGGAGCAGGGCGGCGCGGGGAGCCAGTACGCTGAGATCCAGGGCGTGCGTGGCACGCCGAACCTCGGCTGGGGCTTCAACAACCCGTCGCCGGAGCTGGAGCAGTCGTACGAGCCCGGCGACCCGCGGCTCGAGGCGACGATCATGTACCCGTGGGAGCTGCTGCCGGACAACAGCGGCCGGGTGGTGTACCAGAATCCGAGCATGCCGAACAACCGGTACAACCAGAAGGTCTTCCTCTCGCCCGAGACGCCGGGCGGGGCGGGGAACGGCGGCGTCAACATCCGCCGCAGCCGCTACGCGCACCTGCTGCTCACGGGCGCCGAGGCCGCGGCACAGACCAACCGCACGGGGCAGGCGCAGACGTGGCTGAACCTGGTGCGGGCGCGCGCGCGCAGCGGGCGCACGGTCACGATCGGCGCCTACGAGGAGCTGATGGCGACGTCGATCCAGTCGGTCCTCGGCCTTCCGGCCGCGACGAGCCGCGTGTTCGTGCGGTACGCCGACCCGACGGACCCCGCGGCCGTCGCCGGGCTCCGCAGCTTCCAGAGTGAGTGCACAGGCTCCTGCCCGTCCAGCTCGCCGCCGCCGGTGCGGGTGATCAACGCCGATATCATCCAGGCGGTGAACGCCGTGCCGGTGACGACGCTCGAGCAGTACTACACGGAGCTGAACAAGGTGGCGCCCGGCGGCGCGGTGGTGCTCACGGTGCTGCGGGTGACGCAGTCGGCCGCCGGCGTGACGACCACGACGCCGGTGACGATCACGGTCACGGCGCAGGCGCTGCTCCCGAACGTCACCACGGCCGACAAGCAGCAGTTGCTCGTCGCGATCTGGAACGAGCGGCGGGCCGAGCTGGCGATGGAGCAGCACCGCTGGTTCGACCTGATCCGCCAGGGCCCGGAGCGGGCGGTGGCGGCGTTCAACGCGCAGGGGAAGGTCTTCGACCCCAACAAGCACGTGGTGTACCCGATCCCCGCCGGCGAGGTCGCCATCGCGGGGCTGCAGCAGAACCAGGGCTACTGACCTGGCATTGACGCGGCCGCGGCTGGACTCCTTCCGGCCGCGGCGGCGTCGTCCGCAGACCAAGGAGGGCTCATGCCCCGCCCGAGTGGACGCGCGATCGTCGCGGCAGCCGCCGTCGTAGCGGGCTGCGCACTGGTGGGATGCGCGCGGGGCGGCGCGTCCGCCCCTCCGGCGCGGAAGCCGGCGCCGGAGGCGGAGGGCGGGGCGGGGCGCTCGATGCAGGGCGAAGGCACGGGCTCGGTGGGGGTGGTCGACGGCGACCGGGTGCGCGGGATCCCGACCACGCACGTCGAGGAGCTGCTGGCCGGGCGGGTGGCCGGCGTGCAGGTGGTGCAGCTCCCGGGCGGCGGCATCTCGGTGAAGATCCGGGGCGCGACGTCGTTCAACTCCAGCACGGAGCCGCTGTACGTGGTCGACGGGATGCCCGTGCAGGTGGACCGCGACCGCGGCCTCGACTGGCTCAACCCGGCCGACCTCCTACGAATCGAGATTCTGAAGGATGCGAGCGCGACATCGATGTACGGCGTGCAGGGGGCGAACGGGGTGGTTCTCATCACCACGCGGCGGGGGAAGCGCGCCGCGAAGCCGGAGTAGGCTCGCCGGTACGCTCGCCCGGACCGCGGCGGCCGCGCTCGCGCTGCTGCTGTCGGTCGGCTGCGGCTCGGGCGACACGCCGCCGCCGACGGACGGTGGGAACAACGGCGGCAACACCCAGACGGACGCCGAGTTCCTGAGCGAGGTCGAGGAGCGCACCTTCCGCTGGTTCTGGGAGACGACGAACCCGGCCAACGGGCTGGTGCCGGACCGGTGGCCGACGCCGTCCTTCTCCAGCACGGCCGCGGTCGGCTTCGGGCTGACGTCCTACGTCGTCGGCGCCGAGCGCGGCTGGGTGACGCGGGCGGAGGCGCGCGACCGGACGCTGGCGACGCTGCGCTTCCTGTGGACCGCGCCGCAGGGCGCCGCGACCTCCGAGGTGACCGGGTACCGCGGCTTCTTCTACCACTTCCTCGACATGTCGACGGGGCGGCGGTTCGGGCAGACCGAGCTGTCCACGATCGACACCGGGCTGCTCATGATGGGCGTGCTCGCGGCGGGGCAGTACTTCTCGGGGGCCGACGCCGCCGAGGCCGAGGTCCGCACGCTGGCCGAGTCGCTGTACCGGCGCGTCGAGTGGGACTGGGCGGTGGCGCGCCCGCCGGCGATCTCGATGGGGTGGCAGCCCGGGACCGGGTTCCTGCCGTACGACTACGACGGCTACAACGAGGCGATGCTGCTCTACCTGCTCGCGTTAGGCTCGCCGACGCACCCGGTGGCGCCCGAGGCCTGGACGGAGTACACGAGCAGCTACCGCTGGGTCGAGTTCCAGGGGCAGCCGCACGTCAACTTCGGGCCGCTGTTCGGCCACCAGTACTCCCACGCCTGGGTCGACTTCCGGGGCATCCGGGACGAGTACATGCGGGCGAGGGGGATCGACTACTTCGAGAACTCGCGCCGCGCCACGCTGGCCCAGCAGTCGTACGCGATCCAGAACCCGAACGGGTGGCAGGGCTACAGCGCGAAGATCTGGGGGCTGACGGCGAGCGACGGGCCGGGCGACTTCAGCGCGATCGTCGGCAGCCGGAACCGGGAGTTCCACGCGTACTGGGCGCGCGCCGCGGCGGCGGGGGAGATCCGCGACGACGGGACCATCGCCCCGACGGCGGTCGGCGGCTCGATCCCGTTCGCGCCCGAGATCACGATCCCGGCGCTGCGCGCGATGCGCGACGGCACCGGCGGCAACCTGTACGCCAAGTACGGATTCAAGGACGCGTTCAACCTGAGCATCACGCAGCCCGGGCTGGCGACGCGCGGCACGACGGTGCCGGGCGTCGGCTGGTTCAACACCGACTACCTCGGCATCGACCAGGGCCCGATCGTGCTGATGATCGAGAACCACCGCTCGGGGCTCGTCTGGGGGCTGATGCGGGAGAACCCGCACCTGGTGCGCGGTCTCTGCCGCGCGGGCTTCACCGGTGGGTGGATCGAAGGGAAGTGCGTTTGATCGGTCAACGGCAACTGCTTTGACAGGATGAACAGGATGAACAGGATGCGAGCGATGAACGGCAGGCCGCACGAGTGGCATCCCGGGGTCCTCATCCTGTTCATTCTGTTCATCCTGTTCATCCTGTCATGCAGTTCTCGTCCGTCGTCGTCCTCCTCGTCAGGCGCCTCGGCGGCGGCGGTGGCGGCCGCGCCGACGGGGATCCCGCCCGGCGCCGACGCGTTCTTGGACGACCTCCAGCGGCGCACCTTCCGGTGGTTCTGGGAGACGACGAACCCCGCCAACGGGCTGACGCCGGACCGGCATCCGCGGCGCGACTTCTCGAGCGTGGCCGCGGTCGGCTTCGCGCTCACCGCCTACCCGATCGGCGCCGAGCGCGGGTGGGTGACGCGGGAGCAGGCGCGCGACCGCGTGCTGACGACACTGCGCTTCTTCTGGCGGCTGCCGCAGGGGTCGCAGCCGGCGGGAATCGGCGGCTACCGGGGCTTCTTCTACCACTTTCTGGACATGGAGACGGGCCACCGCTTCCGGACGGTGGAGCTCTCCACGATCGACACCTCGCTGCTGCTGGGCGGCGTGCTCTTCTGCCGCGAGTACTTCGACCGCGCGAGCGACGCGGCCGAGGCGGAGATCCGCGCCCTGGCCGACTCGCTCTACTTCCGCGCCGACTGGGCGTGGGCGCGGGCCCGGCCGCCGGCGGTGAGCATGGGGTGGCACCCGGAGGAGGGCGGCGCGTTCATCCGGGCCGACTGGGTGGGCTACGACGAGGCGATGCTGCTCTACGTCCTCGCGTTAGGCTCGCCGACCCACCCGCTGGAGTTGGACGCCTGGCAGCGCTGGACGAGCGGCTACAAGTGGGCCGAGCCGTACGGCCAGCCGCACGTCTACTTCGGCCCGCTCTTCGGCCACCAGTACTCGCACCTGTGGGTGGATTTCCGCGGCATCCGGGACGAGTACATGCGCGGCAAAGGCATCGACTACTTCGAGAACTCCCGGCGCGCCACGCTGGCGCAACGCGCCTACGCGATCGAGAACCCGGGCGCGTGGAAGGGCTACGGCGCCGACGTCTGGGGGATCACGGCGAGCGACGGGCCCGGGGACACGGCGTTCGCGGTCGACGGCCGTCGCCGGCAGTTCTTCAGCTACTCGGCGCGCGGTCCGGCGTCCATGGGCGACCGCGACGACGGCACGCTGGCCCCGACCGCGGTCGGCGGGTCGGTGCCGTTCGCGCCCGAGGTCACGATCCGGGCGCTGATGGCGATGCGCGAGCGGTACCCAGCGATCTACAACCAGTACGGCTTCGTGGACGCGTTCAACCCCACCTGGCCGGCGGAGGTGAAGCCCCGCGAGGGGGGCGTGGCGCCCGGCGTCGGCTACGTCGACACCGACCAGCTCGGGATCGACCAGGGACCGATCATCGCGATGATCGAGAACCACCGCTCGGAGCTGGTCTGGAAGATGATGCGCAAGAGCCCCTACATCCGCCGCGGCCTCGAGCGCGCGGGATTCACGGGCGGATGGCTGGCCGGTTCATCGCGTTAGGGAGAACGGGAGAACAACGGTACACGGATGAACACGGAAACGGCACGGATGCACACGGATACTGCCCGGCAGCGTCAAGGTTCTTCCCGCCCGGGCGAGATGCAGGGGCGAGGCGCGCCTCGCCCCTCCTGGTGCACGGAGAGATCCGTGTTCATCCGTGCTCTCATCCGTGTTCATCCGTGTACCGCCGTTCTCTTCGTCCTGGCGCTGGCGCTCGCCGGGTGCGGGAGCGCCGACGCCGCCGGGACCACCACGCTCCGCTTCTGGGCGATGGGGGCCGAGGGGGAGCGGGTGCAGGAGCTGGTGAAGCAGTTCGAGCGGGAGAACCCGGGCATCAAAGTGCGGGTGCAGCAGATCCCGTGGACGGCGGCGCACGAGAAGCTGCTGACGGCGCACGTCGGGGAGGCGACGCCGGACGTCGCCCAGCTCGGCAACACCTGGGTCCCGGAGTTCGCGGCGCTCGACGCGCTGGAGCCGCTGGACGGGCGGGTGGCCGGGTCGACGGCGGTGGCGCGCGAGGACTTCTTCCCCGGGATCTGGGCCACGAACGTCGTCGACGGGGTGACGTACGGCGTGCCGTGGTACGTGGACACGCGCGTGCTCTTCTACCGCACCGACCTGCTGGCGCGCGCCGGCTACCGGCGGATGCCCGAGTCGTGGGACGGCTGGGTGGAGGCGATGCGGAAGGTCAAGGCGTTAGGCGCGGGCGGCTCGCCGGCGCGGAGCTACGCGATCCTGCTCCCGCTCGACGAGTGGGCGCAGCCGGTGGTGATGGGCGTGCAGGCGGGCTCGGAGCTGCTCAGGGACGGCGGGCGCTACGGCGCCTTCTCGCAGCCCGAGTTCCGCCGGGGCTTCGAGTTCTACGTCGACCTGTTCCGGCAGGGGCTGGCGCCGACGGTCGCGAACACGCAGGTGGCGAACCTGTACCAGGAGTTCGCCGCCGGCACCTTCGCGCTCTACATCACCGGGCCGTGGAACCTGGGCGAGTTCCGCAACCGGCTCCCGGCCGAGCTCCAGGACAAGTGGGCGACGGCGCCCCTCCCCGGTCCGGGCGGCATCGAGCGCGGGTTCTCGAACGCCGGCGGCGCGAGCCTGGTCGTCTTCCGCGGCTCGGCGCACAAGGACGCGGCGTGGCGGCTGGTCGAGTTCCTCTCGGCGCCAGAGCGGGAGCTTCGGTTCTACCAGCTCACCGGCGACCTCCCGCCGCGCCTGACGGCGTGGCGCGACAGCGCGCTCGCCGGCGACGCGCGCGCGCGCGCCTTCTACGAGCAGCTCCAGCGCGCCCACCCGATGCCGCCGGTCCCGGAGTGGGAGTCGATCGCCGCGCGCGTGGCGCAGGCCGCCGAGCAGGTGGCGCGCGGCCAGCGCACGACCGACGACGCCCTCGCCGCGCTCGACCGCGACGTGAACGAGATCCTGGAGAAGCGGCGGTGGATGCTCGACCGCCGCTCGACCAGAGTCGCCGATCTGGCACCCTGAAGAGCGGACGCGAATGGGAAGCGTCATCGGCGCCGAGCCCGCGGGCTCCGGGCAGGCCGCACCGGTCGCGGCGCCGCCCGTGGCCGTGCCGCCGCGGCGGGGGTTCTGGGGCGCGCGCGGCGGGGCGTCGGAGGCGGGCGCCGCGGGGTGGTTCTTTCTCGCGCCGGCGCTGCTCCTGATCGGGACGTTCTTCGTGCTGCCGGTGGCGGCGGCGCTCGTGCTCAGCCTCACCGACTTCGACATCTACGCGGTCGGCGACCTGGGGAACGCGCGCTTCGTCGGCCTGCGGAACTACGCGCGGCTGCTCCAGACGCCGATCTTCTGGCAGGCGCTCCGGAACACGTTCTACTTCGCCCTGGTCGGCGGCCCGCTCAGCATCGCCGCCTCGCTGGGCGCCGCGCTGCTGGTGAACGCGCGACTGGTGCGGTTCAAGGGGTTCTTCCGCACGGTGTACTTCGCGCCGTTCGTGACGACGCTGGTCGCGGTGGCGATCGTCTGGCGCTACCTGTACCACCCGCGCTACGGGCTGCTGAACTACGGTCTCGGTGCGTTAGGCATCGCGCCGATCGACTGGCTGGGCGACCCGCGGTGGGCGATGCCGGCGATCATCGTGATGGCGGTCTGGAAGAACTTCGGCTACAACATGCTGATCTTCATCGCCGGCCTGCAGAGCATCCCCGAGGAGCTGTACGAGGCGGCCCGGATCGACGGCGCGGGGGCGCTCAAGCAGTTCCGCCACGTGACGCTCCCGATGCTGGCGCCGACGACGCTGTTCGTGGGCGTCATCACGATGATCGGCTTCTTCCAGCTGTTCTCGGAGCCGTACGTGATGACGCAGGGCGGCCCGCTGCGGGCGACGACGAGCGTCGTGCTGCTGATGTACGAGGAGGGGTTCCGCTGGTGGCGGATGGGCTACGCGGCGGCGCTGGCCTTCGTGCTGTTCATCGTGATTCTCATCGCGACGCTGGTGCAGCTGCGCCTCCAGAAGGAGGAGCGGTGACTTCGACCCTTGGGCAGGCTCAGGGCGGGCTGCTTCGCGCGGGGCGGGCTGCGCCGCCGGGCGGCCGGCCGGCGGCGATGGTGCTGCTCTACGCCACACTCGTCCTGGGCGCGCTGCTGGCGCTGCTGCCGATGCTCTGGATGCTCTCGGCGTCGCTGATGCCGACCGGGGAGGCGAACAGCTACCCGCCGCGGCTCGTGCCGAGCCGGGTGACGCTGGAGCACTACCGCGACCTGTTCACGCGGCTCAACCTCGGCCGCTACCTGGTCAACAGCGCGATCGTCGCGCTGGTGGTGACGGCGAGCTCGGTGCTGGTGAACTCGATGGCCGGCTACGCGTTCTCGAAGCTGCGCTTCCGCGGGCGCGACCGGCTGTTCCGGCTGATGAGCGTGGGGCTGGTGGTCCCGGTGCAGGTGGCGATGCTGCCGCTCTTCCTGCTGATGAAGAGCCTGGGGCTGATCAACACCTACTGGGGCGTCATCATCCCCGGCATGGCCAGCATCTTCGGGATCTTCCTCGTCAGGCAGTACGCGCTCTCCTTCCCCAGCGAGCTGCTCGACGCGGCCCGGATCGACGGGGCGGGGGAGTTCCGGATCTACTGGTCGGTGGCGATGCCGGCGCTGCGCCCCATCCTGGCGACGCTCGCGATCTGGACGTTCCTCAGCACCTGGAACGACTTCATGTGGCCGCTGATCGTGCTGAGCGACGAGCGGCGGTTCACCCTCCCGGTGGCGCTGGCGAGCCTGGTCGGCGAGCACGTGCAGGACACGGAGCTCATGATGGCGGGCTCGGTGCTGACGGTGATGCCGGTGCTGCTCGTGTTCCTGTTCCTCCAGCGCTACTACATCGCCGGGATCACGGCGGGGAGCGTGAAGGGATGACGGGGCGTACCCGTCGTCATCCTGAGGGCGTGCGCGCAGCGCCGCCCGAAGGATCCCCAGGGAATGCCGCCGCGGAGAGACCTCGACGGCTGACGCTGCCGAGATCCTTCGGGCGGCGCTGCGCGCACGTCCTCAGGATGACGGCGGGGACCACGATCGTGTCCCTCGCATCGCGCGCCACCGCGCAGCCCCCCCGCACGCTCGACGACTTCGAGCCCCTCGCCGGGTGGACCGCCGCCCCCTCCGACGGCGTCTCGCTCAGCATCACGAGCGACAGCGGGTTCCGCGGCCGGTCGATGCGGCTCGACTTCGACTTCCACGGCGGCGGCGGCTACGCGGTCGCGCGGAAGGCGCTGGCGTTCGACGTCCCGGAGAACTACGAGCTGACGTTTCGCATTCGCGGCGACGCGCGGCCGAACAACCTGGAGTTCAATCTGCTGGCCGACGAGCGCGGCGAGAACGTGTGGTGGGTGAACCGCCGCAACGTCGAGTTCACGCGCGACTGGCGACTGGTGCGCTACAAGAAGCGGCACGTCGAGTTCGCGTGGGGGCCCACGGGCGGCGCCGGCGGCCTGACGCACGTCGCGGCGATCGAGATCGCGGTCACGGCGGGGCAGGGGGGGAAGGGGACG
>DATFPD010000226.1:0-2977 GCA_035265005.1 Gemmatimonadaceae bacterium | reverse complement strand
CGCCGAACCAGGTGGCGTTAGGTTTTGCCCTCGGCTCGGCGCTCGGGCTGACGCCGCTGGTGAACGTGCACAACCTGGCGGTCTTCGCGCTGATCCTCGTGCTGAACGTCTCGTTCGGCGGCGCGATGCTGGGGTGGGGGCTGATGGTCCCGGTCGGCTTCCTGCTCGACCCGGTCTTCGACCGCGTCGGGCGGCGGCTGCTGCTGGAGACGCCGTCGCTCCAGCCGACGTGGACGGAGTGGTACAACACGCCGCTCGTCCCGTACACGAACTTCAACAACACGGTCGTCCTCGGCAGCGTGGTCGGATGGCTGGCGCTCTTCATCCCGATCTACGTCCTGGCGCGCGTGGGGGTGAGCTGGTACCGCGCCACGCTCGGCGAGCGCGTCCGCCGGTCGCGCTTCTACCGGGCCGTCACCGCCTCGAAGGCGTACAATGTCTACCGCTGGTTCCGGCCCGAGTGACGCGGGGGGCGGCGAGCCCCGCGACCCGGCCGCGCCTGACGAGCGCCGCTCCGCGGACCGCCGCGGGGACGAGGACCGTCGCTCCGACGCGGGGCTGACCGGGGAGACGGTCACGCCCCCGGTGCTCCCGGTGCCGCCGAAGGGGAAGGAGCGGCGGAGCGGCACCGACCGGCGGGAGGGGGAGCAGGGGGAGCGGCGGCGGCCGCGCATCCGGATTGTCCGCTGGCAGGGGCTCATCCCGCTGGTGCTCGGGCTCGCGCTGCTCGCGGCCGGCTACGCGCTGTTCTTCGACCGGGTGGTGGAGAGCACGACCGAGGAGGCGTCCACCAAGTTCCTCGGGACGCAGGTGGACCTGGAGGGCGTGCGGATCCGCATCCGCGAGACGACGCTCGACCTGGGGCGGCTCCAGGTGGCCGACCCGCTCGACCGGACGAAGAACCTGCTCGACGCCGGGCCGGTGCGCGTGGTGCTGGAGCCGCGGCCGCTGCTCGAGCGGAAGATCGTGATCCGGACGATGACGATCGGCGACGTGCGCTTCAACACCCGGCGCGCGACGCCGGCCGCGCCGCCGCCGGCCAACAGCTACGCCGCCCAGACCATCGGCGCGCTGCGGCAGTGGACGGCGCAGTTCAAGCGCCCGCCGCTCTCGTTCACGCCGATCGACACGATCAAGCAGATCGTCCTCGACCCGACGCAGCTGACCACGGTGCGCGAGGCGCTGGCGCTGCGCGCGCGCGCGGACTCGGTGAAGGACGCGGTGGAGGCGGGCTACCGGGGCCTGAGGCTGCGCGAGACCTACGACTCGGCCGAGTCGGTCGTGCGGCGGCTCGCCGGGCAGAGCCCGCTCAAGCTCGGCGTCGTCGGCACGCGGCAGGCGGTGGCCGACGTCAGGCGCACGATCGCCCAGATCGACTCGGCGAAGCGGCGCGTGGAGGCGCTGAAGGACGGGGTCCAGGGCGGCGCCGGGGTGCTGCGCGACGACCTGCGCTCGCTCGACAGCGCGCGCAAGGCGGACTACGCCTTCGCCCGGGGGCTGCTCGCCCTCCCCGACATCGAGGGCCCGGAGCTGGGGAACGCGATCTTCGGCGACGTCAGCATCCAGCGCTTCCAGCAGGCGATGTACTGGGCCGAGATGGCCGAGCACTACATGCCGCCGGGGCTCCGCCCGCGCGAGGACCCGGGGCCGAAGCGGCTGCGCGCCGCCGGCCGCACGGTCCGCTTCCCGACCGACCGCGACGCCGACCCGCCGTTCCTGCTCCGCGCCGGCCAGATGCGCTTCACGTTAGGCGCCGGGGCGCGCGCGAACACGTACGTCTTCAACCTGGCCGACCTGACGTCGGCGCCGGCGGTGGTGAAGCGGCCGGTCCGCTTCGCCCTCCGGCAGACGGCCGGCGAGACGGGGCTGGCGCAGCTCCGCGTGACCGGCTACCTGGACCACACCACCGCCACCCTGCGCGACAGCGTCGGCGCCCTGGCGCGCGGGCTCAAGCTCCCGGGGTTCGCGCTCCCGGGGCTGCCGTACCGCGTCGAGCCCGGCGAGGCGGCGACGACCTTCGACTTCGTGCGCGCCGGGGGGCGCATCGCCGCCCGCTGGTCGGTGCGCGCCGACCAGGTGGCGTGGCTCGCCGACTCGGTGGCCACGCGCGCCGCGCGCACGAGCCCCACGAGCCGCGGCGGCCGCGCGGCCGACTACGCGCTCGACCTCATCGGCCGCGTGGTCTCGGGGCTCGACAGCCTGGACTTCGTCGCCACCCTCGCCGGCCCGATCGCCAAGCCCGACCTGCACGTGCGCTCGAACCTCGACCGCGCGCTCAAGCAGCGCCTGAAGGAAGTCGCCGGCGAGGAGCTGGCGAAGGCCGAGCGGATGGTCCGGGCCAAGGTCGACAGCGTGGTCGAGGCGCGCACCGCACCCATCCGCGCCCGCGCCCAGTTCCTGCGCGACTCGCTGGAGACCGAGGCGCGCTCGCGCGTCGAGGAGGCGCGCAACCGCCTGGACGAGGAGCGCAAGAAGCTCGAGGAGCGGCTCAAGGCCCTCGGCGCCAGCGCGATCCCGCTCCCGCAGATCCCGAAGGTCCCGCGGCTGCCGGGGCAGAAGGGGCAGGGACTGAGGGAGTGAGGGACTGAGCAGGGGCTTGGATGCTGGAGGTGTGGTGGGCTCTTGATTCATCCAGGGCCCACCACACCTCCAGCATCCAAGTCACTCGGTCCCCCAGTGCCTCAGTCCCGGCCCTGCTTCGCCACCACACTCCCCGTCCTGCTCGACACCGTCAGGGTGCCTGACGAGAACGTCGCGTGCACCGTGCGGCCGGTGAGTATGTCGAAGGAGACGAACTCGGTCGGCGACTGGGCGAAGAACGTCGTCGGCTCGGGGCGGGGGAGTGGCTCCGTGACGCGGGCGAGGCGGCGCTCCTTCCCGAAGGCCGCCCACACGAAGCTGCGGTACTCGGTGCCGTGCTCGTAGTGCACGCGGACGTGGGTCGTCGCGGCGTTGGCGCCGCGCACGGTGGTCCCCA
>DATFPD010000225.1:0-4834 GCA_035265005.1 Gemmatimonadaceae bacterium | reverse complement strand
CGCCGCAGCCGGCCTCGCCGTCACGGCCGCCGGCTGCGCGGCGCCCGGCCGCGCCCCGCGGGCGGCCGACCCGTCCCCCGGGGAGGGCGGCCCTGCCGGCACCTACCGCGTCCAGGTCTGCGGCGCCCGCTGCGCGCCGGGCGACACCGCAGCGGCCGGCTTCCTCGGCGTGCTCGTGCTCGACACCGCCGACCTGCCGGTCTCGCACCTCAGCGGCGCCGAGCGGCGGGCGTTCCCCTTCGCCTCGTTCGCCGACGAGGCCGACGCGCCCAGCAACCTCTGCTTCGTCCTGCGGGAAGGCCCGGCAATCTCGCACAGCATGGCGGGCATCCACGAAGTTGGCCGCGCCCGCTGGCGGCGCCCGGCACCCGGCCCGGCGCGGGACAGCGGGGTCGTCGAGTTCGAACTCTATGGCTCGGCGGACGCCGGCTACTCGGTGCGCGCGGTCGCCGGCGGCGGGCGCCTCGAGGGGATGGGGAGCTCCTGGGGCGCCGGCGTCGTCGAGCACAGCATCCAGGAGCACATCGTCGGGGTCCGCACCGGGCCGCCCCAGCCCGAGCTCTGCTGGGACGCGGTGCGCACGGCGGTCCGGGAGGCGCCCGAGCGCGAGCGGGTGCTCCGCTGGCGGCACGCGCTGGCGCACCCGGCCGCGCGCGTGTTCGCCGCGGCGGCCGACGCCCTGCGCGACCTCGGATTCGATGTGGCCGACTCCAGCGCCGCGGCGGGCCGTCTGCGCTCGGCACCGCGCGAGGCCGTCACGGCCCCCGGCGCCGCGGCGGTGCCGCCCCGCACGTGGGCGTTCCCTGACAGCGTGGCCATCGAGCTCACCGTCCGGCGCACCGGGCGCGGCGACTCGGCGCAGGTCGCCCTCGTCGTGCTGTCCCCGCTCCGCCCGGGAGCGCGCCTGTCCGACGACGTCAGCCTCCAGCGCCTCTGGCTCGCCGCCACCCTCTGGGCCAGGATCGAGGAGCGATTGGCGCCCGCGCCTGCACCCGCGCCGCGCCGGCCGCAGGATGAGCCACCGGAGCGCGGCCTGACGTGGCGTTGAAGCTGACGAGCGCTCCAGGCATCGCCGTTTCTCGGCTTGAAAGTTCTAACACGGGTGGGTGGTACACGCCTGGGTGGACGGGCGCTCGCAGCGTAACTTTGGCGTTAGACCGCGACACATTACGGAGTTGAGAGAGTGGGTCGCCTGCGGAGCGACGGCCGACGCCGACTGCCGCCCGGGACGATTCCGAGACTGAGTCGATGCCATGCCCACCGCACGTCGGCGGCTTCTAGCGCCGCTCGTCCTCTTCGTCAGCGGCGCCCTTGGCGCGGCCGCCTGCGCGTCGGCTGGCGCCGGCGCCCGGGGGCGGCGCGTGCAGCGCCGAGCGCAATGCGGAGCGCCCCAGCGAGGGCGGGGTGGCCGCGTGCCGCGCCGCGATCCAGCGCGATTCCGCGGACGCGGACGCGTACGATGGACTGGCCGCCGGCCTGGCGGGCCTCGGGCGCTACGAGGAGGCGCTCGCGGCGTGGCGCGTCTTCGCGCGGCTGAAGCCGGACGACTTCGGTGGGCACCATAACGCCGGCCTCATGCTCGAGTTCCTGCAGCGATTCGCCGAGTCACTGCCCACCTTCGAGCGGGCGTTGCCGCTGGCCGAGAGCGTGCGCGACCAGCAGACGGCGGCCTGGCACATCGGCGTCGCGCACTCGCACCTTGGTCGGCCGGGGGAGGCGCTGCGCTGGTTCCGCGAGGCGGCGGCGCTGGACTCGACCGACGCCTCCGCGTGGAGCTACGCCGGCGTCATGGCGGTGCGCATGGGCCGGCCTGGCGAGGCGGTCTCCTACTGGCGGCGCGCGCTCGGGGCTGACCCGGACTACTTCGACAAGGTGCAGGCCGGCGAGCGCACGATGTTCCAGCGGGCGCTCGCCGCCGCGGGCGACCAGCCGCCCGCGCGGGTCGAGCGGCTGGGCCTCGTGCCGGCGCTGCGTGGCAAGTAGGCCGCTCGGCCGGCCACTCGGCCGCGCCGTCTACCGCGGCGTCGAAGCTGACAAGCGCCCCAATCATCGGGGGTTCTCGCCTGGCGAGCACTAACGAGGGTGAGCGGTACACGCATGGGTAGCCAAGCGCTCGCAGCGTGACTGGGGCGCTAGACCGACATGCGCGCCTCTTCGGGGCACGCCTTCGGGATCCGCACCCACACGAGTCATCGAGAGGTCGTCCGAATGTCGCGTATGTCGCTGACGCATCCGCTGAGGTCACTGCGGCGCACGCCGGTCTTCGCGGCGGCGGCGGCCCTTACCCTCGCCCTCGGGATCGGATCGGTCGCCGCGGCCTTCGCGATCGCGTACGGCGTGCTGCTCGACCCGCTGCCCTACGGCCACCCCGATCGCCTCGTCAGCGTCGGCCTCGCGTCGCGCTCGAGCGAGCTGCGACGCATCCAGCAGCCGCCGGCGGTCTACCTCACCTACAAGCGCTTCGCGCGGCGCGTCGCGGAGATCGGCTTCTATCGAACCGGGAACGCGAACCTCTCGACCGCCGACGGCATCGCCGACCCCCTCCGCGTTACGGCAACGTGGGTGACGGCATCGACGATTCCGCTGCTGCAGGTGACGCCGATCCTCGGCCGGTCGTTCACGGACGAAGAGGACCGTGCCGGCGGACCGGACATCGCTCTCATCAGCGAGTCGGTGTGGCGTACATCCTTCCAGGCGTCGCCCGACGTCATCGGAAAGACGCTGATCGTCAACAGCGTCCCGCGAACGATCGTCGGGGTGATGCCGCATCGATTCATGTTTCCCGCGGCCGACACGAAGCTCTGGCTTCCGGCACGGCTCGATCGCGACGCCACTTCGATGGGAGACTTCAGCTACTGGAGCGTCGCGCGTCTCGCGCCCGGCGCTACACCCGAAGACGCGCAGCGCGAGCTCGCGCTGGTGCTGCCGAGGCTCGCCGAATCGTTCCCGCGCCTGGCGTCGGGTTCCACCACGACCTCCTGGCTCGACGAGGCGAGACCCGCGCCGGTCGTCGTTCCGCTTCGCGACGAGGTCACGAACGGAATCGCCCGCACGCTCTGGATGCTGGCGGCGGCCGCCGGCCTCGTGCTCTTCGTCGCGCTGGCGAACGTCGCGAACCTCATGTTGATCCGCGCCGACGCCCGCCAGCTCGAGCTCGCCGTGCGCGAAGCCCTCGGCGCGAGTCGGTGGCGCATCGCGACGCATTTTCTCGGAGAGTCGCTCGTCCTCGCCGCGGTCGCGGGCGGTGCCGCGCTCCTCGCGTCATGGGGAGCTGTGCGCGCCCTGGTAGCGTTAGGGCCGGCCGACCTCCCTCGGCTCGCCGAGCTGCACGTCGGTGCCGCGACGGTCGTGTTCGTGGTCGTCGTCTCGGCGGGTGCCGCGATCATCTGCACCGTCGTACCGACGGTTCGCATCCGGAGCGCCACGCTGCCGATCACCTTGCGCGATGGTGGACGCGGCGAGACTGCGGGACGAGCTCGTCAGCGGCTTCGGTCGACGATCGCCGCGTTTCAGATCGCCGTGGCGCTCGCGGTTCTCGCGGGATCAATGCTGCTGCTGCGCACCTTCCAACGGCTGAACCGGGAGCGGCCCGGGTTCGACACGACAAACGTAATGACGATATGGACGCAGCTGCCGTTCGCGCGCTACGGCGACTCGGCGTCAGTCGCGTTCTATGCGAGACTGACGGAGTCGGTCGGCAGGCTGCCGGGCGTGATCGCCGCCGGCGTCACTACTCGGCTGCCGCTCGGCGACGGCGAGACGCGCCAGCTGCCGTTCCGCGGCGGCGACGGCCACTCACTCTCCGTTCCGGTCGTTGCAATCGGCGGTGGATACTTCACGAGCATGAAGGTCCCTGTCCTCGCAGGACCCGGCTTCCAACGGCTCGGTCTGCAACGCGACGGAGAGATCGTCATGAGTGGGCGCGCCGTCGAGACTTTCTTCGAGGGTGTGACGGCGAGCGCCGCGATCGGCCGCCGTCTCTCTCTGTCGCCTGCGGGGCCGACGTACACGGTCGTCGGCGTCGTCGGCGACGTGCGCGACGACGACCTGGCGACTCCACCTTCGCCAACCGTCTACCTGCCGCAGGCAGTCCCGATGGACAGAACGACGGCGCCCGCGGCGCGACGGACAATGGCGCTCGTCGTGAGAACCGCCGGTCCGGCGACCGGGGTCGTCGCGCCGATCCGGCAAGCCGTGCGCGATCTCGATCCGACCGTCCCGATCTTCAACGTCGCAGCCATGAGCGATGTCGTGCGCGCGTCCACGGCGCGTCTGTCGTTGACGCTCGCGATCATGACTGCGGCGGCGGCCGTCACGCTCGTGCTCGGCGCGATTGGGCTGTACGGCATAGTTGCGTACATGGTCGTCCTTCGCACCCGCGAGTTCGGGATCCGCATCGCACTTGGTGCGGATCCCAAGCAGCTCGCGCGGTCCGTCGCGCTGCGCGGGCTCGCCCTGGTCGCGAGGGGTGTGTTTGGCGGCTTCGTTCTGTACGCCGTCGCCACTCCCCTTCTGCGCGGATTCCTGTACGGCGTCAGCGCCGCGGACCCAATCACGCTGTGCGGTGCGACGGTCGTGCTGATCGCGACGGCCTCTCTCGCGAGCTGGCTCCCCGCGCGACGCGTGGCGCGAGTCGACCCCACGGTGGCGCTACGTGCCGAGTAGCCTCGAAGCTCGTCGCGAGAGGGCGCGGCCTGTAGGAACACGAGTTGTGACGGCGGAACGCGCATGCTGCGCAGGCGCGTCCATTTGACTCGCCCGCAGGTCAGCTCGAGCGTTAGCCGGATGCACACGCTCATGTTCTTCGTAGAGAGCTAGAGCTTACACACGGTGA
>DATFPD010000224.1:0-6189 GCA_035265005.1 Gemmatimonadaceae bacterium | reverse complement strand
CACGCCGGACTCGGCGTCGGCGCTGCGGGTGGGGGGGTCGACGCTGTCCTACGGCACCGACTTCGTGCCGCTGCCGCGCCTCGGGGTGCAGCTCTTCCTCGGCGGGCAGCCGTTCAGCGGGACGTTCGCCGGCGAGAACGTGCCCACGGTCTACGGCGGCACCGTCGGCCAGGAAGGGACGCTCGCGCCCGAGGCGGCGCGCGGGAAGGTCGTCGTCTTCTCCACCGCGCGCGGCGCGAATGGGCAGCCGATGCTCGCCTTCTGGCAGCGCGACAACCTGGCGCGCTACGCCGGCGCCGCCGCCGTGCTGGTGACGATGCTCGACGCCGGCAACCCGCCCGCGCTGCGCGCCCCGCGCGACTACTACGACGACGCCGCGAAGCCGTGGCCGCTCGCGCTGCCGGTGATCGGCGTGACGTCGGCCGCCGCGGCGCGGATCTTCGGCGGCACGCCCCTCGCCTCGCTGGCGGTGGGCGCGGCCGGCGCGCCGCTCAGCGGGCGCACGGGCTTCGTGGACCGCGCGACGGCGGCGCCCGCGCTCAACGTCGTCGCGGTGCTGCGCGGGCGCGACCCGCGCCTCCGCGGCAGCTACGTGGCCGTGGGCGCGCACTACGACCACGTGGGGATGAGCGCGCGCCCGTTCGACCACGACTCGATCCGCCTCTACAACAGCGTCGTCAGGCCGCGCGGCGCCGACGACCCGGCGCGCCCGCCGACGCCTGACGAGGTGGCGCGCGTCCGCGCGCTCCTCGACAGCGTGCGCGCCCTGCGGCCGCCGCGCCCCGACTCGGTGTTCAACGGTGCCGACGACGACGCCTCGGGGACGGCGCTGATGCTGGAGATCGCCGAGGCGTTCGCCCCCGCGGGCGCGCGGCCGAAGCGGTCGCTGCTCTTCGTCTTCCACACCGCCGAGGAGAAGGGGCTGTACGGCGCGCAGTACTACTCGGACCATCCCACGGTCGCGCGCGACTCGATCGTCGCGCAGATCAACATGGACCAGATGGGGCGCGGCGGCCCCGAGGATGTCCCGCCGCTCCCGCCGAACGGCCTGGTGGTGATCGGCGCGCGGCGCCTCTCGACCGAGCTGGGCGACCTGGCCGAGTCGCTCAACCGGCGCCCCGAGCACGGCTTCGCGCTCGACTACGCCTTCGACAGGGACGGCGACCCGCTCAACGCGTACTGCCGCAGCGATCATTACATGTACGCCCGCTACGGCATCCCGGTGGTCTTCTACAGCGGCGCCGCGTACCACAAGGACTACCACATGGTGAGCGACGAGTCGCAGTACGTCGACCACCCGCGCACGGCGCGCATCGGGCGCTACGTCGCCGACGTCGTGGCCGCCGTCGCCAACCTGGACCACCGCCCGGTCGTCGACAGGCCGAAGCCGGACCCGAATGGCGGATGCCAGCAGTAGGGGCGAGGCCTGCCTCGCCCCGCGTCCTCGCCCCGCGTCCTCGCCCCGCGTCCCAACAGAGGAGCCGGCCCATGGAGAGCATCGCGCACGACCTCCGGTTCGCGATCCGCGTCCTGTGGAAGGGCCGCGCCCGAGCGCGCTGGCGGCGGCGGCGACGTTCAGCGTCGTGGACGGTGTGATCCTGCGGCCGCTGCCGTACCGCGTCGACCAGGAGTGGCGCGAGGTGGTGGGCGTGGTGCGGGACACGAAGTACCGCCGCGTGCGCGAGGCTGAGGAACGACTAAGGGCTGCGACCTGCGAGCTGCGACCTGCGACCTGCGACTTCACTGCCTCGGGACGCCAGGAGCCCCCCGAGGCCGCTAGGTCGCAGGTCGCAGCTCGCAGGTCGCAGGCGTAGTTCGCAGGTCGCAGCCCTCAGCTGTTCACGTCCTTCGCGTACACGCCCTTGAACCGGCTGACCTCGCTGCGCTCGCGGTCCAGCTCGGGGATGTCGCGCGGCTCGTAGCCGCGGCTGCGGAAGAAGGCGTCGTTGTTGCTGACGGCGAACAGCGTCGCGTACTGGCGGACGCGGGCCAGCGCCTCGGCGGCCCGCACGAGCGCGGCCCCGACGCCGCGCCCCTGGTGGGCCCCGTCCACGGCCAGCGAGCGGACCTCGGCGACGCTCGGCGAGTACTCGTCGAGGTGCACGCACCCCACCACCCGCCCGCCGTCGTCCGCCACCAGGAAGTCCAGCGCCCGCTCGGCGACGAAGTCCACCGACCGCGGCAGCAGCGTGCCTGACGAGACGTGCTGCTGGATCAGCGCGACGACGGAGGCCGCGTCCGCCGGGCGGGCGCGGCGGATGGCGGGCGGCGTCGGCGTCATCTCCCGACGTCAGCTCGAGTAGTACGCCGCATTCTCGTCGATGTACCCCTTCGTCAGGTCGCAGCCGTACGCCGTCGCCGCGCCGTCGCCGGCGCCGAGGGCGACCTCGAGGTCCACGCGGTCGGTGCCGAGGGCGGCGCGGACAGTCGCGTCGTCGAAGTCGAGGCGCAGCCCGCCGCGGACCACCTGGTAGCCGTTCACCCAGGCGTCGGTGGACGCGGGGACGATCGCGCAGTCGAAGCACTTGCCGACCGCCATCAGGATGCGGCCCACGTTCGGGTCGGCGCCGTGGACCATCGTCTTGATGAGCGGCGAGTTGACGAGCGACTTGGCGACGCGACGCGCGTCGGCGGCGTCCTTCGCCCCGCGCACGATCGCGCGCAGGAGGCGCGTGGCCCCCTCGCCGTCGCGCGCCAGCGTCTCGGCCATCCGCACGCAGCCGGCGGTGAGCGCGGCGCGGAAGGCGCCGGCGTCCACCGGGCCGGCGAGGCCGTTGGCGAGGACGGCGCAGGTGTCCGAGGTGCTCGTGTCGCTGTCCACCGACAGCATGTTGAACGACACGGCCACCGCCTCCCGCAGCGCCGCGTCGAGCGCCGGCGCGTCGAGCGCGGCGTCGGTGAAGACGTAGGCGAGCATCGTCGCCATGTTCGGCTCGATCATCCCGGAGCCCTTGGCGACCCAGGTGATCGTCGCGTCGCCCACGCCCACCGACAGCGCCTTGGGGTGCGTGTCGGTCGTCATGATCCCCTCGGCGCCGACGAGCGGGTCGTCGCGCAGCTCCGCGCGCATGCCGCGGATGCCGCGCTCGATCGTCTCGATCGGCAGCCGCACGCCGATCACGCCGGTGGAGCTGACCAGCACGCGGTCGGCCGACGTGCCCACCTCGGCGGCCGCGGCGGCCGCCATGCGGCGCGCGTCCTCGAGCCCGCGCTCGCCGGTGGCGACGTTGCTCACCTTGCTGTTGGCGACGATCGCCCGCAGGACGCCGCCGCGGATCGTCTCGCGGCCGAGCACCACCGGCGCGCCCGGGAAGAAGTTGCGCGTGAAGACGGCCGCCGCGACCGCGTCCACGTCGCTCACGAAGAGCGCCAGGTCGCGGGCCGGCGCCGGCTTGAGCCCGCAGTTGCGGCTGGCGCAGCGAAAGCCGCGGGGGAAGACTGGTCGGTCGTGAAACTGCATCTCGTGTGACTGCCCAGTGCCAAATGTCATCCCGCAGGAGCCCCACACGAAGTGCCGGGGCGAGTGTCGGGAGCGGAAGATAACGCGGCCAACGCTTTCCCGGTCCATCGTGTCGATGAGTGGCGTCGTACCGTCCAGCACACCAATCTTCAGTACAGACTTCGCATGCGGCTCACCGCTCTGCTCGTCGGCACGACGACTCTCGCCTGGTCCGCCTTCGCGCAGGCAGCCCAGGATTCCGCGCCGCTCGGCTGCGCGGAGGTGCTGGAGCTGATGCGGGCGAAGGCCGAGCAGAACTACGCGGGGTTCCTGCTCGAGGTGAAGCCGGCGCCGGCGCGCGCCGCGGCCTACGCGAGCGCGCTCGGCGGCTTCCGGGCGCGCTCGCGCGCCGCGCGGGGCGACGACGCGTGCTACGCCGTGCTGCGCGACTACATCGCCTGGTTCGACGACCCGCACCTGTTCGTCTACCAGAGCGGCCGGCTCGACAGCGCGGAGACGGCGCGCCGGGCGCGGGCCGCGCGGACCGTCGCGATGGACGAATCGACGGCCCGCGCCTACTTCCGCCGCAACGCCGCGCGGCTCGACCCGATCGAGGGGATCTGGTACGACCGCGGGCTGCGCGTGGCGATCGTGCCCGACCCCGCCGCGGCGGCGGGCGCGTCCAACCGCTTCGTGGCGGTGGTGCTGGCGGGTGACACGGCGATCTGGCGTCCGGGCGCGGTGCGTGCCCGCTTCACGCGCCGGCGCGACGGCGGCTACGACGGCGAGATGTGGCTCCGCAACTTCGCCCGCCGGCTGGTGGACGCGCGGCTGTACAAGCGCGTGCTGCTGCGCACGTCGCCCGGGGTCTGGGGGAAGGAGTACCCGGTGGCGGCGCGCGACAGCGGGCTGCTCGACCCCGCGGACCCGCGCCGCCCGACGCTGCTGCTCCGCGGGCGCACGGTGATCGTCTCGATGACGTCGCACGACCCGGGGTACAAGCCCGTGCTCGACAGCCTGCTCGCCGCGCACGAGGCCGAGCTGCGCGGCGCCGAGCGGCTGATCGTGGATCTGCGCGGCAACGAGGGGGGCTCGTCGCTCGCGAGCAGTGGGCTCATGCCGTACATCGCCAGCGCGCGCATGCGCCCCGAGCGGCGCCGCTTCCGCGACGCGATGCTCATGTCGTCCGAGGACCAGATGCGCTACGCGCGCGTCGCCTTCGGGCGAGACACGGAGCCCGAGGTGCAGCGGCTGCTGGAGCGCATGCGCGCGCACGTGGGCGGGCTGGTGCCGCTGTTCGACAGCCTGGTCCCCGAGCGGCCGCCGGCGCACGACTCGGTCGTGCTCGGCCCGCGGCGCGTCGGCGTGCTGATCGACCGCGGCACCGTGAGCGCCTCCGAGGTCCTGGTGCTCGACGCCAAGCGCAGCGAGCGGGCCACGGTGTTCGGCGAGCCGACCGCGGGCGCGCTCGACTACCAGAGCACGAACATAGTGTCGCTGAGCCCGCGCGAGCGCCGCTGGTACCTGGGCTACCCGACGATCACCGCCGGGGCGGACCTGCCGTCGAACGGGATGCGCGGCAGGGGCATCCCGCCCGACGTGCGGCTCGACCTCGCCCGGCTCCGCGACCCGATCGCGGTGGTGGACAGTCTGCTGCGACGGGATGCGCGCTAGCGCCGTTGCCGGGTGGGTCTACATCCCGGCGAGTCAGGGAGCCGGGGCGGTCCGCCACGGCGCACACGGCGCACCGTTCTCCGTGCCGAACAGCCAGGCGGCGACTGCGCTAACCGGCCGGCAGCGGCAACGGCTTTGACAGGATGAATTGCGACGGGATGCACAGGATGTGAACAGGATGCGGGCCCCGGGAAGTGCAGTCTCCCGAGGCAGTCATCCTGTGTTCATCCTGTGCATCCTGTCGCAGTTCATCCTGTCAAAGCCGTTGCCGCTGCCGCCGCCGTCTGAATGATCAGAATCGAGCGGCTTCGCGGTCCGCAGCACCGTCGCCGCCCTGTCAGTGCGGCGGACGACGATAGGTGCGCTGCCCCCAGTCGTCCACGATCGCGAGCTCGTCGGGCGCGCGACGGGGATTCCTGGCGCGCAGGGAGTCATGGACTGCGGTGGACGGAGTCGGCCAAGCGCCGCACACGATCCCACGTTCCCTGGCGCGGCACCCATCGTGTGTTCGACTCGTCTCCGTAATGCCCGAAGTCGTAGCCCTCTCGCGAGTATCCGCACACGCCCCAGCGTCCGACGGAGTCTCTGACCAGCTTCCAGTGAAGTGTGTCCGTACGCACGCGCACCTGTGTCACGTAGCGGTGCGCAGCGTTAGGATCGCCTCGCTCCTCCGCGACCGTCACGACCTCTGCCGCGCCATCGACGGTATCGCCGTGGAGCTGTGCGTCCAGAACCTTGTAGCGCGCGAGCGTGAGATAGCTGTCGGTCTGTCCGTCAGGCCTGCACGCCATCAGAGTGTCGGATGAAGACCGCGGGTTCGCTGCGAGCGCTCCACGCAGAAAGAGGTCGAGCCTCGCCCTGGCTTCGCCCACAGCATCTTGAGCAGGAGGGGGGTTTGAGGCCGCCGCCGAGCCGGATTGCCTACCCTTTTCGTCGCCGGCTCCGCTGCAGGCTGCGAGACATCCGACGCCACACGCGACGACCAGCAACCTCACGATTGGTGCACGGTAGGGGCGCTGCATTCTCATTGGTTGGCCTCTCAGCGAATCAGGCGGATGCGCACCGGTACTGCGGCG
>DATFPD010000223.1:0-6649 GCA_035265005.1 Gemmatimonadaceae bacterium | reverse complement strand
GCGCGTGGACGACCGCGGCGCCGGCGCGTCCACCGGCCAGCAGACGTACAACCAGGCGACCACCGCCGACCTCGCGGGCGACACGCGCGCGCAGGTCGAGTGGCTGCGCCGGCGTCCCGAGGTCGACCCCGCGCGCATCGCGCTCGTCGGCCACAGCGAGGGCGCGACCATCGCCACCTTCGTCGCCGCCGCCGACCCGCGCATCGCCGCCGTCGTCACGATGGCCGGCGCCGGCAAGCGCGGCGACTCGGTGCTCGTCGACCAGCTCGACGACATCCTCTCGCGCAACGAGACCCTCACCGCGGAGCAGCGCGCGCAGGCGCAGGCGCAGCAGCGGGAGGCCTTCCGCACCCTACGCGCGGGGGGCGAGGTCCCGGGCGAGACGCGCACCGTCTGGATGCGCGCGTTCATCGACTTCGACCCGATCCCGACCGTGCGCCGCGTCCGCCAGCCGCTGCTGATCCTCCAGGGCGCGCTCGACCGCCAGGTCACGGCCCCCCAGGCCGCCGCCCTCGCCGAGGCCGCCCGCGCCGCCGGCAACCCCGACGTCACGGTGACGGTCTTCCCCTCGCTCAACCACCTCTTCCTCCCGGCGAAGACCGGCGCCTTCAGCGAGTACTCCACCCTCGACACCACCACCCTCGGCCCCGACGTCCTGGGCACCCTCGCCGACTGGCTCGCCGTTCGATTGCGGGCCGCGCACTAGAACGGCTTGCCACGGATTCACACGGACGACGGCACGGCCGGCGTCATTCCCGCGTGCGCGGGAATGACGAGCCCCCGCTCCCGCGGTAAGCTGTTCCCGCGCCGCCTAGGTGCACGCGCCTCCTCGACTACGTCGCTCGTCGTATGCCCGGCGCGGCCGGACGCTCGCAGGTTGAGCATGCACGTACACGCTCTCACCGGAGGACACCCATGCACGCGCTCTACACGATCGCCCTCGCCGCCGCCACGCTGGGCGCCGCGGCGCGCCCCGTTGCGCCCGTCGTTCCCGCACCGCCGCAGTCGCTCGCCGGCGTCACGATGCCCGACCAGGTCGAGGTGGACGGCCGCCGCCTCGTGCTCAACGGCATGGCGCTGAGGAAGAAGGCCATCTTCAAGGTGTACGTCGCCGGCCTCTACCTGCCGGCGTCCGAGCGGAGCGCCGAGCGCATCCTCTCGGCCGACGCGCCGCGCCGCGTCGTCATGCAGTTCCTGCGCGACGTGGACCGGGAGAAGATGTGCGAGGCCTGGACCGAGGGCCTCGCCGCCAACACGCCTAACGCCTCACCGGCCCTGCGGCAGCAGTTCGCCACCCTCTGCGGCTGGATGGAGGACATCCGCGAGGGCGAGCAGTTCGCCTTCACCTACGTGCCCGGCACCGGCACCCGCGTCGACGTGCGCGGCAAGCCCAAGGGCACGCTCGAGGGCAAGGCCTTCGCCGATGCGCTGTTCGCGGTGTGGATCGGGCAGAAGCCGGGGCCGGGGGAGGACTTCAAGCGGGCGCTGCTGAAGGGCTGAGGGCGAGTGCGAAGTACCAATTGCGAGTTGCCAGTTGCGAGTTGCGAGTTGCGAACACTACCTCGGGAGGCTCCTGCGTCCCGAGGTAGTGTTCGCAATTCGCACTTCGCAATTGATACTTCGCCCTTCAGCTCCCGAGGTACTGCCTGAAGAAGCGGACGGTCTCCGGCCACGCCTGACGCGTCGCCTCCATGTTGGCGCCGTTCGCGCCGGTCTGCTGGCGGAGGAAGCCGTGGCCCGCGCCGGTGTAGATGTGCTTCACGTACGTGCGGCCCATCGCCGAGAGCGTGGAGTCGGCGGCGGGGATGGTGGCGTTGACGCGCTGGTCGTTCTCGCCGTAGAGGCCCAGCACCGGGGCGCGCACGCTGGAGAGCTGGGCGGCCGGCGGGGTGGGGCCGTAGTACACCACCGCCGCGCCGAGCGACGGCGCGTGCACCGCGTGCGCGAACGACGTCCCGCCGCCCCAGCAGAAGCCCACCACGCCGTACGTCTTGCTCGCCGCCGGGAGCGCCATCGCGTAGCGGGCGGTCGCGTCGAGCTGCTGCTGCACCACGTCGCGGTTCAGCCCGCCGATCGCCGCGCGCGCCGCCGCCTCGGTGGCGCTGTCGGGGAGGTTGGTCGCGTTCGTCGGCACGCGGCCGGTGAGCAGGTCCGGCGCGATGGCGATGAAGCCGTCGGCGGCGAGCTGGTCGGCCACGGCGCGGATCCACGGCGTGAGCCCGAAGATCTCGTGGATCACCACCACCACCGGCGCGTTCGTCCGGCGCTCCGGGTACACCAGCCACGCGCGCACGCTGTCCCCGGGCGCGCCGGTGGGGCCCGGCACCGTCACCCACTCGCCGTGGCGCGGGGAGCTCGTCAGGCGCTGGGCGGCGTCGGCGGCGCCGGCCGGCAGGGCGGACGACGACGCGCCCGGCATCTCCCCGTGCTGCATCGCGGCCATCGCCGTGGCGCCGCCGCTGTCGGCGGGGTGCACGTGCGGGCCGTCGACCGGGAGCTGCGACATCCGCGAGGCGCACGCCGCCAGCGTGACGGTGCAGGCGGCGAGGGCGAGTGAGCGTGGACGCATGTGGCGCATGTCCGTTGGGGGATGGGGTGGGCTGCTCGAATGCACCTAACGTGTGGGCGGCGGCGCCGGTTCCCCGCGACGCCCGCTACCGGATCGGCAGGTCGAACCGCACCGGGTCCGGCACGGCGTAGCTGAAGTGCCACCACTCCTGGTCGTAGTTGGTGAAGCCCTCGGCCGCCATCGCCGCCACCAGCCGCCGGCGCCGCTCGGCCACTGCGCCGGCGGCGTTCGCGGTGTGGGCGGCCGCCGAGAAGGTGTCGAACGCGGTGCCCATGTCCAGCTCGCGCGCCGACGGGCCGCTCCCCTCGGCCAGCGTGAGGTCCACCGCCAGCCCCAGGTTGTGCCGGCTGCGGCTGGCGATGTAGCCGTCGCGCAGGAGGTCATCGCGCCCGGCGCGCCGCGTCCACTCCACCATCGCCAGCGTCGCCCGCACGGGGCGGTAGGCGTCGTAGATCCTGAGCGTCAGCCCCTCGGGAGTGACCCGGCGCTGCACGCGCGCCAGCGCCGCGGCCGCCTCGCGCCGCAGCAGCGCGCGGTTCGCGCCGTAGCCGGGGAGCGGCGCGCCGGTGAAGTTGTTCGCCGTCGCGTAGCGCATGTCGGCGACGATCGTGCTGTCCAGCGCGCGCACGTCCACCAGCAGCGTCTCCGCCGCGGCGTCGCTCGCCGTCGGCAGCTCCTGCGTGTTGGCGACCGTCGCCGCACTGTCCCGCACCGCGGAGCGCGACGACGCGCGCGACGACGCGCACGCCGACGCGAGCAGGATGAGGAGTAGCGCACGGCCACGCATGGCGGGGAAGCTATTGGCGGGTCAGGGCGCGAGTAAGAGTAGATGAACGGCTGAACTGGCCACGGATGAACGCGGATGCACACGGATCTGTAGAGATCCGTGTGCATCCGCGTCCATCCGTGGCCGATCCAGCAGTTACCGCCCCAGCGCGTCCGCCGCGTCGATGATGCGGTCGGCGTACGCGCGCGCCGATTCGCCCGAGCGGCGTGGCGGGATCACGAACGACGGCTCGTCCGGCTGCGACGACGCCGGCGAGTTCGTGAACGAGTCGCCACCGAGCGACGCGACCTTCGACTCGAACAGCTCGACCGCCGAGAGCAGCGACGCCAGGTCGTCGTTCGACTCGTCGCCGCGCACCAGGACGTTCCGCTCGGTGAGCTGGCCGATCGTACCCTCCCGCGCCCGCCGGGCCTCCGCTTCGCTCGCGCGGTCGCCGGAGCGCGGGTCGCTCGGGGGAAATGCCGAAGTGCTCATGGTTCCGTTCGCTGTGGGTGGTGAGACGCGTATCGCTGAGGCCGCGACACGCTTCAAGTCTGATACCGGAAGCCCCGGCGACGCTATCTACGGAAAAACCCGTTGACAGAACACCGCCCCGGCCCTATCCTACTGAAAATTCCGTAGAGAACCCCCATGGACGAGATCTATTTCCCGCCGCGCGAGCTCGAGGTCATGAGCGTCCTCTGGCGCCTCGGCTCCGCCACCGTCTCCGAGGTCCGCGAGGCGCTCCAGGAGGAGCTGGCCTACACCTCCGTCCTCTCGGCCCTCCAGACGCTGGAAGAGAAGGGGTACGTGCGCCACGAGGCCGAGGGGCGCGCGTACCGCTACTTCCCCCTCGTCGAGGCGGAGCGCGCCGGCGGCAGCGCGCTCGCCCGGATCCGCGACGCGATCTTCCAGGGCTCCGCCGAGCGGATGTTCGCCCACATGGTCGCCGACCGGAAGCTGCGGCGCGAGGAGCTGGAGCGCATGCGCCGTCTCCTCGCCGACCGCCTGAAGGAGCAGGGATGATGTCCAGCATGCCCGTCAGTGAATGGATCGCCTACGCCCTGGCGGTCGGGGTCCTGCTCGGCGGCGCCGCGCTGGCCGCCGAGGGCGTGTGCCGGCTCGCCCGCCGGGCGACGCGCTGGGCCTGGGGGAGCGCGCTCGCGCTCACCGTGATCCTCACCGCGCTCGCCCCGCTCCGCGCCGCACCGCCCGCGCTGCCCCGGCTCCTCGCCACGGAAGTTCCGGCGGGCGTGGTCGTCGCGCCGCAGACGCGGGGCGGCGTCGCCGCGATGCTGGCCGGCGCGCTGGGCGCCGTGCGGCAGACGGTCGTGCGCCCGGTGCAGGACGCCCTCGCCGCCGTCGAACGGCGCGTGCCGGCGCGGCTCGACGGCTGGCTGGTCGCCGCGTGGATGTCCCTCAGCGCGCTGCTGCTCGCGCTCTTCACCGCCGTGCACGCGCGGGTCCGCCGCGTACGCGGCGACTGGCCGTCCGCCGAGCTGATGGGGCTCCCGGTGCGCGTCGCGCCGAACGCGGGGCCGGCGGTGGTGGGGCTGCTGCGGCCGCAGATCGTCGTCCCCCGCTGGCTGCTCGACCGCGCCGCCGACGAGCAGCGGCTGGTGCTCGCCCACGAGCAGGAGCACGTGCGCGCGCGCGACCCGCTGCTGCTCGCCGCCGGGTGCGCGGCCGCGGCGCTCCTCCCGTGGCATCCGGTCGTGTGGTGGATGCTCGCCCGGCTCCGCCTGTCAGTGGAGCTGGACTGCGACCGCCGCCTGCTACGCCGGGGCGTGGCTGCGGGGCAGTACGGCACGCTCCTCATCGACCTCGCCGAACGCTACTCGACGCTCCCGGCCGGCCTACTCGCCGGCGCCCCGGCCCTCGCCGACCGGGCATCACACCTCGAACGGAGACTGCTCGCCATGACGTCACGCCCCTCACGCCATCCGTACGCCCGCGGCGCCGCGCTCGCCGCGCTCGCCGGCCTCGCCATTCTCGCCGCGTGCGAGGCGAAGCTCCCCACGTCCGCCGAGATCGAGCAGATGGACCTCTCGGCGGCGGAGCACAGCGCGCGCGAAGCCGCCTTCGTGCGGGTCGTCAGCGACAGCACCGCCGTGTTCCGGGTGGACGGCGTCCGCGTCACCGCCGAGCAGGCGCACACGCTCCCCGCCGACCGGATCGCGGCGATCGAGATGCAGCGCAGCAGATCGGGCGGCACCGGCGGCGAGGTCCGCATCACCACGAAGGACCACGCCGCCGCCGCCGGCGACGCGCCGAAGGGCACCGCCGTCCTCTTCCGCCAGACCGAGGAGGTCCCGGACTCGCTGCGCACGATGAGGTTCCACGTTCGCGCCACGCCCGGCTCGCCCGTGCAGATCGTGACCGCGGAGAGCAACCGCTTCGCCGGCCTGATCTACATCGACGGCGTGCGCGCCAGCCGCGCGGCGATGAGCGCGCTCCGGCCCGACCAGATCGAGAGCCTCGAGGTGATCAAGTCGGCGCGCGCCGCGGCGCTCTACGCCGAGCCCGAGGCGGCGAACGGCGTGATCCGGATCAAGACGAAGCGCGGGGGCGCGGCGCAGTAGCTCGTCAGTCCTTCATCCATCTCTCGAGGAACTCGCACACCCGCCACTCCGCGTAGTAGAACGGCCGCCAGGGCACGCGCCCGCCGATGAACCCGACGTGCCCGCCGCGCTCCACGAACTCGACCTCGAGCAGCGGGTTGCCGCGGGCCACCGCGCGCACCTCGTCGAGCACCTCGGGCGGGAGGAACGGGTCGTCGGCCGCGCTGAGCAGGAGCGTGGGGACGCGGATGCCGGGGAGGAAGTGGATGGAGCTGGAGCGCGCGTAGTAGTCGTCGGCGCTCGCGAAGCCGTGGACGGGGGCGGTGACGGCGTCGTCGAACTCGAGGATGGTGCGGGCGGCGGCGAGGCGCGCCGGGTCGCAGAGGTCGGGGTAGCGCCCGAGCTTCTCCTCCGCCTTGCGGCGCAGCGAGCGGAGGAAGCTGTGCTCGTACACCGCGCCGAAGCCGCGCCCGATGTGGCGCGCCCCGCGCCCGAGGTCGAACGGGACGCTCACCGCCGCCGCCGCGCGCACCGCCGGCGGGAGCGCGCCCCCCTCGCCCAGCATCTTGAGCAGGACGTTCCCACCTAACGAGACGCCGGCCAGCCCGAGCGGCGCGCCCGGGTGCTCCCGCGCCACCCGCGCCAGCACGTGCGCCAGGTCGCCGGTCTCGCCCGAGTGGTAGAAGCGCCGGGCCCGGTTCGGCTCCTCCCCGCACCCGCGGAAGACGAGCAGGTCGGCCCCCCACCCGCGCC
>DATFPD010000222.1:0-2015 GCA_035265005.1 Gemmatimonadaceae bacterium | reverse complement strand
GTGGGGGCGCGGCAAAGCGTCATCGGCGCCGACTTCACCTACCGCTGGCGGCCGCTTCAGCAGGGGCTGTACAGGTCGTTCATCTTCCAGGCGGAGCTGATGCGCCAGCTCAACGAGCGCAGTCCGCACGACCTCGCCGGCCTGGACGACGCGACCTTCGAGGGGCCGGGCCGCGACTTCAACGGTGCGTACGCCTTCGCGCGTTATCAGTTGACGCGCCGGCTCTTCCTGGGCTCGCGCTACGACTGGCTCCAGGACCCGCAGGCGGCAGGCTCGACCTTTCAGGCCGGCTCGGGGTACCTCGAATGGTTCCCGAGCGAGTTCTCGAAGCTCGTGGCCGCGTACGAGCGCGTGATGCCTGACGCCGCAGCGGGGGAGAAGTCCAACCGCCTGCTGCTCCAGGCCGCGTTCTCGCTCGGGCCGCACAAGCCGCACCCTTTCTGACGCAACTCACGCCGACGTATGCTTAGACGCGCACTCGTTCGTTCGCTCGCCACGCTGCTGCTGGCCGTCCTCGCGGCGGCCGGAACCCCGGCCGCCGCCGCCGCGCAGCTGCGTGTGGTCACGAGCACCACGGACCTCTACGACATCGCCCGCGCGGTGGGCGGAAACAAGATCGTCGCCACGCACATCGGCGAGGGCTACCAGGACCCGCACTTCATCGAGGCCAAGCCGAGCTTCGTGCTCCAGCTCCGGAACGCGGACGTGTGGGCCTTCGTCGGCCTCGACCTGGAGATCGGCTGGATGCCGCTGCTGCTCGACGGCGCGCGCAACCCGAAGATCCGGATGGGCGGCACCGGCTACCTGGACGTGTCCACCGCGATCCCGGTGCTCGACCGCCCGCAGGGAAACGTCGACCGCAGCCAGGGCGACGTGCACCCGCTGGGCAACCCGCACTACTGGCTCGACCCCGAGAACGGCAAGCGCATCGCCCGGCTCTTCAAGGCGAAGTTCAGCCAGCTCGACCCGAAGGACGAGGACACCTTCGAGAAGAACGAGAAGGCGTTCGAGGCGCGCATCGACGCTGCGGCGCGCGAGTGGGCGTCGCAGCTGGCGCGGATCAAGGGGAAGCCCGTCGTCGCCTGGCACACGAGCTGGCGCTACTTCGCCGAGTACACCGGCGTGAACATCGTCGGCTTCATGGAGCCCAAGCCGGGGGTGCCGCCGTCGCCCTCGCACCTCGCGGGGCTCATGCAGACCATTCGGCAGACCGGCGCCAGGGTGATCATCATGGAGCCGTTCTACGACCGGAAGACCGCCGACCTGGTAGCCTCGCGCACCGGCGCCAAGGTGTTGATCCTGCCGCCGTCGGTCGGGGGGGTGAAGGGGCTGGACGACTACATCGCCGTCATGCGCAACAACATTCAGCAGGTCGCCGCCGGCGTCCAGTGAGCGCCCGATGAGCGCGACTCCGGCGATCCGCCGGGACGGCGTCCCGGGCGAGGCGCGTCCCCTCGTCGTCTTCGACCGCGCGACGCTCGGCTACGGGCGTCGCGCGATCCTGACCGACATCTCGTTCGAGATTCCGCGCGGCGACTTCCTGGGGCTCGTCGGGCCTAACGGCGCCGGGAAAACGACCGTCCTGCGCGCCCTGCTCGGCACCCTGACGCCGCTCGCCGGAACGGTGCGGGTGGACCCCGCGCTCCGCTTCGGCTACGTGCCGCAGCGCGACCAGGTGGAGTACACCTTCCCGCTCAAGGTCGTGGACGTGGTGATGATGGGGCGCTACGACCGGATCGGCCTGGGGCGGCGGCCGACGAAGGACGACCGCGACCGGGCGTGCGCGGCGCTCGAGCACGTCGGCATCGTGAACCTCGCCGACCGCCACCTGGCGGCGCTCTCGGGCGGGCAGCGGCAGCGCGCGCTGATCGCGCGCGCCCTGGTCGGGGAGCCCACCGTGCTCGTACTGGACGAGCCGACGAACGGGATGGATCTGGTCTCGACGACCCAGATCCTCGGCCTCGTGCGGGAGCTGCACGAGCGCGACCGCCTGACGGTGCTGATGGTGAGCCACG
>DATFPD010000221.1:0-16221 GCA_035265005.1 Gemmatimonadaceae bacterium | reverse complement strand
CGGGGCATCCGCGTGGTCACCGAGCTAGTGATCAACCACACCTCGGACCAGCACCCGTGGTTCCAGCGCGCGCGCAAGGCGCCCAAGGGGTCGCCGGAGCGCGACTTCTACGTGTGGAGCGACGACCCGAACAAGTACTCGGGGACGCGCATCATCTTCACCGACACCGAGAAGTCGAACTGGGCCTGGGACCCGGTGGCGCAGCAGTTCTACTGGCACCGCTTCTTCGGCCACCAGCCCGACCTCAACTTCGACAACCCGAAGGTGCTCGAGGCGGTGAAGAACGTCATGCGCTTCTGGCTGCGCATGGGCGTGGACGGGCTGCGGCTGGACGCCATCCCCTACCTGATCGAGCGCGAGGGGACGAACTGCGAGAACCTCCCCGAGACGCACGTGGTGCTCAAGGATCTGCGCGCCGCACTCGATGCCGAGTTCCCGGACCGCGTGTTCCTGGCCGAGGCGAACCAGTGGCCGCCCGACGTGCGCCCGTACTTCGGCGAGGGCGATGAGTGCCACATGGCGTACCACTTCCCCCTCATGCCGCGCATGTACATGGCGCTGCGCAAGGAGGACCGGACGCCGATCGTCGAGATCATGGGGCGCACGCCGCCGATCCCGGACTCCTGCCAGTGGGCGATCTTCCTCCGCAACCACGACGAGCTGACGCTCGAGATGGTGACGAACGAGGAGCGCGACTACATGTACAAGGAGTACGCGCGCGACCCGCGGATGCGCATCAACGTCGGCATCCGGCGGCGGCTGGCGCCGCTGATGGACAACGGGCGGCGGCAGATCGAGCTGATGAACGCGCTGCTGATGTCGATGCCGGGGACGCCGATCGTCTACTACGGCGACGAGCTGGGGATGGGCGACAACGTCTACCTCGGCGACCGCAACGGCGTGCGCACGCCGATGCAGTGGAGCGACGACAAGAACGCCGGCTTCTCCGACGGCGACAGCGCCGCGCTCTACAGCCCGCTGATCGTCGACCCGCCGTACGGCTACCACGGGATCAACGTCGAGGCGCAGGAGCGCCTGCCGACGTCGCTGCTGCGCTGGATGCGCCGGCTGATCGGCGTGCGCCATGCGCACAAGGCGTTCGGGCGCGGGACGCAGGAGTTCCTGCTCCCGGAGAACCGCAAGGTGCTGGTGTTCCTGCGGCAGCACGAGGGCGAGATCATCCTCTGCGTGAACAACCTGTCGCGCTACGCGCAGCCGGTGGAGCTGGACCTGGCGCGCTACGCCGGGATGGTGCCGATCGAGCTGTGGAGCTGCCAGCCGTGGCCGGCGATCGGCGGGCTGCCGTACTTCTTCACGATGGGCCCGCACGGCTTCTTCTGGTTCAGCCTCGTGGCGGAGAACAAGGTGGGGGAGGTGGTCTCCGGCGGCCGGTGGCGGCAGCCCCGAGTCCCCGAGCGCAGCGCTCGCGCCGAGGCCGCGCGCGATGCTTCGCGCGATGCTTCGCGCGACCCGTCGCGCGGCGTCGGCGGGAACGGCGGCGCGGGCGGCGCAGGGGGCGCCCGATGACCGGGGTCACCGTGCCTGACGACACCGCGGCGAGCACGCTCCCCGTCCTGCGCGTGGAGGGCCGGCCGGACGACGCGCTCGCGGCCGGGCCGCTCGGGTCGCTGGACGAGACGGCGCTGCTGCGCTTCCTCGCCGGCCGGCGGTGGTTCGGCGCCAAGGGGCACACGCCGCGCTCGGTGCGGGTGGCGGACGTGATCCCGCTGCGCGCTCCCGGCGGCGGCCCCGAGCTCGGCGCCGCCATCGCGCGCCTGGCGGTGGAGCTGGCCGAGGGCCGCGTGGAGACGTACCAGCTCCCGCTCGCCGTGCGGCCCGCCGGCGGCCCCGCCCCCTCGGCAGTTCTGGCGCGCGTCGAGGCGTCGGACGGCGGGCGCGGCGTGCTGTTCGACGCGGTGGAGGACGAGTCCTTCCGGGGGATGCTCGCCGAAGCGTTCGCCGCCGGCGGCGCGGCGTTCGGCGACGGCGAGCCGTCAGGCACACGCTGGGTCGTGGAGCCGGTGGGCGAGGGCGGCGGCGAGATGCGCGGCGCCGGCGCGAGCCGCGTCGGCTCGGCCGAGCAGAGCAACACGTCGATCATCTACGGCGACCGGGCCATCCTCAAGCTCTACCGGCGGCTGGAGGAGGGGGAGAACCCGGACGTCGAGATCGCGCGCTTCTTCGCGACGAAGACGAGCTTCGAGAACACCCCGCGCCTGCTCGGCACGATCCGCTTCGAGGGCGGGGCCGGCGGGAGCGGCGGCTCGAGCGTCGCCGGGATCCTCCAGCGCTTCCTCCCGGGCTCCACCGACTGCTGGCACTACGCGCTCGAGCGCTCGCGCCCGTACTTCCGCGCGCCGTCGAACCGCCCGGTGGCGAGCGACTTCGTGGGGGACGCCGAGCGGCTGGGGATCGTGACGCGGGCGATGCACGACGCGCTCGCCTCCGACCCCGCCGACCCGGACTTCGCCCCCGAGCCGGCGACCGACGACGACATCGCGCAGTGGACGAGCGCGGTGCAGCAGGCGGTGGAGGGCGGGATGGCGCTGGTGGAGGCGCAGCTCGCCGCCGGCCGGCTCCCCGCGGACCAGGCGGGGCAGGCCAGGCACCTGCTCTCCAAGCGCGAGGTCTACCGCGAGCACATCGCCGAGCGGGCGCGCGTGCTGAGCGGGCACGCCGGCGCGCGGATCCGCCACCACGGGGACTACCACCTGGGGCAGGTGCTCCGCGCTCAGTCGGGCGAGTTCATGGTGATCGACTTCGAGGGGGAGCCGGCGCGCCCGATGGCGGTGCGCCGCCGACGCCACAGCGCCCTCCGCGACGTGGCCGGGATGCTGCGCTCGTTCGCCTACGCCGCGGCCACGCTGTCGATGGAGGTGCAGCAGCAGCACGACGCCGGCCGCCTGGCGCAGCGCGCCTCCCGCTGGGAGCGCGGCGTGCGCGACGCGTTCCTCAACGGCTACCTGAACAGCGGCGACCCGGGCGCCCGCGCGCCCTTCCTGCCTGACGAGGCGCGGCACATCGACGCGCTGATCTCCCTGTTCGAGACCGAGAAGGTGTTCTACGAGCTGGGCTACGAGCTGAACAACCGCCCGACCTGGGTCTGGATCCCGCTCCGCGGCGCGGTGGGGCTCCTCATCCGCGGGGCGGCCGTTTGAGAAGCAGGGAAGGGGGACGGGGGATGGGGGATGAACAGCCCCGGGATGCATCCTCGGCGAGAGCAGTTCATCCCCCTTCCCCCATCCCCCGTCCCCTCTTGCCCTTGACGCACACGTGACCGTTACAGCAGCAGCAGAAACATCGACGGACCTCTGGTCCCTCCAGCGCGGCGCGAACGTGGTGGAGGGCGGGGTGCGCTTCGCCGTCTGGGCGCCGAGGGCGCGCGAGCTGAGCGTGCGGCTCTGCACGGGCGACGCGCGCGGGGACCACACGCTCGAGCGCGGGGACGGCGGCGTGTTCGAGGGCGTGGTGCGCGGCGCGGCGGCGGGGGACGACTACAAGTACGTGCTCCGCGGTGAGGACGGTGGGGAGAAGGAGCGCCCGGACCCGGCGAGCCGCTTCCAGCCCCACGGGGTGCACGGGCCGTCGCGGGTCGTGGACCCGGAGGCGTTCGAGTGGCGGCACTCGGAGGGGTGGGCGGGGCGCGAGATGGCGGACCTCATCATCTACGAGCTGCACGTCGGCGCCTTCAGCGACCAGGGGACCTTCGACGGCGCGATCCCGCGGCTGGCGCACCTCGTCGACCTGGGCGTGACGGCGGTCGAGATCATGCCGGTCGCGCAGTTCCCCGGGGAGCGCAACTGGGGGTACGACGGCGTGGAGCTCTACGCGGTGCAGCACAGCTACGGCGGCCCGGACGGGCTGCGGCGGCTGGTGGACGCCGCCCACGCGGCGGGGCTCGCGGTGATCCTCGACGTCGTCTACAACCACGTCGGCCCCGAGGGGAACTACCTCGGCGACTTCGGCCCGTTCTTCACCGACCGCTACAGGACCCCGTGGGGGCAGGGCGTCAACTACGACGACGCCGACAGCGAGGAGGTGCGCCGCTTCGTCATCGACAACGCGCTGCACTGGGTCACCGAGTACCGCGTGGACGGCCTGCGCCTCGACGCCATCCACGGCATCTTCGACTTCGGCGCGACGCACGTGCTCCGGGAGCTGGCGGAGGCGGTGCATCGCCAGGGCGAGGCGTTAGGCCGCACCGCGGTGGTGATCGGCGAGAGCGACCTCAACGACCCCAGGGTCGTCCGGCCGGCCGAGGAGCACGGCTACGGGCTGGACGCGCAGTGGGCGGACGACCTGCACCACGCCGTCCACGCCGCGCTCACCGGCGAGACCAGCGGCTACTACGCCGACTTCGCCGACGGCGTGGCCAAGGTCGCGGCCGCGCTCGCCGAGCCGTTCGTCTACGACGGCAGCTACTCGGCGCACCGGCGGCGGCGGCACGGCGCGCCCTCCACCGGGCTGCCGCGCGACCGCTTCGTGGTGTGCATCCAGAACCACGACCAGGTGGGGAACCGCGCCGCCGGCGAGCGCCTCGCCGCGCTCGTGAGCCCGGACCGGCTCGAGCTCGCCGCCGCGCTCTACCTGCTCTCCCCATACGTGCCGATGCTCTGGATGGGCGAGGAGTACGGCGAGACCAACCCCTTCCAGTACTTCGTGAGCCACGGCGACCCGGATCTGGTGGAGGCGGTGCGGAAGGGGCGGACGAAGGAGTTCGAGGCGTTCGGCTGGGGGGACGACGTCCCCGACCCGCAGAGCGAGGAGACGTTCCGCCGCTCGAAGCTCGACTGGTCGAAGCTGACCCAGCCGCGGCACGCGGCGCTGCTCGCGCGCTACCGCGAGCTGCTGCGGCTGCGGCGGGAGGAGCCGGCGCTGCGGCCGGGCGCCGCCGAGTCGCGCGTCGAGCACGACGAGCGGGAGGGGTGGATCACGCTGCTGCTGCGGCCGCGCGCGAACGCCCCCGCGCTCTTCGCCGAATTCAACCTGTCGGACGCGCCGCGCCGCGTCCGCCCGCCCGACGGAGGCTGGACGCGGATCTTCGCCACCGGCCCCGCGCGCGCCGAGGGCGACGCGTCGACGCTCCCGCCCCACTCGGCGCGCCTCTACCGGGCCGGGCGTGGCTGAGATGCGCGAGACGCGCGTCTGGCCCGGCCGGCCGCACCCGCTGGGGGCGACGTGGGACGGCGAGGGCGTGAACTTCGCGCTCTTCTCCGAGCACGCCACCGGGGTCGACCTCTGCCTGTTCGACCGCAACGAGGACGCGGCCGAGCGGGTGCGGATCCCGCTGAGCGAGCCCACCGACCAGGTCTGGCACTGCTACCTCCCCGACGTCAGGCCGGGCCAGCTCTACGGCTACCGCGTCTACGGGCCGTACCGCCCGGAGGAGGGGCACCGCTTCAACCCCAACCAGCTGCTGATCGACCCCTACGCCCGCGCGATCGGGGGGACGATCCGGTGGAGCGACGCCCTGTTCGGCTACAAGGTGGGGAACCCGCGCGAGGACCTCGTGCCGTCGACCGACGAGTCGGCGGGCGGGATCCCGAAGTGCGTCGTCGTCGACCCGGCGTTCACCTGGGGGAACGACCGCCCGCCGGGTACGCCGTGGAACCGCACGGTGATCTACGAGTGCCACGTGAAGGGGATGACGGTCCGGCACCCGGACGTGGACGGCCGGCACCGCGGCACCTACCTGGGGCTCGCCTCCGAGGCGGTGATCGAGCACCTGCTGGCGTTAGGCGTGACCGCGGTCGAGCTGCTCCCGATCCACCACTTCGTGATCGACCGCCACCTGGCCGAGCTCGGGCTCGCGAACTACTGGGGCTACAACACCATCGGCTTCTTCGCGCCGGACGTGCGCTACGCCACCGGCGGCTTCGGCGCGCAGGTCTACGAGTTCAAGACGATGGTGAAGAAGCTCCACTCGGCGGGGATCGAGGTCATCCTCGACGTCGTGTACAACCACACCGGCGAGGGGAACCACCTGGGGCCGACGCTCAGCTTCCGCGGCGTCGACAACGCCAACTACTACCTGGTGGACCCGCGCAACCCGCGCCAGTACATCAACTTCACCGGCACCGGCAACACGCTCAACGCCCGGCACCCGCGCACCATGCAGCTGATCATGGACTCGCTGCGCTACTGGGTGACCGAGATGCACGTCGACGGCTTCCGCTTCGACCTGGCGCCGGTGCTGGCGCGCGACCTGTACGAGGTGGACCGCCTCAGCGCGTTCTTCGACATCATCCTCCAGGACCCGGTGCTGTCGCAGGTGAAGCTGATCGCCGAGCCGTGGGACGTCGGCCCCGGCGGCTACCAGGTGGGGAACTTCCCCATCCGCTGGGCGGAGTGGAACGACAAGTACCGCGACACGGTGCGCCGCTTCTGGCGCGGCGACGCCGGCCAGGTCCCCGAGCTCGCCTCGCGCCTCTCGGGGTCGAGCGACATCTACCGCTGGAGCGGGCGCTCGGCGTACGCGAGCGTGAACTTCGTGGTGGCGCACGACGGCTTCACCCTGCGCGACCTGGTGAGCTACGACGAGAAGCACAACGAGGCCAACGGGGAGGACAACCGCGACGGCCACAACGACAACTTCAGCTGCAACTGGGGGACGGAGGGGGAGACCGACGACCCCGAGATCCTCGACCTGCGCGCGCGCGCGATGCGCAACTTCCTGGCGACGCTGGCGTTCTCGCAGGGCATCCCGATGCTCGCCCACGGCGACGAGATCGGGCGCACGCAGCGCGGCAACAACAACGTGTACTGCCAGGACAACGAGCTCACCTGGATGGACTGGGCGCTCGACGAGCGGCAGCGCGAGCTGCTCGAGTTCACGCGCAGGGTCTTCCAGCTCCGTCACGCCCACCCGGTGCTGCGCCGCCGGCACTTCTTCCGCGGACAGCCCGTCACCCCGGACGGGCGGAAGGACGTGACCTGGCTGCGCCCAGACGGGCACGAGATGACGGAGCTCGACTGGCGGAACGGCAACAACCACGCGCTCGGCATGCTGATCGCCGGCGAGGCGACCGACGAGGTGGACGACCGCGGGCGGCCGGTCTCGGGCGACACGGTCCTGCTCTTCCTGAATGGCGGCGGGCGGCCCTCCACGGTGCACCTGCCGGCGATGTCGAGCGACGGCGTCTGGACGCAGCTCGTGGACACCGGGCGCGCCGAGCGCGGGGAGCTGCGCCGCTCGGCGGTGACGCTTCAGCCGTTCTCGCTCTCGCTCTTCCGCTATGGTGCCGAGCGCCGCTCGTCGGCGAGCACCGCCGCCACCACCGCCGCGGCCGAGAAGGCCGCCGCGCCGCGGCCGGTGAAGGCGCCGGCCAAGACCGCGCTCTCGGTGGCCTCGCCGGCGGGGAGCGGCATCGACAGTTCCGACACGACCATCCCGGCCGACGCGACCGACACGGTCGACGCGGCCGACACGACTTCGACTTCGACTTCGACAGGGCAGGAGACGGTGGAGGCCACGAGATGAGCAGGGACCGCAGCAGCGGCGGATCGGAGCGTCGCCCGAAGCGGAGCGCGACGCCGGCGGGCCCGGCGGCGAGCGCCGGCGTAGGCAATGGCGGCAACGGCGGCAACGGCGGCGGCGCCGCCGCGCCTGACGCGACCTTCAGCGACCGGGAGGTGCCGCTCCCCGAGGCGCCGGCGGCCGCCGAGCCGGCGCGCCAGGAGCGCCCGGAGCGCCCGGAGCGCCAGGACGCGGCGAGCTTCGACCCGCCGGCGGTGGACCGCGCGAGCCTCGCCCGCCTCCTGGCGGGCCAGCATCACGACCCGCACTCCATCCTCGGCGCCCACCCGACGAGCGTGAACGGCGTCGAGGGCGCCGTGGTGCGCGCGATGCACCCGGACACGGTAGGGGTCGAGGTCGTGCTGCCGTCGGGGGAGGCGATCCCGACGAAGCGGCAGGCGCGCGGCGTCTACGCGGCGTTCGTCCCGGGCATGGCGCCGCCGATGCGCTACCGGCTGCGCTACCACTTCAGGGACGGCGGCGTCTGGGAGCGCGACGACCCGTACCGCTTCCTGCCGACGGTCGGCGACGTGGACCTCCACCTGTTCAACGAGGGGACGCACCGCCGGCTGTGGGAGAAGATGGGCGCCCACGTGCGCGAGGTCGACGGCGTGCGCGGCGTCTCCTTCGCCGTCTGGGCGCCGAACGCGCGGCGGGTGAGCGTGGTCGGCGACTTCTGCGGCTGGGACGGGCGCGTCTACCCCATGCGCCTGCTCGGCGGCTCCGGCGTGTGGGAGCTGTTCGTCCCCGAGATCTCGCCCAACGCGCTGTACAAGTACGAGCTGATCACGCGCGAGGGGCTGCCGCGGCTCAAGACCGACCCGTTCGCGTTCAAGATGCAGCAGGCGCCGGAGACGGCGTCGATCGTCGTCGACGAGGCGTACGCGTGGGGGGACGCCGAGTGGATGGAGGCGCGCCGGTCGAAGGACGTGGCGCGCGAGCCGATGTACATCTACGAGGTGCACCTGGGCTCGTGGGCGCGCGTCCCCGAGGACGGCAACCGCTCGCTCGGCTACCGCGAGATCGCGCCCAGGCTCGCCGAGCACGTGACGCGGCTCGGCTTCACGCACGTCGAGCTGCTGCCGGTGGCCGAGCACCCGTTCTTCGGGTCGTGGGGCTACCAGGTGTCGGGCTACTTCGCGCCGACCTCGCGCTTCGGCTCGCCGGAGGAGCTCAAGTTCCTCATCGACACCCTGCACCGCGCCGGCGTCGGCGTGATCGTGGACTGGGTGCCGGCGCACTTCCCGAAGGACGACTACGCCCTCCGCCGCTTCGACGGCACGGCGCTGTTCGAGCACGAGGACCCGCGCCTCGGCGAGCACCCGGACTGGGGGACGCTGATCTTCAACTTCGGCCGCAACGAGGTGAAGAACTACCTCATCGCGAACGCGCTCTACTGGCTGGAAGAGTTCCACATGGACGGCCTGCGCGTGGACGCGGTGGCGTCGATGCTCTACCTGGACTACAGCCGCCAGGCGGGGCAGTGGATGCGCAACCGCTACGGCGGCCGCGAGAACCTCGAGGCGATCGACTTCATCAAGCAGATGAACTGGACCGTGCAGCACGAGCTGCCGGGCTGCTTCACCGTGGCCGAGGAGTCCACCGCCTGGCCCGCGGTCACCAAGCCGCCGCAGGAGGGCGGGCTCGGGTTCACGTTCAAGTGGAACATGGGGTGGATGCACGACACCCTGGAGTACTTCAAGTCGGACCCGATCTACCGGCGCTTCAAGCAGGACCAGCTCACCTTCGCGATGATGTACGAGTACAGCGAGCGCTTCATCATGCCGCTGTCGCACGACGAGGTGGTGCACCTGAAGCGCTCGCTGCTCGACAAGATGCCGGGCGACGCGTGGCAGAAGTTCGCCAACCTGCGCCTGCTCATGGCGTACATGCTCACCCGCCCGGGGAAGAAGCTGCTGTTCATGGGCGCCGAGATCGCGCAGGGGCGGGAGTGGAACCACGACTCGAGCCTCGACTGGCACCTGCCGCACCAGGTCGGGATCCACGGTGCCCACGTGTACTTCATGCAGGAGCTGGGGCGCGTCTACCGCGAGCACTCCGCGTTCTGGCGCTTCGACCACGAGCCGCAGGGCTTCTCCTGGATCGACGTCGCGGACAAGGACAACTCGGTCGTCTCGTACGTGCGGCGCGACGGCGACCGGCAGGCGGTGGTGGCGATCAACCTGACGCCGGTCCCGCGCGGCGACTACCGGATCGGCGCGCCGTCGCCGGGGCGCTATCAGATGCTGCTCAACAGCGACGACCGGCGCTTCGGCGGCAGCGGCTGGGGCGCGGTGGAGGCGGTGGAGTCCGAGGAGGTGCCCTTCCACGGCTACCCGCAGTCGCTGCGCCTCAACCTGCCGCCGCTGGGCGCGCTGGTGCTCCTGGCGCCGGAGCCGGTGACGCTCACGCCGATGCCTGACGAGTCGGCCGCCGCCCTGCGCGCGGCGCAGCCGGCGGCGCCGCCGGCGCCGAGCGAGGCGGAGCTGGCCGACATGGAGCCGCTGCTCGACGACAGGGAGTAGCGGGTGGCGTCACGGAAGCGAAGCGGTCGAGCGGGCGGCGCGGCAAAGAAGCGGCGGGCGAGGGGCGGCGGCAGCGGCCGCTCGGCCCTCCGCCGCCTCGCCGACCGGGTGGGAATCGTCGCCGAGTACGTGGACCAGACGGGGAAGGAGCGGCGCGTGACGTCGGACGAGACGCGCGTCGCCCTCCTCGCCGCGATGGGGATCGACGCGCCGGACGACGAGGCGGCGCGGCGGGCGCTCGAAGGGATCGACGCGGACGACGCCCGCCGCACCCCGCCGCGAATCCACGTCGCTCCGGTGTGGAGCAGCGGGGGGCTGACGAGGCCGAACACGATCGTCGTCCCGCCGAGCTGCACGACGCCGGAGGAGTTGCTCTCCGGGCGCCGCGCGTTCGGCATCGTCACCAACCTCTACACGGTGCGCAGCGCGCGGAACTGGGGCGTCGGCGACTTCACCGACCTCGGCGCGCTCATGGAGTGGGCGGCCGGCGAGGGGGCGGCATTCGTGGGCCTCAACCCGCTGCACACGCTGCGCAACCGCGGCGGGGAGGTGAGCCCGTACAGCCCGGTGAGCCGCCTCTTCCGGAACCCGCTCTACCTGGACGTGGAGGCGGTGCCGGAGCTGAACGAGTCGGGCGACGCGCAGGCGCTGGTGCACGACCGCTCGACGCAGGACCAGATCCGCCGGCTGCGCGACGGTGACCGCGTGGAGTACGAGGCGGTGATGGCGCTCAAGACGCCGGTGCTCGAGGTGCTGCACCGCGTGTTCGCGTCCCGCCACCGCGACGCCGGCACCGACCGCGGACGCCTGTACGCCGCCTTCGTGGCCGACCAGGAGCAGACGCTGACGGACTTCGCCACCTTCCTGGCACTGGAGGAGCACTGCTCGGCGCTCGGCGGGGCGGCAGGGCCGGGTCCCGAATCCTGGCGCGACTGGCCGGCCGAATACCGCGACCCGCGCTCGCCGGCGGTCGGCGAGTTCCGCGAGGCGCACGCCGAGCGGGTGGACTTCCACCGCTGGGTCCAGTTCGAGCTCGACACCCAGCTCCGGGCCGCCGCCGAGCGCGGCCGGCGGGCGGGAATGCCGATCGGGCTCTACCAGGACCTCGCGATCGGCACCTCGCCTAACGGCGCGGACCCGTGGCTCTTCCCCGGGCTCTTTCTCCAGGGCGCGAGCGTCGGCGCGCCGCCGGACCCGTTCGCCGCCGAGGGGCAGAACTGGGGGCTCCCGCCGCTCGACCCGCGCGCCCTCGCGGCGGACGGCTACCGCTACTGGATCCAGCTCGTGCGCTCGGCGATGCGCCACGGCGGCGCGCTGCGGATCGACCACGTCATCGGGCTCTTCCAGCAGTTCTGGATTCCCCAGGGGATGAGCGGAAAGAAGGGCGCGTACGTGCGGTTCCCGTCCGAGGAGCTGCTCGGCATCCTGGCGCGGGAGAGTCGGAACGCCCGCGCGCTGGTGGTGGGCGAGGACCTGGGGACGGTGCCGAAGGACGTGCCGCCGGCGCTGGAGAAGTGGGGCGTCCTCTCGTCGAAGGTGCTCTGGTTCGAGCAGGACGCGAAGAAGCGATTCAGGGCGCCAGGCGAGTTCCCCGCGCGCGCGCTGGCGACGGCGAACACGCACGACCTGGCGACGATCGCCGGCTTCTGGGAAGGGCGCGACGTCGAGCTGCGCGCCGAGAACGGGCTGCTCGGCACCAGGAAGGCGGCGTCCACCGCACGGAAGGAGCGCGAGCGCGACCGGGAGGCGCTGGTCGAGCGGCTCGTGGAGGAGGGACTGCTCCCCGAGGACGTGGAACCATTCGACCTGGGCGACGAGAACGCGTTGTGGCTGCGCCACGCCGTGCACGCCTTCCTCCGCCGCACGCCGTCGTGGCTCGTCGGCCTCTCGCTCGACGACCTCACCGGCGAGACCGACGCGGTGAACCTCCCTGGCGTGAGCCCGGAAGACTTCCCGAGCTGGACCCGCAAGCAGTCGATGACGCTCGACGAGATCCGCGAGAGTCCGGCGGTGCAGTACGCACTCGGCGTCGAGCGCGCGTGGATTGGCGCAAGCGACGGTGCCGGGGAAAGAGCATCGAACGGCGATTGAACCGCGGAGGGCGCGGAGGACGCAGAGGAACGAGCAGTCCTCCGCGTCCTCCGCGCCCTCCGCGGTTCAATCCTTCGAGCTCGTCCCGACAGTGGGGCATTGCTCGTGCGCTCCGCCCCCTTCTCGAACTCATCAACGCCTTACCTGACAGCACTCCGTGCCCGCAGCACTGACCGCTACATACCGCCTCCAGCTCCACAAGGACTTCTCCCTCGAGCAGGCGCGCGACGTCGTGCCGTACCTCGCGCGGCTCGGGATCTCGCACGCGTACGCGTCGCCCATTCTCACTGCCCGCCCCGGCAGCACCCACGGCTACGACGTCGCCGACCCCACGCGGGTGAACCCCGAGCTGGGGGGCGACGAGGCGCGCCGCGGGTTCCTCGCCGCGCTCCGCGGGCAGGGGATGGGGCTGCTGCTCGACATCGTGCCGAACCACATGGGGACGGGCCCGACGAACCCGTTCTGGGAGGACGTGCTGACCCACGGCCGGCAGTCGGCGTACGCGCGCTGGTTCGACGTGGACTGGAGCGCGCCTGACGAGGACCTGCGCGGCCGCATCATGCTCCCCGTGCTCGGCGCCGAGCTGTCGGAGGTGCTGAAGAAGGGGGAGCTGTCGGTGGCGACCGAGGGCGGGCGGCCGCCGCGGCTGAAGTACTTCGAGAACACCTTCCCGCTCGACCCGGCGACGACGAAGGAGCTGCCGGCCGGCGGCCTCGACTCGAAGACGCCCGAGGGGCGCGCCGCGCTGCGGAAGCTGCTCGACCGCCAGCACTACCGCCTCACGTTCTGGCGCCGCGCCGGCACCGACATCAACTACCGCCGCTTCTTCGAGATCAACGAGCTGGTGGCGCTGCGCACCGAGGACCCCGCGGTCTTCGACGCCACGCACCGCGTGATCCTGGAGTGGGTGCGGGCGGGCGAGGTCGACGGCCTCCGCGTCGATCACGTGGACGGCCTGCTCGACCCGTTAGGCTACCTGGAGCGGCTCCGGGAGGCTGTCGGTGGGGAGATCCCCATCCTGGTGGAGAAGATCCTCTCCCCCGGCGAGTCGCTGCGCGCCGAGTGGCCCATCCAGGGCACCACCGGCTACGAGGCGCTGAACGACGTCGAGGCGCTGTTCATGGACGGCGCCGGGGCGGAGGCGGTCGAGGCGCGCTACCGCGGGCTGCTCCGGCTGCGCGGGGAGCGGGCCCGCTTCGCCGAGGTGGCGTTCAACGGGAAGCTGCAGATGCTGCGCGGCACGCTCACCGCAGACGTGCGCCGGCTCGGACGCCGGCTCCGCGAGGCGCTGCCGGCGCCGGCGGGCGTGCCCGCGCGCCAGTGGCGGCAGCAGACGGACGAGGCCATTACCCAGCTCATCGCCGCCCTCCCCGTCTACCGCAGCTACGTGGACGGCCGCCCCGGCACGCCGACCGAGGAGGATCGCCGCGTCGTCCGCCGGGCGGTCGAGCGGCTGCGCGAGCGCGGCGACGCGACGCCGCTCGTCGAGCGCGTCGCGCGCGTGCTGCTGCTCGAGGAGCCGAGGGTGGACCGCGAGGCGGCGCTGCGATTCGTCAGGCGCTTCCAACAGACGAGCGGCCCCGCGACCGCGAAGGGGGTCGAGGACACGGCGCTGTACCTGTACGTCCCGCTGGTCTCGCGCAACGAAGTGGGCGGCGACCCCGAGCGCTCGCTCGACGACCCGGCGGCCACGCTCCACCGGGCGAACGCCGAGCGGGCCGAGCGGTGGCCCCAGGCGCTGGTGACCACGAACACCCACGACACGAAGCGCAGCGCCGACGTGCGCGCGCGCGTGGACGTGCTCACCGAGATCCCCGAGGAGTGGGGCGACGCGGCCGCGCGCTGGCACCGCGCCTACCGCGCGCTCGGCCGCACGGTGAAGGGTCGGCACGCCCCGGGAACCAACGCCGAGTACCTGCTCTACCAGACGATGCTCGGCATCTGGCCGCTCCCCAGCGCCACGGGGGAGGGCGCGGACCCGGCGGCGCTGCGCGAGCGCGTCGAGCAGTACATGCTCAAGGCGGCGCGCGAGGGGAAGGCGCGCACCAGCTGGACCGACACCGACGAGGAGTACGAGAGCGCGCTCAAGGCCTTCATCGCCGCGCTGCTGGTGGGCGAGTCGGGCGCGCACTTCCGGCGCGAGATGTCGGCGCTGGTCGAGCGCGTGGCGCGGCCCGGGCTCTGGAACGCGCTCGCCCGCGCGGTCGTGCACCTGACGTCCCCGGGCACGCCGGACGTCTACCAGGGCGACGAGCTGTGGAACTTCGCGCTGGTGGACCCGGACAACCGCCGCCCGGTGGACTACGCGCTGCGCGCGCGGCTGCTCGACGAGCTGGACCGGCGCTCCTCGGGCGAGGGCGCGGAGCGGCTGGCGGCGGATCTGATGCGGACGCCGGACGACGGGCGCGTGAAGCTCCACGTCATGCGCGCCGCGCTCCAGCTCCGGCGCGCGCGCCCGGAGCTCTTCACCCGGGGGAGCTACGAGCCGCTCGACGCGGTGGGCGACGCCGCGCGCCACGTCTTCGCCTTCGCCCGCCGCCACGGCGACTCGGCGGTGGTGACGATCGTCCCGCGCCTCCCGCTCACGCTGATGCGCGGCTCGACGGACGCGCCGGTCGGCGCCGCGCCGTGGGGCGACACGGTCGTCGTCAGGCTCCCGACCGAGCTCGTCTCCGCCCGCTGGCGCGACGCCCTCACCGGCGCCGAGGTCCCGAGCGGGACGCTCGACGCGACGCCATCCATTCGCGTGGCGGATGCGCTGAAGACCCTGCCGGTGGCGGTGCTGGTGAGCGGCTGATCCGTGATCCGTGGTGCGTGATTCGCAAGCGGCCTCGGGAGGCGACTGCTTCCCGAGGCCGCTCGCGTACCGCCTTGGAAGCCAAACGCTTCGCTGTGCAATTGATGGATGACATGCTGGCTCTTTCCTTGGCGTATCGTCTCGGCTATGAATACGCCGGACCGTCCGCGTGGAGGGATTGCATGGCTAGCCCAGGAACGGCTCGGGTCTGGACTCCCGACCAGGTGCGCGAGCTCGTCGACGATTGGCGCAGTTGGCCGCGCTACGAGTGTCTCGACGGCGAGCTGGCCGTGACGCCGGCGCCGGAGCTCGCCCACCAGCGCGTGGTGGGGGAGCTGTTCGTTCTGATCCGAGCTTACGTCCGCGAGCTGGACATCGGCGAGACGTTCATGTCTCCGGCCGACGTGCAGCTCGACCGGTGGGCGATGACGCAGCCGGACGTCTTCGTCATCGCCCGGGACGAAGGCGTGCGCATTCGGAAGTGGACCGACATCCGCGCGCTCCTGCTCGCCGTCGAGGTGATCTCGCCGTCGAGCGCCCGCAGCGACCGTGGCCGGAAGCGTGACATCTACCAGCGCTGGCAGGTGAGCGAGTACTGGATCGTCGACCTCGACGCCCGCTTGGTCGAACGGTGGCGCCCCGGCGACGAGCGGCCGGAGATCCTGCGCGAGAGGTTAGAGTGGCGCCCTGATCCGGCGCGCGAGCCGCTGCGGATCGAGCTGGCGGCGCTGTTCGCGGAGGCGGCCGGCGACTGACGCGAAGCTCAACGGCGGGCCTCGATCTGGCTCGTCACCCGCAGCCAGCTCGCACGAAGCGCCAGCTGCTCGGCGGTGGGTGTGCCGGCGTCGAGGATGCGGTAGGTGACCTCTTCGTGCGTGCCCGGCGTCACCGGGAACTCTTTCGTCACACCATTCCGACGCACGCCAACCGACACGCGCTTGCCGGGCCACGCGCGCACATCCTCGGGCGTCCATGGTTGGCCGTTCAGCGAGACAATGGTATCGCCGACGACGATGCCCGCCGCGTCGGCGGGGCTCCCCGGGCCGACGATCGCCACGAACCGGCCAGCCGGGATCTCCCTCAGACTCGCGCCGACGAAGCCGACCACCTGAGCGGTTCGCTCGAGTCGCAGTCCCGCATATCCGAGAATCGAATCGTAAGGCGGCCGCTCCGTACCCCATACGTACTGCTGGAAGAACGCTCGATAGTCGCGACCGGTCAGGCGATTGATGATCGAGATGAGGTCGCCGGTGGTGAAGCCGCGACCACGCTCGAAGTGATCGCGATATAGT
>DATFPD010000220.1:0-12523 GCA_035265005.1 Gemmatimonadaceae bacterium | reverse complement strand
TCGAACGCGCACGCGCCGACGCGCTCGATGACGCGGGCGAGCGCGGGGTCCACGCGAGTGATGTGGCGGACGGCGTCGTGGTGCACGGCGGGGGCGGGCGGGGCGGTACGCGGTGTGCTTATCGACCGACCCGGTCGGAAGCTACATCGTCCACGTCTGTCTCGGCGGCGGGAGCATCATGAACAAGCTATTCAGCTCGTTGGGTGCGGGGTGGGGTGCGAAGAAGCTCGGCGGCGGCTGCTTCAGCACGATCATCATCTTCATCATCCTCTACTACCTGCTGAGGCACGTGTAAGAGCGGGAAGGGGGATGGGGGATGGGGGATGAAGGGCGAGAGACTCGAGCACTTCATCCCCCATCCCGCATCCTCCATCCCTCATCCCTTCTTCAGGTACCCCGCGACCTTCTTGAGGTCGGCTCGGAACTCGCGCTCGGCGCGCTCGCGGGTGCGCGGGTCGGGGGCGCGCAGGACCGAGGACGGGTGCACGGTGGCGAAGACCGCGTCCACGCGCGCGAGCGCGTCCGCGCCCTCGGGCGGGGCGATGGCGCGGCCCCGCGACTGCGTGACGCGGAACTGCTTGCCGAGCAACGCCTGCGCCGCGGTGGCGCCGAGGCAGACGATGACGCGCGGCCTGACGAGGGCGATCTCACCCTCCAGCCAGGGGTGGCACGCCCGCACCTCGCTCGTGTTCGGCGTCTTGTGGATGCGGCGCTTCCCCTTCTCGCCCCGCTCCCACTTGAAGTGCTTGACCGCGTTGGTGACGTAGACGCCGCCGCGGTCGATCCCCGCGTCCTCGAGCGCCGAGTCGAGCAGCTGCCCGGACGGGCCGACGAACGGGTGGCCGGCGAGGTCCTCCTTGTCGCCCGGCTGCTCGCCGACGAACATCACGTCGGCGCCGCGCGGCCCCTCGCCGAAGACCGTCTGCGTGCCCGTGCGCCAGAGCGGGCAGGCGCGGCATCCGGCCGCGGCCTCGCGCAGTCGCGGCAGCGTCAGGCGGTCGGGGAAGAAGTCGCGCGCGGTGTCGGTACGCTCGCGGGGCGGCGCGCTCCGCTCGGCGACGTGGGCGGGGACGCGCGTCGCCGCCGCCCGCCGCGCGGACTTGGCGGCGGGCTTCCGCGCCGGGACGCGCTTGGGCGTGAGCTTCCGCGTCGTCCCGGCGCGGGTGCGCCTACCGGCCGAGGATCCGGTCGTCCGTGCCGCCATTACGGTCCAGGTCGCGCTGGAGCCGGTGCTTCTCCGCGTTCTTGTCGGCTTCGTCGTGCTGCTCGCGGTCCTCGTAGATCTTGTGCTTTCCGTAGCGAGGCGCCATCTCGGCGGCGTCGTTCGCCGCCTCGCCCGCGCCGTACGCGTTGAGCTGCTCGAGGATCGCCTCGTGGGTCTTCTCCCCGTGCTGCGTCCCCTCGGCGTGCTGCTGGGCGCCCTTCTGGTGCCCCTTGAGTGCCTGCTGGTCTCTCTTCCCCATGTGCTCGCGCCTCCTGAAAGCTGCGTCGGACGTGGACAGGCCAGGGGGGCAAAGGGCATGCCCGGGGGACGGGACGCGGGACGGGGGAGGCGGGACGGGAGCCCGGGCGCCGTGACAGGGTATCAAGCCAGTCGTCGATGCATAGAATTTCACCTCGGCATCCCACTTCCCGCGTCCCGCGTCCCGGCACTTCCATGTCCACGATTCTCTGCGTCGATGACGAGCCGAACGTCGGGTTGATCGTCGAGGACACGCTGTCGCGCGTCGGGCATCGCGTGGAGACGGCGCGCAGCGTGGCGGAGGCGCTGGCGGTGCTCTCGCGCGGCGGGGTGGAGCTGATCATCTCGGACTACGCGATGCCCGGGGTGACGGGGCTCGACTTCCTGGGGCTGCTGGAGCAGGAGGGGTACGACGTCCCGCTCATCATGCTCACCGGCTACGCGAGCATCGAGCACGCGGTGCAGGCGATCAAGGCCGGGGCGGTGGACTACATCACGAAGCCCGTGCGGCCGCAGCAGCTCGAGCTGGCGGTGGAGCAGGCGCTGGAGCTGGAGCGGCTGAAGCGCGAGAACGCCGCGCTGCGCACGCAGGTGGTGGAGATCCGCACCGAGCGCGAGATCGTCGGCGAGAGCGCGGTGATGCGGCGGCTGCTCCAGACGGTGAGCACCGCGGCGCCGACGCGCGCCACGGTGCTGCTCCAGGGCGAGTCGGGGACGGGGAAGGAGCTGTTCGCGCGCGCGCTCCACGACCTGAGCGACCGGCGCGACCGGCCGTTCATCAAGCTGAACTGTGCCGCCCTCCCCGACGGGCTGATCGAGAGCGCGCTCTTCGGCCACGAGCGCGGCGCCTTCACGGGCGCGATCAAGCGCGTGCTGGGCGCCTTCGAGCGCGCGAACGGCGGCACGCTGCTCCTGGACGAGGTCTCGGAGATGCGGCTCGACCTCCAGGCGAAGCTGCTGCGCGTGCTGCAGGAGCAGGAGTTCGAGCGCGTGGGCGGCGCGGCGCCGATCCGGGTCGACGTGCGCATCATCGCGACGACGAACCGCGACCTCGCGGCCGCCGTGCGCGCGGGCCAGTTCCGCGAGGACCTGTACTACCGGCTCAGCGTCATTCCGCTCCTGATCCCGCCGCTGCGCGAGCGCCCCGAGGACATCCCGCTGCTGGCGCAGCGCTTCGCCGCGCGCGCGGCCGCCGAGACGAAGCGCGAGCTGCTCGGCATCTCGCCCGAGGCGGTCGAGCTCCTCCAGCGCTACCCCTGGCCGGGCAACGTGCGCGAGCTGCAGCACGCGGTCGAGCGCGCCGTGATCCTGAGCGGCGACCCGGTGCTCCAGCCGCGCGCGTTCGAGGCGACGCGCTTCGGCCTGACGAGCGCGGCGGCGCAGCAGCCGGGCGCCCCGCGCGCCGACGGCGCCGCGGCCGCCCCCGCGCCGTCGGCCGACGGCCGGCCCGCGCGCACCGTCGTGCTCCACACGCTCGACCTCACTGAGGCCGAGCGCATCCTGATCGAGCGCGCCCTGGAAGAGACCGGCCAGAACCGCACCCGCGCGGCCGACCTCCTCGGCATCAACGTGCGCACGCTCCGGAACAAGCTGAACCGGCCGGGGGAAGGCTGATTCGCGAATCGCGAATCGCGAATCAGCCCTTCTCCCGCCTCCTCACCTCCGCCAGCGTCGGCACGCGCAGCTCGTACTCGGCGGCGTCGCCGGACGCGCGCAGGGCGCAGCGGTCGTCCTCCCACCAGGGGTTGGGGGCGAGCAGGTGGCGGGCGGCAGCGGCGTATTCGTCGGCGGGTGAGAGGACCGAGGCGGTGGCCGGCGCGGTGACGGTGACGCGCACGTCGGGGCCGGCGGCGGCGCAGCGCAGGACGACCTGTGCGTCCTCCACGCCGGCGGCGCGCGGGGCCGCGGCGCGGCGCGCCGAGCCCACGACGAGCACGAGCAGCGCCTGCGCGAGCGGCGTGCGAAGCAGGCGGAGCGGTGGCACGTCGGCGGCGCACTCGGCGAAGCAGGGGACGCCGCGCAGCTCCGGGTGGTGCGCGTGGAGGGAGACCACGTCGGGCAGCAGCTCGTCGAGCGCCACCGGCTCGGCGCGCGCGCTCCACTCGGGCGACAGCCAGCGCAGCAGGCGGACGATGGCGTGGAGCCGCCGCCCCTCGGCGGCGAGCGCGCGCACCAGCTCGGCGTCCGCCGGCGCGTCCGGCTCGAGGACGCCGGCCACGGCGATGACCGCCGCCGTGCGGTTGCCGAGCGCGTGCACGAGCCCGCGCAGCACGGCCTGGGTGACTTCGAGCTCGACCTCGGTGGGCGCGCGGCGCGGCGCCGAGCCCGCTTGCGGCATGGAGACTCCCGTTCGCTGACCCGGCGCCCGCGCGGCTGGTACATCGCTTGCCACGTGTCCGCGTGCGGCGGTGCGCGGCAACGTTAGGCAGCGCGACCGGGCCGGGCTGGACGCGCAGGATGTCACGGGTGCCGATGCAGCGCAATACGTCTTCCATTTCCATGCCCCGGGTGGCCGAGGAGGGCCCGTCCCAGGCGGCCCCGGCGCAGCACGCCGGCGTGCTGCTCGTCGTGGACGACGAGCGGAGCATCCGCGAGCTGCTGCGCCGCCTGCTCGAGCGCGCCGGCTACCGCGTCCTGACGGCCGCGCACGGGGGCGAGGCGCTCGAGCGATTCGAGGAGGCCGGCGGCGCGATCGACCTCGTCATCACCGACGTGCGGATGCCGGAGATGAGCGGCCCCGAGCTCGCCGACCGCCTGCTCGCGCTGCGCCGGAGCGTGAAGATCCTCTACATCTCCGGCTACGCCGCCCCGCTGCTCGCGCCGCACGACCCCTTCGGCGTCCGCACCGTCTTCCTCCAGAAGCCCTTCACCTCGGCGGCGCTGCTGGGGAAGGTGAAGGAGATGGTTGGCGGGTAACGGCTGATTCGCGATTCGCGATTCGCGAATCAGGGTGTCGGCTGCCTGAACACCGACGTCCCTTCCGCCACCGGGACGTTCTCGTGCGGCGGGCGGACGCGGGGGAGCTGGGCCTCGAGCTCGGCGCGCATGCCCTCCAGCCAGGGCGGGAGCACGAAGTGCTCGCCGAGCTGGTCTGCGGGCTCGTCGACGGCGAAGCCGGGGGCGTCGGTGGCGAGCTCGAACAGGACGCCGCCGGGCTCGCGGAAGTACACCGAGCGGAAGTAGAGCCGGTCGATCGGCGGCGTGGCGACGAGGCCGCGCGCCACGACCCGCTCGCGCAGCTCGGCGAGCGCCGCGTCGTCGGCCACGCGGTAGGCGACGTGGTGGACGACGCCGGTACCCTCGGTGCCGGGCCAGAAGCCGGCGACGTTGCGCAGGTCCACGTACGCGCCGGGCCCGCCGGCGCCCGCCTCGTATCGGGTGACGCTCTCCGCCTCCGCCGCCGGCCGCATGCCGAGCACTTCGGCCAGCACGCCGGCGGTCGCGTCGTTCCCGTCCTCCCACAGCGCGACGCCGTGCAGCCCGCGGACGGCGTGCTCGGCCGGCACCGGGGCGCCCGGCCACGCCGCCGCGGGGCCGCGCTCGGCGGCCCGCTCGTGCGCCACCAGCTCGAGCATCAGGCCGTCGGGGTCGCGGAAGGCGATCGCCTGCTCGCCGAGCCGCCGCGCCGGCCGCTCGTAGCGCACCCCGCGCGCGCCCAGCCGCTCGACCCAGTAGCCGATGGCGTTAGGCACGACCGAGAGCGCCACCGCCGCGGCCTGCCCCGTCCCCTGCCGGCCGCCGCGCCCGTCCGGCCAGGCGAAGAACGTGATGACGCTCCCTGGCCGCCCGGCGGCGTCGCCGAAATAGAAGTGGTGCGTGCGGGGGTCGTCGAAGTTGACCGTCCGCTTCACCAGCCGCAGCCCCAGCACCCCGGCGTAGAAGTCGAGGTTCCGCTGCGGCTCCGAGCAGATCGCGGTGACGTGGTGGAGGCCGAGAACGGTCGGGGTCATCGACGAGGGAGGACAAGGCGTGCTGCGTGCTGCGTGCTGCGTCTTCACGACCTCGGGAGGCAGGGGCTCTCCCCGAGCGCACTGCGGACGCAGGACGCAGCTCGCAGGCGTAGTTCAGCTGTCTATCAACGCCCCGTGTCCCAGCACTCGGCGGATCAGACCCATCTGGCCGATGTGGTAGGCGTCGTGGAAGGCGAAGAGGGCGACGGCGCCGCGGACGGTGCCGTCCGGGGTGGCCACGCGGACCGGGGGGAGCGCCGCCAGCTCGTCGCCGGTGATCTCCTCGAAGCGCGACTCGATGTTGGCCGAGACCTCGCGCCACGCGGCGATGATCTCGTCGATCGGCGGGTACTGGGACGGGTCGCCGGGGCGGGAGCCGGTGACGAAGAGGCTGGCCCACGCGACCTCGTGCTGCGGCGCGCCGAGCACGAGCGCGAGCCGCGAGCGGAACTGCACCAGGTGGCCGGCGATCCAGATGATCGGGTTCGCCGTGCCGGCGACGCGCGTGACCAGCGCTTCCGGCTCCAGACCGTGCAGCGCCTTCAGGTACAGGTTCGTGCTGACGCGGAAGCCTTCGGCGAGCGCGGCGATGGATTCGTGCATGCAGGGCAGGCGTTGGCTGAGCGGGCCGGGCAGCGCGGGCGCGCATGGCGCGCGCTGGTGCAATGGAAGATGCACGCCCGGCGGTTCCCTGGCACCTGCCGGCGGCCCGCTGCGCTGCCGCTACGCCTCGCCAGTCGCCGGCGGGCTCGCTTCGCGCGTGCACGCCCGGGCCGAAGCAGTAGCGATGCGCTCCAGCTCGGCGCGCACGGCTTCCTCCTCGCGACGCGCGCCGAGCGTGACGAAGCGCGCGTGCGACCGCTCCAGCCACTGCACCGCCGCCGCCGGGTCCCCGTGGTCGCACTCGAGGGCGCCCAGCTCGCGGGTGGCTTCCGCCTCGAGCAGCACGTTCTGGTGGCGCACCGCGACCCGCACCGCCTCGCGAAGCACGCGCGACGCGGCGGCGTAGCGCCCCGCGCGCCGCTCGGCGGCCCCCTGGAGCCGCATCGCCTCGCCGCGCCCCACCTCGTCGCCGGCCTCGGTGTAGATGGCGAGCGCGCGGCTGCACTCGGCGGCCGCGCCGTCGAAGCGCCCGCGCGCGCACAGCAGCTCCGAGCGGTTGATGAGGACGTTGGCGATCATCTGCCGATTGCCCAGCGCCTCCGACAGCGTCAGGCAGCGGTCGAACGCCTCCTCGGCCTCCTCCCACCGCTCCAGGTCGCTGCACAGCATCCCCATGTTGTGCAGCACCAGCGCTTCGCCCGACGCGTCGCCGGCGCGGCGGAAGGCGTCGCGGCTGCGCGCGTAGAAGCCCCGCGCGGCCTCGAAGTCGCTCTCGACGTTTGCGATCACGCCGAGGTTGAGGTAGGCCTTTGCCCGCACCGAGTCCCGCTGGGTGATGTCGAGCGTCACGCGGTAGCTCGCGCGCGCCTGGGCGTACGCGCCGCGCGAGTAGTGCACGGCGCCGACGCCGTTCTCGATGCGCGCCAGCAGCTCTACGTCCTCGAGCCCCTGCGCGATCGCGCGCGCCGCGTCGTAGTGGGCGAGGGCCACGTCGAAGCGCCCCTGGCGCCACGCCACCCGCCCCATGCGGAAGCGCGTCTCGGCGTGGGCGGCGGTTGCCGCAGCTTCCGCCGACGCGTCCGCGGGCTTGATACCCAGCACGGCGATGTGCGCGCGCGCGTAGGCATCGGCCGCGCCGGCAAAATCGCCGGTGGACTCCGCGGCTTCGCCGGCGGCGAGCAGCTCGCCGACGATGCACGCCGGGGGAACGGGGGGGACGGGGGGGGCGAGGGGAACGGCCGCAGCCACGTCCGGCGTGCTTCCGGACGACGACATCGCTACCACCCCCGTGGGCGCCGCGGCATCAGACGGCGACTGCGTACTGCGAGAAGTGCTCGATAGGCGCGGCGACGGTGTGCCAGAAGCTGCTGAAAATGGCGTCGATGCGCTCCAGGATCTCGCCCGAGTCGTTCATGTAGACGATGTCCGGCGCCGATTCACTTCCTGGAATGCCGCAACCGGCCACGTCGAGGACGAGCCCGGCAGGCTTGAGGAACCTCAGCCCCTCGGGCTGGAATTGGATGGCCGCGATGGTGTCGTCGGGAACCGTCGCCGTGATGAGCGTCGGCTCGGCGAGCGCGCCCGACGGGATGATCAGCCTGTTCCTGCCGAGCACGAGCGTGCCGCCGCTCGGGCCGAACACGCCGCTGCCGCTGAGCGCCACCCGGCGCGTGCAGTGGACGAGCTGCGCGCGAGAGTAACTCTCACTCTGCGCGCCGGCTCCCCACCCTCCCCATCCTTCCCACCCGTTCCACCTTTCCCACCCTTCCCGAGCTTCGGAATCGGAGTCGGAACTGGACCACCCGTCGCCACGGTCCCAGGACGCATGGGCACCCTGCTGGCGACGGTGGTTAGCGGCCTCAGTTGGTGCGACGGCACGGTCCACGGCGCAGGCAGCGACCGCGCCAATGCCGAGGACGCACGCGACGATGCGGGCCGTACCGAGGAGGCGCGAGGGGAAGCGGGTCATAACACGGGGAATGGCAAAACGGAGGGCAAGGCGCCGCGAGGGCCAGGTGCGGCGCCGGGGGTGTGTCGTACAACAGTGAGGCCGCGCCGGCGCCGGCGCAACTGCTTTCAGACCGCGAGGTTCGGTTGGCGCGCCCGCCCACGGAGGGGGAGGGCGCCGAGCGAAAGCGGCGCGGTGGACGTGGCTGGAGCGATCTGGCGGAGCAGTGCCCGGATAATGTACTGCGCGCCGCCCCGAGCGCGAATCTGTTGCGGGGTGGCGTGGACGTATCGCTGGCAGGTGTTGCGGAAGGCGCTCCCCGAGGGGAACTGGAGCACTCGGGCCACGCCGTCGGCGGTGCGCTGAGCGTCTTCTAGCAAATGCGCTGCCACGATCAATCGTCCCCAGACGAGCAGCCGGTGGGGGGGTGGGAAGCCGGCGTTCGACAGCCGCTGCGCCAGGCGCCGGCGGGACGTGGCGAGGACCCTCGCCAGCCCGTCCGGCGTCATGCGCTCGTGCGCGCGCGTGACGGCGACGAGGGCGGCGTCGCGCACCGTCGGCCGCACCCGTCCCAGCGCCCGCTCGAACTCCTTCTCGAACATTCCGGCGATCCCGCGCGCCTCGGCCCGCTCAATGAGAGACAGAAGGGCGCCGGGGGTGTCATCCTGGTCGGCAACCACGAGCCCGTCGATGCCGAGCCGGCCGGCGTCGAAGACGTCGCGCGCGCGCTCCTGGCTGTACGCGATGTACGCCAGGAAGGTGGCCGAGGGCGCGCGAAGCTTCACCTGTCGAACGCGCTCGAAGTCGGCGCGTCCGTCGGCATAGAGGTCGAAGACCACCAGGTGAACTGGCTCGCGCTCGCAGGTGCGTGTTAGCGCAATCCAATCTTCGCACGCAACGATGGTGTGGCGCTCGCGCACCGCCGCCTGGAGGCGTGCCATGCGCTCGCGGTGCGGCAGCAGGGCCGCGATCACTCCCATCGGTGGCTCGTCATGCTCGGGTGGGCGGGGCGTCCAGCGTACGAACTGACCCTGCACGGGCGCAACCCCGCGCGGCGTGATTGTAACGACGATTGCCGGGAATGTGACGGCGCGCCGACGATGCGTCGTCGGCGCACCACACCGCACCACGCTCCGCCCCGCCGCCCCGGCCCCCGCCGCGGCCTCACGTTAGGCGCGGGACCGGTGGGGCGCAAGTGGACGGGGCGGCGGCGGCTCGTTGTGAGCCGCCGCCGCCCCGTCCACTTGCGGCTACTTGCCCGAGCGCAGGTCCTCGAAGTACCGGCCGGCGTCGAAGCTTACGGGGTCTACCTCGTAATACCGGTTGTCGAGGAAGCGGCCGGTCGTCGGGAAGTATGGTGGCGAACGCTGGAGCGCGCACCGGTCGTAGCTGTAGCGCTTGGTGAAACCCTTTCCATCCGCCTGACCGACCGCGCCGCGCGCCGCCTGAATGACCCCGCCGTTCAGGTAGAGACACCCGCGGCCGTTCTTCACCGTCTCGCAGCCGTTGGTGTTGGTCGGGCCGCTCGCCCGGTCGTACCGCTCCACCCCGAAGGCGGTGTTGAGGGCCATCATGACGGCCATCAGGTTGAAGTCCTTCGTGTCGTCGAGGTTCACGAACAGCTCGTCGCCCGGATCGGAGTCGACGTCCTGCGGCGTGTTGAGCGCGTTGTCCGCCACCCAGATATTCTTGCCGGCGATGATCCCGAGCATGTCGAGGCACTGCCCGTTCTTCGCGTCGGCGGCGTACTTCAGGTCGTCCACCAGGACGACCGAGCCGGTGGCGTAGACGGTCACCTTCCCGCGCAGCGTCCCGCTCAGCGCCACGGTCCCGTTGGCGTAGACCACGCCCTGCGAGCCGGGGTTGAGCCCGCGGTAGAGCGGGTAGAGGTACTCGGCGTCGAGCGGGCGCGCGGCGCGCACCGTGGCCGCCACCGGGCGGGCGGTGCCGGTGGGTGAGCTCCACGGCTTCCACTGGCCGTAGTTCCCGCTCGGCGTGAAGGTCGTCGAGTCGCCGCCGATCTGCTGCTGCGCGAGCGTGTAGCCGGCGTTGCCGCCGCGCTCCACCGCCGCCAGGTGCGGGTCGCCGCCCGGGAAGCAGCGCGGCAGCGGGGCGCCCGCCTGCTGCCCCTTCTTCGGCGAGCTCGAAGTGTGGTACATGATGCTGGTGAACGCCAGCTTCACGTGCGCGTCGGCGTCGGCCGCGCTCATCGTATTATTGTCGTCGAGCTGCCCCTCCAGCCAGCCGCCGTCCCGGTGCACGGCGGCCGGGTAGAACTTCCACGCCGGCGTCCCGTCGGCGTTCGTCGCCCAGCTGCCGTTGGCCAGCTTGAAGCGGTGCCAGTCGCCGCAGTTGTACTGCGTGAAGTCGCCGCGCAGGTACTCCGAGGCGGTCGTGCCGTCGCTCAGCGCCGCCGCGCCGGACTCGTACACGCGCACGAAGCCCTCGTCGGGGCCGAGGAGGCTGCCGTCGCCGTTCAGGTCCACGGCCTTGAACTCGATGCGCGTGCGGACCGCCGTCGCGTCGCTGGCGTTCGTGGGCGTGTCGAAGCTCAGCGCGCCCAGCGCCGCGTAGCCCGCCATCTTCGACAGGTTCTCGTTCGTCGGCAGCTCGATCGGCTTCTGGTTCTGGAGGACCTTCCGCTTGAAGGTGCCGTAGCCCAGCCCGTCGATGGTCTTCGCGGTGCCGACGTCGTCGTAGAACGTGGCGCGCCCGCTGGCGATGTGAATGACGTCGTTCGACCAGACGGGGCCGTAGAGGATGTCGTTGTTGTTGAAGTAGATCGTCGTGCCCGAGAGGTTGCTCTCCTTGTCGGACCAGTAGGCGAACTTCGCGAAGTTCTCCTCGGCCAGCTCCAGGCGGCGGATGAAGCGGGAGCCGCGCGTGTCGCGCGCCTCGGCGACGACGCTGACGTAGGTGCCGTACTGCCCGTTCGTCGCGCCGCTGCGCCCGACCCAGAGGTTCACGCTGATGCCCGGGATCGCCGTGCCGTCGGCCGCGCTCACCGGGCCGTTCGACGTGAGGGCGGCGAAGCCGGAGTCCGGCACCGCGCTCGTGTCGTTGTTGACGCGGCTCTTCCCCATCGCCAGCGCCGCCTCGGCCGCGTAGCGGAAGTCGCGCTCGCGGTCGAAGTTCTTGCTGAGGATCGTCGCGTTCGACGACAGGTAGATCGCCGAGACCGCGAGCGCGGCGAGCCCGAGCGACATGACGAGCACGAGCATCAGTGCCGAGCCGCGCCGCGGGCGCGCGACCGGGCGGCGGCGGCGGTGCCGCGGAGCGGAACGCGTGACGAGGCGGGGGAGCATCGGGGAGATCATCAGGGGATCGTGACGGTGCCGGAGCTCTGGACCGCCGACGTGCTGGGCGTGCAGTCGATCGCCGTGACGCCGTAGACCCACTGGTCATCGGGCTGCACGTCCAGGTCGACGTGCGTGTAGGAGGCGTAGCCGCCGGGGACGATGACGAGCGGCTGCCCGAACGCCGCGTCGGCGGGGCGGCGGCGGTAGATCTCGTAGCGCTCCACGTCCTGCTCGCCCCCGCTCTCGTCGAGGGCGCGGGTCCACGCCAGCGCGACGCTGGGCGAGCCGTCGGGGCGGAGGGCGTAGCTCGCGGTGAAGACGCCGCCGTAGAGTGGGGACTCGCCGCAGGTCGCCGAGCGCTGGAGTCCGGCGTTCATCACGCGCACGTGGACCTCGGCGGTGTCGAGCACGTCGCGCTGCTTCTGCGCGTCGCGGTAGAGGCCGACCAGGCGCATGCGGACGGCGCGGAGGCTGTCGGTGCGCGCGGAGTTGCCCGTGTCGGGGCGCGTGCCGCCGAGGTTGCCGTGGATCGGCGCCGAGTGGAAGTAGGGCAGCGCGGCCTGCGGGACCTCGACCTGGCGGGACAGCGAGTCGAAGGTGAAGTAGCGGAATACCGGCTCGCCGCTCTCGAGGATGATCCCCTTCGAGACGACGCGCGGCCTGGCGTTGTTGACGCGGCGCCAGAGCACGTACTGGTCGCCGCGGCCGGCGGTCGAGTCGAGCTCCACCCAGTAGGCGATCGTCTCGGCCGAGCTGGGGATCTTCCCGGCGGGGTCCTGCCAGTAGGCGGAGTCCGGGTAGCTGTAGGTCATGAACGGCACGCGCGCCTTGGCCAGCGGCGTCATCGAGATCGCCTCCTCGTCAGGCACGTCGGGGTCCGGGTAGACGGCGCTGACGTCGCCCGGCTTCGGGGTCACGAGGTCGACGTTGACGACCACCGCCCGCGGGTGCGCGAAGACGATCATCGGCTGGCGGTCGGTGACGCCGACGCCGGCGATGCGCAGGTCGCGGTCGAGGGCGTTGGCCGCGAACTGCACGTTCTGGAGCGACGCCGAGCGCCCAGCGTTCTCGTCGAGCGCGCGCGTCTGGGCGCGGAAGAACGGGATCGCGGCCGCGAACAGCAGGAGCGTCAGCGTGATCGCGATCATCATCTCAGCGAGCGTGAAGCCCGACCGGCGACGATGAATGTCGTAACGGCTCATGCGGGCCCTCCTCAGAAGCTGCTGATCATCGTCGTCTTCTTCATCGCCGGGCCGAGGCG
>DATFPD010000219.1:0-7790 GCA_035265005.1 Gemmatimonadaceae bacterium | reverse complement strand
CTACTACCTGCGCGTCGCCCCCGACGTGCCGGCGGCGCCCCCCGGGAACGTCACCTACCGGCTGCGCCTGCGGCGGGACGTGCCGTCGCCGCTGCTGTTCGGCCTGACGCTGCTCCTGCTCGCGATCCCGCCCGCGCTCCTCACCTTCCGCGGCGCCTCGTTCGAGGTCGCGCGGTGGAAGGAGAGCGACCACCCGCTCGTCCAGTCGTCGGACGACGAATGACGCCGGCAATGCCTAACCAGAATCCCGCGAGGCGCCCGTGATCGGCCGCACGATCTACCTCGGCTACGGCGTGCTGCTCCTGGCCCTGCTCGGCGCCGCCGAGTACCGGGGCTGGGGCTTCGTCCGCCCGACCGAGGTCCGCAACGTCCCGCGCACGGTGCGGGAGAACCCCGGGGTGTACCGCTCACATTACAGCGGGGGGTCACGCTACTACCGGGGGAAGTGATGAACTGCGAGTGGTCAGTCGTCAGTAGTCGAGTTGCCGGTTGTCAGTGAGGAGTCCTCGGTTGTCAGTAGCGATCAGCCATCCGGGATGCCTGGTGCTACTGAGAACCGGGCACTCTCGACTGACAACCGGCAACTCGACTACTGACAACTGGCAACTGTTGTTGGCCCCGCCACCCGACGCGCAACCAGCCGAGAGCTCCATGGACAACCTGCTCAGCAACCTGACCGCCGCCGCCGTCTTCGCGCTGCTCGGCATCGCGCTGTTCGGGCTCGCCTTCTACCTGATCGAGAAGATGACCCCGGGAGTCCTCTGGAAGGAGATCATGGAGGACCAGAACACCGCGCTCGGGGTGCTGGTGGGGCTGATGGCGCTCGGGATCTCGATCATCATCGCGGCCGCCATTCACTGAGCGCGGGATGGCTGCCGCCCTCTTCGCCTCCGTCCTCCTCATCGCCGCCTGCGGGCTCGTCTACGAGCTCGTGGCGGGGGCGCTCGCCAGCTACCTGCTCGGCGACAGCGTCACGCAGTTCTCGACGGTGATCGGGACATACCTGTTCGCGATGGGGATCGGGAGCTGGCTGACGCGCTACCTCGTGCGCGGCCTCGTCGCGCGCTTCGTGACGATCGAGCTGCTGGTGGCGGTGGTGGGCGGCTTCTCGTCGGCGGTGCTCTTCCTCGCCTTCGCCTACACCGACGCCTTCCGCGTCGCGCTCTACCTGCTGGTGACGGCGGTGGGGGTGCTGGTGGGGCTCGAGATCCCGCTCCTCATGCGCATCCTGCGCGACCAGTTCGAGTTCAAGGACGTCGTGTCGAACGTCCTGACCTTCGACTACCTGGGGGCGCTCGGCGCGTCGCTGCTCTTCCCGCTGGTGCTGGTGCCGCGGCTGGGGCTCGTGCGCGCGGCGCTCCTGTTCGGGATCGTCAACGCGCTGGTGGCGCTCTGGTCCACCTTCCTGTTCGGGCGGCTGCTCGGCGCGCGCGCGTACATGCGCGCGGCGTGCGCGGGCGTGCTGGTGCTCCTGTGCGCGGGGATGGCGGGGGCGAACCGGATCACGCAGCTCGCCGAGGAGAACCTGTACGCCGACGAGGTGATCCTGGCGCGGAACACGAAGTACCAGCGGATCGTGCTCACGGCGTGGAAGGACGACCTGCGGCTGTTCCTCAACTCGCACCTCCAGTTCAGCTCGCGCGACGAGTACCGCTACCACGAGGCGCTGGTGCACCCGGGGCTGGCGGCGCTCCCCGGCGCGCGGCGCGTGCTCGTCCTGGGGGGCGGGGACGGGCTCGCGCTGCGCGAGGTGCTGCGCTACCCCGGCGTGGAGCGGGTGACGCTGGTGGACCTCGACCCCGAGATGACTCGGCTCTTCGCCACGCACCCCCGGCTCGTCGCGCTGAACGCCGGCGCGCTGACGTCGCCGCGGGTGCGCGTGGTGAACGACGACGCGTTCGTCTGGCTCGACCGCGCGGGCGGCGACGAGATGTTCGACTTCGTGATCGTGGACTTCCCCGACCCGTCGAACTACGGCGTCGGCAAGCTGTACACGACGGCGTTCTACCGCCTGCTGTCGCGCCACCTGTCGCGCGACGGGATGGTGGTGGTGCAGAGCACGTCGCCACTTTTCGCCCGCCGGTCGTTCTGGTGCATCGACCGCACGATGCGGGAGGCCGGGCTCGCGACGCGCCCCTACCACGTCTACGTGCCGTCGTTCGGCGAGTGGGGGTTCGTGCTCGCCTCGGCCGCCGGCGCGGCGCCCTACGCGCCCCCGGAGCGGCTGCCCGAGGGCCTCCGCTTCCTCACCGCCGCCGCGGTCCCGCCGCTGTTCGACTTCCCGACCGACATGGCACGGGTGGAAGTGGCAGCGAACCATCTCAACGACCAGGTGCTCGTCCGGTACTACGAGGACGAGTGGCGGGCGATCAACCGCTAGGCGTCAACAGCGGGACACGGATGAACACGGATAGGAGCACGGATGCACACGGATACTGCCCGACGGGGTGCATCCGTGTGCATCCGTGCTCCTATCCGTGTTCATCCGTGTCCCGCTCTTCACCGGGCAAGACGATGCGATGCGCCTGACGCGACGCGATCTCCTCGCCGGTTCACCAGTAGTCGATGATGCGGCGGATGCGCGCGCCGTCGAACTCGAGCACCTGGACGGCGTGCCGCCGGACGGTCACCCATTGCTCGCCGTCGCGCAGCTGGAGCTCCTGCCGCAGCTCCAGCACGACCGCCCCCGGCGCGGTGGTGAGCCTGACGATGCGGGTCCGGTCGCCCCGGACGGTGCCGGCGAAGCGCAGCATGCCCTGGCGCATGACGTCCCGGCCGACGATGCGCGCGCCCACCCGCGGGTGCTCGTAGACCGCGCTGTCGGTGAGGAAGGCGAGCGCGGAGTCCACCTGCGCCGCCCCGGCCCCCTCGCGCTGCCGGGCGCGCTGGGCCTCGACGAAGCGCCGCGCGATCCGCTCGAGCTCAGCCGGCGGCGGGCCCTGGGCCGGGCCTTGCGACCGCGCCGGCGTGGTCGCGGCGGCGAGAATGATGAGCAGCAGCAGTGGCGTCGCGCGCATGTGGGGACACGATGCCGGAACGCGCCGCGCGCGCCAACCGGACCGGGACGAGCGGCGCGCTCCGGGGAGCAGGCGGCCCGACGCGGGACGGGGCGCCGGTGAGCCTGTCGAGGCGCGGCTTTCTCGCCGCCTCCGCTGCCGCCCTCGTCGGCCTCGGCCGCAAGAGCCCGCGGAAGATCGCCGGCGGGTTCGTGGACCCGTCGACGGCGCTGGGGCACCGGCTGCGCGACGGCGGGGGCGCGTTCGACGCGCCGCGGCGCACGGTGCGCGTCCCGGTGGTCATCGTCGGCGGCGGGATCGCCGGGCTGTCGGCGGCGTGGCGCCTGACGAGGCGCGGGCTCGGCGACTTCGTGCTGCTGGAGATGGAGCCGGACGCCGGCGGGAACGCGGCGTGGGGGGAGAACGAGGTCACGGCGTACCCGTGGGCCGCCCACTACGTGCCGCTCCCCGGGAGCCGCGCGGCGCTGGTGCGCGAGCTGTTCGAGGACCTGGGCGTGCTGCGCGGCGGGGCGTGGGAGGAGCGCATGCTCTGCTTCGACCCCAAGGAGCGGCTCTACATCCACGGCGAGTGGCAGCCGGAGCTGGAGAGCGCGCTCGACTTCCGCCCGCGCGACCGCGACGACTTCCGCCGCTTCCGCGAGCGCGTGGCCGAGCTGCGCGCGACCGGGGAGCTGACGATCCCGATGGCGCCGGGGAGCGAGGCCGGCGCGCCGCGCACCGCCGCGCTCGACGCCCTCTCGATGGGCGAGTGGCTGCGGCGCGAGGGGTTCACCTCGGAGGCGCTGCGCTGGTACGTGGACTACGCCTGCCGCGACGACTACGGCGCGCTCGCCTCGTCCACCTCGGCGTGGGCGGGGGCGCACTACTTCGCCGCGCGCGACGGCGACGACGCGGGCGCCGGCCCGCTCACCTGGCCCGAGGGGAACGGCTGGGTGGTGCGCCGGCTGCTAGAGCGGCTGGGCGACCGCGTGGTCACGGGCGCGCCCGCCTACCGCGTCGAGCGCGCCGGCCGGCGCCTGCGCGTGCTCACCCCCGGCGTCGCCTACGACGCCGAGTCGGTGGTGTTCGCCGCGCCGACGTTCACCGCGCCGTACGTGGTGGAAGGGATGGAGGCGCTGCGCGGGCGGCTGCCGTTCGTCTACTCCCCATGGCTCACCGCCAACCTGACGCTGGAGCGCTGGCCGCGCGAGCTGGGGCGCGCGAGCGTGCCGCCGGCGTGGGACAACGTGCTCTACGACTCCCCGGGGCTCGGCTACGTGGTGGCCACGCACCAGTCGCTGCGCGCGCAGCCGGCGCGCGAGGAGCGTACGGTGTGGACGTACTACCTGCCGCTCGCTCGTCAGGCACCGGCGGCGGCGCGGCAGACGCTGCTCGCGCGCGGGTGGGGGGAGTGGGTGGAGGCGATTCTCGCCGACCTCTCGCGCGCGCACCCGGACGTCCGGGACTGCGTGTCGCGGGTGGACGTGCGGCGGATGGGGCACGCGATGGTGCGGCCGGCGCCGGGCTTCCTCCACTCTCCCCAGCGGCTGCGGCTGGCCGGGCCTGACGCGGGCGGGCTGCCGCGGCTGTTCTTCGCCAACTCCGACCTGAGCGGGCTGTCGCTGTTCGAGGAGGCGCAGCAGCGCGGTGTGATGGCGGCGGACCGCGCGCTGGCGGCCGTGGGAGGCGCGCGGGGGTGAACGGCTGAGGCCGATTGCCACCGGCGGCAGTAGACGTTAGGTGTGCGCAACGGACGGGGCGTACGGCTCAGTTGACGCCGGCCGATGTGCCCGCGATTTTTCGGGAGTCCTAGTCCGGACGTCGCCGTGAGCGCTGTCTGCCGTCTCCATTCCACGCCCGCCGCCGCCGCCGCTCTGGCGCTGGCCCTCGCCGCCGCGGCCTGCCGCGACTCCACCAACCCCGGCGCCGATGGCGGACCCCGGCCGACGGTGGACGTGACCGTCGCCGTCAGCCAGATGCACGGGCCGAGTTTGAGCACGGACCCGGACGGGACCGTCCGCATCCAGTGCACCGTGAACCTGCAGGCCGTCGCCACCGGCTCGGGGAGCGCCAGCTGGGAGGACGCCACCTTCCGCTGGTACGCGGGGAAAGACCGCTCGGTCGCGCTGGACTCCGAGGTCGTCGCGGCGTCGAAAGTTCACTCTTCGTGGGGGCGTCCGGAGATCGGCGCGGGGCAGACGCAGCGGTCGGGCGGCTGGTCGCTCTCCGCCGTCGTGCCCTTCGCGCTCCGGATCGAATACCGCTACAGGGCGCCCGGTGCCGGCGCGCCGAAGACCACCCGCGTCGACTTCGACTGCGAACCGGCGGTGTCCGCGAGCACGCCACCCCCCGTCGTCACGGCGCTGGCGGTGCAGCCGGCGGCCGGGGAGATCGACGCCGGCGGCGAGATCGCCGTGACCTACGCGGCCGAGAGCGAGGCCGGACTCCGGCAGACGGCGGTGGTGGTGACGGGACCGTGCGGGGTGCAGCGGCTGTTCAACGAGGCTCTCCAGCGCACTGTCACCCGCACGGTGCACATCACTCTCCCCGCCGCGTGCCGGCTCGGCATGCCGATCAGCGTCGGGGCGCTGGCGCTCGACACCGCGCTGCAGGACGCCGCGCGCGGCGTCACGACGTCGGTCGTGCTCGCCGACCGGACGCCGCCGGTGCTGACGCCGCTCTTCTTCCCGCCCGCCGGCGGGCTCGGGACGGAAACGTTCTCCGGCCAGTACTTCGTCGGGGACTCGATCCAGCTAATACCGAACGCCTACGACAACCACCAGCTGCACGCGCTCATTTGGGAGGTGCTGCCGAGCGGCCAGCGCGACTCCGTGCTCGTGAACACGCAGATGCTGCGCTCGATGCTCTTCATCCGCGTCCGCCCGGAGTGGGTGGGGCCACTCCAGCTCCGGCTGTACGCGCGGGACGCCGCGGGCCGCACGAGTCCCGTCTTCACGTCGGCACCTGGCGCGGCGCGGGTGTACCCCACGGTCGAGCGCCCGTCGGGGGTGGTGACGGTCCCCGGCGAGGTCCGCGACGCGGTGATCGACGCGCGGCGGGGAATGGTCTACCTGCTCCAGTCCAACCAGTCCAGCATCACCGCCCTGAGACTGGCGACGATGCAGGTCGCGTGGGCGCTGTCGCTCCCCGCTGTCCCCACCGGGTTCGACCTCACGCCGGGGGGCGACTCGCTGATCGCGGCGCTCGTGGGGACGAAGAACCTCGGCGTCATCGACCTGCGCTCGACGACGCCGCGGCTGACGACGATCAACCTGCCACTGCTCAACGCCGCGGTGGACCAGCGGCCGTATCAGCTGCGCGTAGCCGCGAACGGCAAGGCGTTCGTCACGCTCGAAGGCTCGGCGCCGAGCGCCTACGTGCTACTCGAGGTGGACCTCCGATCCGGTGCACAGCGGATCCGAACGGATGCCGGGAACGGCAGCTCCATCGAAGGTCCCATCGAGCGGTCGCTCGACCACTCGCGGATCGTGATCAACGGCGGCCGCGAGCTCTTCCAGTCGTACGACGCGGCCACCGACCGCTTCGGCCCGCGCCGGACCGCCGCGGTCTTGGGATGGCGCCCGTCGGTGGACCGCACCGGACAGCACGTGGCCATCGGCGTCAACGTGTACGACGAGACACTGCTGTGGCTCCGCCGCCTGGAGTCGCCCATCTCCGGGATCGGCATCTCCGAGTCGGTGATCACGGCCGACGGCGACTACGTGTATCACCGCTACTTCTGGGGCCTCGTGCGGTCGCGGGTGAGCGATGGGGAGATGCTCGACCGGACGCCGATCACGGTGGACCCGAGCCTGCTCCGCACCGCCCCGGACGGCACCTTCCTGGTCGCCGTCGAGAGCCCCCACAGCCTGACCAGCCGCGTCGCCAGGATCGGCCTGCGCTGAGACGAGCGTCGTGTTCCCGCCGCGAGGCGGCCGTGGGCCGGACGTGACGCCATGACGCCGAGCCGCGGGCCGACAGTTCCAGTCGCCTACGCCACGCTCCGCGAGAGCGCCGCGCCCATCACCGCGCCGGTCACCAAGTTCGGCGGCCAGCCCGTCTGGCTCGACGCGCCGCGCTGGCCGCTGAGCGCGACGGACGGCACGCCGATGCGCTTCGTCGCGCAGGTGGCGCTCGACCCGCGCCTCTTCGGCGGCGCGCTGGCGGCGCGCATGGCCTACGTGTTCCTGGCCCAGGACGACCCGACGCTCTGGGCCGACGGGAAGTACGCGGGGGTGGACGGCGCGCTCGTGCTCCAGCCCGGAGGCACCACGGACTACGCGCAGCTGTCGCTGGAGCGCGGCCCCGCGCTGTACCGCCTCGTCGAGCGCCGCAGCGGCTTCCTCGGCCTGCGCCGGCGGCACGAGCAGGTGCCGTGCGAGTACGCGGTGGAGCTGAGCTACGCCGCGGAGCCCGAGCTGCGCCTGATCGACGTGCTCTCGCCAGACTTCGACGAGGAGGTCGCCGACGACGTGGGCGACGGTCGGTTCACCGGAACGAAGGTCGCCGGGACCCCCGCGTTCATCCAGGACGTGGAGCTCCCGTTCGGGCCGCCGTCCCGACTCGTGCTCCAGATCGCGGACGACGACAAGCTGTTCGCGCTGCCGCTCAGTGACGTGGGGACGCTCTACGCGTTCATGGACCCGCGTGGCACGCGCGGCGGGCTGGTGATTCAGTCGCACTGACGGCACGTTCGGCGGAAGAGAGGCACGCCTCTCGGCCGGGACGCTCGTTGAAATCGACCACAGAGGCACCGGGACACCGGGGAGGGGCACACCGACGAGGGGCCCCCGG
>DATFPD010000218.1:0-2509 GCA_035265005.1 Gemmatimonadaceae bacterium | reverse complement strand
CGGCGCGATCAAGTCGTGGGACAACAACGGCTGGCAGGGGACGCGCGCGTCGTGGCGCTACCCGGTGATCGTCGACAACCTGATGAACCTGGAGATGCTGTTCTGGGCGGCCGAGCACGGCGGCGACCCCGAGTGGGCGCGAATCGCCGAACGCCACGCGGTCACCTCGGCGCGGGTGCACGTGCGTCCGGACGGCAGCACCGCGCACGTGGCGCTGTTCGACCCGCAGACGGGCGCGCTGGAGCGCACCGCCACCTGGCAGGGCTACTCCGACAGCTCGGCGTGGGCGCGCGGGCAGGCGTGGGCCGTTCACGGGCTCACCGCGTCGTACGGCCGCACCCACCGGCCGGAGCTGCTCGCGGCGGCGCGGCGCGCGGCGGACTTCTTCATCGCGCAGCTGCCGCCCGACGCGGTCCCGTACTGGGACTTCCGCCACCCCGGCATCCCGAACACCGAGCGCGATGCGTCGGCGGCCGCGATCGCGGCCTCCGGGCTCTACGACCTGGCGCGGCGCACGGGCGGCTCGGACTCCGAGCGCTATCGTCAGGCGGCGGACCGGATCTTCGAGTCGCTCGCCCGCGGCTACCTCACCGTGGGCACGCCGAGCGCGGCACTGCTCCAGCACTCGGTCGGCCAGCGGCCGCAGGGCGCCGAGATCGACGTCGGGATCGTGTACGCGGACTACTTCTTCGTCGAGGCGCTGGCGCGCCGGCGGGGGAGGTTCCTGGAGTAGCCGCTCCCGGGACCTGCTGGCCCGCATCTCGCGCGGTGGGCGCCTTCCATTTCTCGCGAAGGAGGCGCGCGTGAGTCTTCCCACTCGGCCGCTCGGCAAGAGCGGTCTCGAGATCACCACGGTCGGATTTGGCTCCTGGGCCGCTGGCGGCGGCGGCTGGGCGTTCGGCTGGGGGCCGCAGGACGACGACGCCTCCGTCGCCGCGATGCGGCACGCGGTCGAGCGCGGCGTCAACTGGATCGACACCGCGGCGGTGTACGGGCTGGGGCACTCCGAGGAAGTGGTCGGGCGGCTGCTGCGCGAGCTGCCGAAGCGTGAGCGCCCGCTCGTCTTCACCAAGTGCGGGCTCGTCTGGGACGAGCGCGACCGGATGGAGCCGCCGAAGCGCGTCCTGCGGCCCGACACCATCCGCCGCGAGTGCGAGGCATCGCTCCGCCGGCTCGGCGTCGAGCGGATCGACCTCTACCAGTTCCACTGGCCGGACGAATCCGGCGTCCCCGTCGAGGAGTCGTGGTCGGCGATGGGGCGGCTGGTGGACGAGGGGAAGGTGCGCTGCGCCGGCGTGTCGAACTTCGGCGTCGAGCTGCTGGAGCGCTGCGAGCGGATCAGGCACGTCGACTCGCTCCAGCCGCCCTTCTCGCTGATCCGCCGCGAGGTGGCCGACGCGGCGATTCCGTGGTGCGCGGCGCACGACAGCGGCGTGATCGTCTACAGCCCCATGCAGTCCGGCATTCTCACCGACAGCTTCGGCGCCGAGCGGGTGGCGAGGCTGGCGCCTGACGACTGGCGGCGCGGCGCGCGGGAGTTCCAGTACCCGGCGCTGGAGCGGAACATCGCGCTGCGCGACGCGCTGCGCCCGGTCGCCGAGCGGCACGGCACCACCGTGTCCGCGGTCGCCGTCGCGTGGACGCTTCACTGGCCGGGCGTCACCGGCGCCATCGTCGGCGCGCGGTCGCCGGAGCAGGTCGACGGCTGGGTGGACGCGGCGACGCTCGTGCTCACCTCCGACGACCTCGCCGAGATCTCGCGGGCCCTCGAGCGCACGCGCGCCGGTCGAGGCCCTACCGAGGCGGGAACTCCGGGCTCGCCGGCGACGCTCAGCTAAATGGGCCCGACGCCGGCGACCGGCGGGGCAGGAAGCAGCTACCGAGCACTGAGATTCGAGGACCACATCATGACAGCGTCACGCACCAGCGCGGCATCGGCGACGGCCGCCGCGGCGGGCACCCTCACCCTCGGCGGCGACGTCGTCGTCAACCGGATGGGCTACGGCGCCATGCGCATCACCGGCCGGGGCATCTTCGGCCCGCCCGCCGATCCCGAGGAGTGCAAGCGGGTGCTGCGCCGGGCCGTCGACCTCGGCGTGAACTTCATCGACACGGCCGACTCCTACGGCCCGAACGTGTCCGAGGAGCTGATCGCCGAGGCGCTGCACCCGTATCCGGACGGGCTCATCATCGCCACCAAGGGCGGGTTCGAGCGTCCGGGGCCGGACAAGTGGGTGACAAACGGGCGACCCGAGTACCTGCGCCGCCAGCTCGACGGCAGCCTGCGCCGCCTGAAGCTCGACCGCATCGACCTCTGGCAGCTCCATCGCATCGACTCGAAGGTGCCGGCGCAGGAGCAGTTCGACGCGCTCGCCGAGTTCGTGCGCGAGGGGAAGGTGCGGCACGTCGGACTGTCCGAGGTCGGCGTCGACGACATCGCGCGCGCGCGTCGAACCGTGCCGATCGTCTCCGTGCAGAACCGCTACAACGTCCTCGACCGGGAGTGGGA
>DATFPD010000217.1:0-14315 GCA_035265005.1 Gemmatimonadaceae bacterium | reverse complement strand
TCATCCTGTTCACCATCGTGTCGTGTCCTGTCTCCTCCTGTCAAAGCCGTTGCCGTTGCCTCACCTGATCCACCACCAAGCACGGCGGGCCGGTCGCCTCCTGCCGCGCCGGGCGCTATCGTCACGGCATGCGCCAACCCGACCGCCGACTCCGCGCCACGCTCGCCGCCGCGGCCGCGCTCCTCGCGTCCTGCATGCCGCATCGTCCGCAGCCGCTCCCCGCAGCCGCGTCCGACCACGGTGGCCTCGCCCCGCTTCTCGCCGTCGCCGCCCGCTACCGCACGCCCGGGCTCGAGACGCGCCGCTTCACCCAGGCCGAGCTCTGGCGGGCCGTGGAGCCCGCGCTGGCGTCGCCGGCGCTGCGCGCGGAAGAGGTAGGGCGATCGCTCCAGGGCCGCCCGATCCGCGCGGTGACCTTCGGCGGCGGCCCCACCACCGTGCTCCTCTGGTCGCAGATGCACGGCGACGAGCCGACGGCGACGATGGCGCTCGCCGACGTCCTCGCGTACTTCGCCGGACGCGGCGACGCCGACGCCCAGCCGCGCGAGCGGATCGCCGCCGCGCTCACCGTCGTGATGGTGCCGATGCTCAACCCCGACGGCGCCGAGCTGCACCAGCGCGAGAACGCCGCCGGCGTCGACATCAACCGCGACGCGCGCCGCCTGGCGACGCCCGAGGCCCGCGCGCTCAAGGCGCTGCGCGAGCGCCTGCGCCCGGCGTTCGGCTTCAACCTGCACGACCAGGGGGCGCGCACGCTCGCCGGCCCCGGCGGGCAGCAGGTCGCCGTCGCCCTCCTCGCGCCGCCCACCGACGCCGGCGGCGCGTACGACGAGACGCGGCAGCGGGCGCGGCTCGTCGCCGCCCACGTCGCGCGCGTGCTGGCGCCGGAGCTGCGGGGGCGCGTGGCGAAGTACGAGGACGACTTCAACCCGCGCGCCTTCGGCGACCTGATGCAGCACTGGGGGACGAGCACGGTGCTGATCGAGAGCGGGGCGCTCACCGGCGACCCGGAGAAGCAGCGACTCCGCGCCCTCAACGCCGCCGCCATCCTCTCGGCGCTCGACGCGATCGCCACCGGCGCCTATCGAGAGGAGGCGAGCGCGCCGTACGACGACCTGCCGTTCAACGCGCGCATCCCGTACGACCTCGTGGTCCGCGGCGCCACGCTGGTGATCGGCGGCGACTCCACGCCCCCCGTCCCGCTCGACCTCGCGCTCAGCTACGACGACGCCGTCGCCCGCACCGGCCCCCGCCTGCGCGAGGCCGGCGACCTGTCCGACGTCGCCGCCCTCGACACCCTCGACGCCGCGGGGCTCTTCATCCACCCCGACCCGGCGATGACCGCGCGCGGCGCGACCGGCTTCCCGGCGCTGCGCATCGGCGCGCCGGTCGCGCTCACCCTGCGCCGCGGCCGCGAGCCGCGGAGCGAGGTGGTGCGGCGCATCGACGGGGGTGGCGGCGGCGGGCGATGAGACGCGCAGCGTTAGGCCTGGCCGCCGCCCTGCTGCTCGCCGGCTCGGCGTGCCTCTGGCGGCGTACGGCCGACGACGCGGACGACGAGCGCCAGCTCCCGCTCGGTCTCCGGCTCGCCACCGCGCCCGACCCGGCGCGCTCGGCGGCCGGCCACGGCGCGCTCCTCGTCTGCGTCCGCGATTTCGCTCAGGACGCGCCCGTGCCGGGCGCCCGGGTCCGTCTCTCGGGGACCGGATTCGGCGACTCGACGGCGGTCGACCGCTGCGCGTCGATCACGGCCCCGGCCGGGCGGTACGAGCTTCGCGTCTCGCGCATCGGCTACCGCCCGGAGACCTGGCCGGTCACGATCCGCCTCGGGCTCGTCGACACCGTGCACGCGGCGCTGCGCCGCGGCGGCGTACCGACCCCGCGGGCGTGTCGTGAGGGGAAGCGCCAGGGATACCCGTGCGTGTGATCAGGGAGTGGTCGCTGGCGCTCGCCCTGCTCCTCGCCCTCCCGGCGTGCCACTCGCGGCGCCCGGCCGCCGCCGAGGACACGGACGACGACGACGACCGCCAGCGCCCGCTCGCCCTCCGCCTCGCCGCGGCGTGGCGGCGGCGTGCACGCCCGGCCCCGCCGCGCGCACGGCTCGTCCCCGCGTCCTGTCCCCGGCGAGCGAGCGGGCCTACACTGGCCGCCATGCGACCCCGCATTCACCTCCTGGCCGCCGCGCTCGCGCTCGCCCTCGCCGCGCCGGCACGCGCGCAGGCGGACCCGCGCGCCCTCTGCGACACCGCCGCCGCCTACCACGAGCTGGACTTCTGGGTCGGCGAGTGGGACGTGCAGGTCGGCGAGCGGACCGTCGGCACGAACCGGATCGAGCGCGTCGTGCACGGCTGCGCGCTGGTGGAGCACTGGCGCGACGCGTCCGGCGTCGAGGGGCAGAGCCTCTTCTACTACCAGCGCGCCCGCCGCGACTGGAAGCAGGTCTGGGTGTCGCCGGGCGCCGTGAAGGAGAAGCACCTCGTCGCCCGCTACCCGGGCGGCGCCGTCCGCTTCCAGGGCGAGCTCCCGATGCCTAACGGCTCATTCGTCCTCGACCGCACGACGCTGACCCCGCTCCCCGGCGGCCGCGTCCGCCAGGTGATCGAGCAGTCGTCCGACGGCGGGGCGACGTGGACGGTGGGGTTCGACGCGGTGTATGTGCGGCGGCGGTAGGCGCCCCCGTCAGCGGGCCCGGATCCCCGCTCGGGCCTCGGTGCCGCGCGGGAGCCCCGCGGCCGGCGGCAGCGGCGGCGGGACGGCGCCGATCCGCCGGACGAGCGACTCCAGGCGCGGGTCGCCGCGCAGCGGATCGAAGGCCGGCGCGCAGGCGATGAACCCCATCCACGGTACGCCGTCCTCGTACCCGCGCTCGAGGTACGCGAACGCGCGGTCGGCGTCGCCGAGCGCCGCGTACGTCCACGCGACGCCGGGCGGCCACACGTACTCGGTCGCCTCCCGCGCGTGGACCTCGCGGAGCAGCTCGCGCGCCTCCCCGGTTGCGCCCTCGACGGCGAGCGCCCACGCGAGGTTGATCGACGAGAGGGTGACCGGCACCCGCTCCCGCATCCGCCGCAGGACCGGCACCGATTCCGCCGCCCGCCCGGCGGGGACCGTCACCAGCGCGCGCATCCAGGCCAGGAAGAAGTCGTCCGGGAACTGCGCCTCCGCGCTCTCCAGGGCGCCCATCGCGTCGTCGAACCGGCGCGCGATGTGGGAGATGAGCGCCCCGGTGCCGCGCGTCTCCGGCGACGCCGGGTCCAGCTCGACCGCGCGGTAGCTGGCGTCGAGCGCCTCCTCCGGGCGCCCCTCCATCAGGAGGTGGAACCCGTACATCAGGTGCGCGAGCTCGGAGTTGGGGTTGAGGGCGAGCCCCCGCTCGTACCGGGCGCGCGCCCCCGCCCAGTCGTAGCGGTGCGTCCCCTCGACCCAGCCTAACGCCACGTGCGCCTCCGCGACGTCGGGGTCGATCTCCAGCGCCCGGGCGGCGTACGCGATCGCCTTGGCGGCCGTCTCCCGCGGGCGCACGCCGAAGTAGCCGCCCACGTGCCAGCAGTAGGTCTTCGCCAGCATGGCGTAGGCTCTGGCGAACCGCGGGTCGCGCGCGATGGCCCGCTCGAAGCACGCTATGGCCTGAGCTACCGAGTCCGGGCTGGCTCTGTAGTAGTGGTGCCGCCCGAGCAGGAAGAGGTTGTACGCCTCGCTGTCTCCCGTCGGGCGCCGGGCCGCGCGCGCCCGCTCCTCGGGCGACAGCCGGGCGCGCAGGGCGCCCGCCACCTGCTCGGCGACCTCCGTCTGGATGGCGAAGACGTCGGTCAGGTCCCGGTCGAACGTCCGCGCCCAGAGGTGGGCGTCGCTGGCGGCGTCGATCAGCTGCGCCACGATCCGCAGCCGGTTGCTCGCGCGCCGCACCGTGCCCTCGACCACGTGCGTCACCGAGAGCTCCGCCGCGATCTCGCGCGTCCCCTTCGTCGTGCCCTTGTAGCGCATCACCGACGTCCGCGAGATCACCTTGAGGCTGGCGATCTGCGAGAGCTGCGCGATGATGTCCTCCGTGATCCCCTCGCTGAAGTACTCGTCGTCCGCGCTCGCCCCCAGGTTCGCGAACGGCAGCACGGCGACGCTCGGCTTCGGGCGCTCGGCGGGCCGCGGGAGCGGCACCGTCTCGCCGGTCATGGTGGACACCGACTCGAGCGCGTGCAGCACCTCGCGCCCGCTCTGCGGCCGCCGCTCGGGCTCCTTCTCGAGGCAGCGCATCACGAACGCCGCCAGCTCGCGCGGCACGTCGCCCCGCCGGCCCGTGATCTCCGCCGGCTCCTCGGCGATGTGCGCCACGAGCAGCGCCCGCGGCGAGCGCCCGGTGAAGGGCGGCGCGCCGGTGAGGAGCTCGTACGCGATCACGCCGAGCGCGTAGATGTCCGCCCGGTGGTCCACGCCCGGGTCGGCGCTCGCCTGCTCGGGCGACATGTACGCCGGCGTGCCGATCGCGGCGCCGAGCTGCGTCAGGGTGTAGAGGTCCTTCGCGCTCTCGGCGCGCTCGGGACGCTGGCCGACGCCCGCGGCGTCGGCCAGCGCCTTCGCGATCCCGAAGTCCGTCACGACCGCCGTGCTCCCGGACAGCAGGATGTTCTCCGGCTTGATGTCCCGGTGCACCACGCCCCGCTCGTGCGCGAACGCCAGCGCGCGCGCGACGTCGCGGAGGACGCTCACCGCCTCGCGGATCGAGAGCACGCCGCGGGCGGCGAGGTGCGCGCGCAGGCTCTCGCCGTCCACGAACGGCATCATGTAGTACGGGAGGCCGTCCGCCTCGCCGGCGGCGAGCACGGGGACGATGTTGGCCTGCTGGAGCGAGGCGGCCAGCCGGATCTCCCGCCGGAAGCGCTCGGTGCTCACCGCGGCCGCCGAGTCCGGCGACAGCGTCTTCACGACGACGCGGCGGCCGAGCCCGAGCTCGCGCGCGACGAACACGCGCGACATCCCGCCGCCCGTCAGCTCGCCCTCTATTCGATAGGCGGCGCCGAGGGCGGCCTGGAGCTGGTCGCGGAGGGGGTCCGGCCCCTGCCCCGACGCTGCCGTCATTCCCGCACCCGCCCCATCGCCAGCGCCCCGCGCCCGAACTTCGCCCGCACCGCGTCCAGCGCGTGCGACACCGCGCGGTCCTTCTCCGTCTCCACCGCCGCGCCCGCGTCGCCGCCGAACAGCGACGGCTGCGCCGCCCCCGGGTGCGACGCCAGCGACGAGAGCGCCACGCCGAGCAGCCGCGCCGGCACCCGCCGCTCCGCGCGCAGCCGCCGCAGCAGCTCGCGCGCGACGGCGTACACCGCCCGGTCGGACTCCACCGCCTCCGGGAGCGTCCGCCCCGCCTGACGACGGCGGAAGTCCGCGTCCTTGATCTTCACCGTCACCGTGCGCGCCGCGTACCCCTCGGCGCGCAGGTCGGCCGCCGCGCGGGAGGCCAGCGCCAGCAGCTCGCGCTCCAGCGCCGCGTCGTCGGCCAGGTCCTCGGCGAAGGTGTCCTCGCGGCTGATGCTCTTCGGGTCCCCGCGCGGGTCGACCGTCGAGTGGTCTACCCCGTGGACGCGGTCGGCCAGCCAGTGCGCGCCGCGCTCGCCCAGCAGCCTGACGAGCGAGTCGAGGTCGCGCGCCAGCACGTCGTCCACCGTGCGGAGCCCCGCGCGCGCCAGCCGCTCCTGCGCCCGCGGCCCCACGCCGGGGATGTCGGCGAGGCCGAACCGGCGCATGAACTCCCCCTCCGCGCCGGGCTCCACCACGTGCACGCCCGCCGCGCCGCGCGACGGCTTCGCCCACTCGACGGCCAGCTTCGCCACCAGCTTCGACGTCCCCCCGCCGATCGAGACCGTGAGCGCCGTCTCGGCCGCCACCGCGGCGCGGATCCGCCGCGCCGTCTCGGCCAGCGGCTCGCCGCGGTAGAGCCCCTCGGTGCCGCTCAGGTCGAGGTACCACTCGTCGATGCTCGCCCCCTCCACCATTGGCGCGAAGCGCTCCAGCACCCCGTGGATCTCCCGGCTCTTCGCCGAGCACGCGCCGCGCGGCACCGGGACCACCAGCGCCCGCGGGCAGAGCCGCACCGCGCGCGCCATCGGCATGGCCGACCGCACGCCGAACTTCCGCGCCTCGTACGACGCCGAGCAGACGACTCCGCGGCTGGCCGCGGAGCCGCCGACGATGAGCAGCGGCGCCCGCCCGGCCCCCTCGGGGTCCACCATGCGCGCCACGGCCACGTAGAACGCGTCGGCGTCGACGAGGAGGATGCGGGGGGCCGCGGGCATGCGTGAAAAGACGCGCGGCCCCCCGGCATCGCCAGGGGGCCGCGGAAGAGGGCCGCTCGACTGCGGACTGCTCAGGCCGCCCGCAGACTCGCGGGGAGCCACATGTGGTCGCTCAGCAGGTAGTGCGCGGGCGGAAAGCCCTGCACGCCGATTTCGAGCGTGTCACCTTCCTGCACGGGAAGCTGCTCGGTGATGGCCGACAGCGCGCCCGTCCAGGAGTCACTGTGCACGAAGCCCGCCTGCCGCACCGTGCTGGCGGAAGTGCTGAGTGCAAACTGATACCTGGGCATCGAAGTCTCCTTGGCGATTCGTCTCCAGCTGCGAACTCATACACCAGTCCGCTGGAAAAGAGCCGAGGCTGCTGAGGGCCCCTCCCGGAAAGGCTTCCAATGCGACAGGCGTGCCAATACGGTCGTTCACGCCGACCATGCCGCCGGCATCCTGTCCCACCGATGCTCCCGGAGCCGCTCGAGCAGCGTCGCGTCGAGCGGCCCGCGATCGCTGGCGGCCATGTTCGCCCGGACGTTCCGGGTCTGGCGCATGCCGGGGATCACGGTGCTCACGTCCGGGTTGGAGAGGATGAAGCGGAGCGCCATCTCCGGGAGCGTCGAGCCCGACGGAACGAGCGGCTTGAGCGCGTCGGCGCGCCGCACGCTCTCGCGCAGGTTCTCCGGGCCGAAGTACATGCCGCGCCAGTCGCCCTTGGGCCACGTGCTCTGCTCGGTGAGCGTGCCGGTGAGCGAGCCCTCGTCGAACGGGACGCGCGCGATCACCGCCACCTCCAGCTCCCGGCAGAGCGGGAACAGCTCGTCCTCCGGCGCCTGGTCGAAGATGTTGTAGATGACCTGCACCGCGTCCACGAGCCCCGTGCGCAGCGCTTCGGCCACGTTCGCCGGCTCCCAGCGGTTCACGCTGATCCCGAAGCCGCCGATCATCCCCTCGCGCTTGAGGTCGTCCACCACGCGCTGCCACCGCTCGTCGCGCGCCCAGTCGTCCTCCCAGACGTGGAGCTGCATCAGGTCCACCTTCGGGCGGCCGAGGTTCTTCAGCGTGCGCTCGGTGTACTCGCGCATGTAGTCGGGGGGAAACACCTCGTCGATCGTCGAGCCCTTCACCGGCGGCCACTTCCGGTTCTTCGGCGGGATCTTGCTGGCGGTGTACAGCCGCCCCTCCGCCAGCTTCCCCTCGGCTTCGGGATGCTCCCGCACCAGCTCGCCTAACAACCGCTCGCTCCGCCCATCCCCGTACGCCCACGCCGTGTCGAAGAAGTTGCAGCCCAGCGCGACCGCCTCGCGCAGCGCGGCGCGCGACTGCTCGTCCTCCGACCCGGTCCAGCCGGCCATCCCCCACATTCCGTAGCCAACTTCCGAGACCGGCCACCCGAGGCGGCCGAAGGTGCGGTAGCGCATGAGAGAGGGATGCGGGATGGGGATGCGGGGATGCGGAGTGGTGAGTCAGCGTGCATTGTACTCGCTCTGACACCGCATGTCAGCCGGCCACGTACCGGCAGAAGTCGATCTCCCGCATCCCCCGTCCCGCATCCCGCGTCCCTTCATGGACTCCCTCCGCCACGACCTCCGCCAGGCGCTGCGCTTCCTCACCGGCAACCCGGGGCTCGCCGCGCTGGCGGTGCTCGCGTTCGGGCTCGCGCTCGCCGCGCTGGTAGCGCCGGCGATGTCGGCGTTCCTGTTCGGGGTGGGCCCCTGGGACTGGCGCGTGTACGCGGCGGTGGCGGCGGCGCTCGGCCTCGCGGGGATGGCGGCCTCGCTGCTGCCGGCGCGGGGGGTCGTTAGGCTGGATCTGGTGCAGGTGCTGCGGGGGGAGTAGCGGCCGCGGGGCGAGAGACGAGGAGCGAGATGCGAGTCCGGCCCCGGGAGATCACTGCATCCCGGGGCCGGACTCGCATCTCGCTCCTCGTCTCTCGCCCCGCCCCGGCTCCGTGTGCCTCAGGACACATCGCGCAACGGCGCAGATCTAGGAGGAAACTGCCCATGCACATTGTGACAGATGTGTGCATCATCGGCGCTGCCAGTTACCGACCCGCGACGTTCCTGTTACTCGACGGTAACAACCCCCCCCCCTACGCGTCGGGGTTTTTTCCGGACGGAGGATGAGCCCCGTGGTCCCTCTCCGAAATACGCGTCCGCTCCTCTGAACACGGGGGGATGGCCCCCGGAAGGTTGCTCAGAGGGCGGAGGCGACAGCGTCAGGCAGCGATCCAGACCACTCGCAGTGCTGCACCCGGAGAGGGACGGTGCTTCTCACACATCCGAACGTGGTTGGCGCCGGGCTCACCGCCCCGCGCGCGACCGACTGTCAGCCAATCGCGTCCCCGGACGCGTCCCCGGACGCGTGCCCTGTCGCGCCCGCGGGCGGCACCGTCGCTTTGCCGCGGCCACGCCCCCGGGCGAGCGGCAAGTTCCTGTTCGCCGGCGACACGAAGCTGTACGTCCGCGGCACGACCTACGGCACGTTCTGCCCCACCGCCGACGGCACCGAGACGTACCATCGCGACGCCGTCGAGCGGGACTTCGCGGCGATCGCGGCGCACGGCATGAACGCCGTGCGCACCTACACCCTGCCGCCCCGCTGGCTGCTGGACGCCGCCGAGCGGCACGGCCTGCGGGTGATGGTGGGCATGTGGTGGGGGCAGAACACGGCCTTCCTCGACGAGCCGGGGCGCGCCGACGCGATCGTGCGCGAGGTGCGCGAGGGAGTCCGGGCGTGCGCCGGTCACCCGGCGGTGCTCTGCTACGCGATCGCCAACGAGATTCCGGCGCTGATCGCCCGCTGGCTCGGCCACCGCCGGGTCGAGCAGTTCCTGGAGCGCCTGTACCACGCGGTGAAGGCGGAGGACCCGGAGGGGCTGGTCACCTACGTGAACTACCCGTCGACCGAGTACCTGCGCCTCCCCTTCCTCGACCTCGTCTGCTTCAACGTCTACCTCGAGTCGCAGCCGAAGCTCGAGAGCTACCTCGCGCGGCTGCACAACCTCGCCGGCGACCGGCCGCTGCTCATGGGCGAGATCGGGCTCGACAGCCGCGGGCACGGCGAGGACACGCAAGCGTCCATCCTCGACTGGCAGGTGCGCACCGCCTTCGCGAGCGGCTGCGCCGGCGCGTTCGTGTTCGCCTGGACCGACGAGTGGCATTGCGGCGGACAGGACATCGTGGACTGGGACTTCGGCCTGACGCGCCGCGACCGGACCCCGAAGCCGGCGCTCGAGGCGGTCTCGCGGGCGTTCGGCGACCTGCCGCTCCCGCGTGCCACGTCGCTCCCGCGGATCTCGGTCGTCGTCTGCACCTACAACGGGCACCGGACGATCCGGCAGTGCCTTCAGGCGCTGGGCCGGCTGGAGTACCCCGACTACGAGGTGATCGTCGTCGACGACGGCTCGTCGAGCGACGAGAGCGCGCGCATCGCCGGTGAGTACGACGTCCGGCTGATCCGGACCGAGAACCGCGGGCTCAGCTCGGCGCGCAACACCGGGCTCGAGGCGGCGACGGGCGAGATCGTCGCCTACGTGGACGACGACGCCTTCCCCGACCCGCACTGGCTCACCTACCTCGCGCAGGCGTTCCTGAAGTCGCCGGTCGTCGGGGTGGGCGGGCCGAACATCCCGCTGCCTGACGACGGGGCGACCGCCGACTGCGTGGCCAACGCGCCCGGCGGCCCCATCCACGTGCTGCTGTCGGACGACGAGGCGGAGCACATCCCCGGGTGCAATTCGGCGTTCCGCAAGGCCGCGCTCGAGGCGATCGGCGGCTTCGACCCGCAGTTCCACGTGGCCGGCGACGACGTCGACGTGTGCTGGCGCCTGCGCGAGCGCGGGTGGACGCTCGGCTTCAGCCCGGCGGCCGTGGTCTGGCACCATCGGCGGAACACCGTGCGGGCGTACTGGCGGCAGCAGCGCGGGTACGGCCGCGCCGAGGCGATGCTCGAGCGGAAGTGGCCGGAGAAGTACAACTCGATGGGGCACCTCGCGTGGGCCGGGCGGATCTACGCCAGCTACCTGACGCAGATGATCAGCCTGCGCAGCACGCGCATCTACCACGGCACCTGGGGCAGCGCGCTCTTCCAGTCGCTCTACCAGCCGGCGCCGAGTGCAATGCGCGCGCTGGTCATGATGCCCGAGTGGTACCTCGTCCTCCTCGGCGCCGCGGTGCTCGCCTGCCTGGGCGCGCTCTGGCGCCCGCTGCTCCTCGACGTGCCGCTGCTCGCCATCCTGCTCGGGGCGCTCGTGGCCCACGCCACGCTGAGCGCGGTCTCGTCGCCCTTCCCCAGCGCACCGCGCTCGCGCGGCGAGCGCCTGAAGCGCTACGGGCTGACGGCGCTGCTCCACCTGCTCCAGCCGCTGGCCCGGCTCGCCGGGCGACTCCGCGAGGGGCTGACGCCGTGGCGGCGCCGGGTGCGCGGGATCGTGCTGCCGACGCCCCGGACGGCGACGCACTGGGGCGAGCAGTGGAAGGCGTTCGACGCGCGCCTGCACGCGATCGAGGCGGCGCTGCTGGCGCAGCGCGCGGCGACGCGGCGCGGGGGCGAGTACGACCGGTGGGACCTGGAGGTGCGCGGCGGCACGCTCGGCATCGTGCGCACGCTGATGACGGTGGAGGAGCACGGCCAGGGGCGGCAGTTCACGCGCGTGCGCTCGTGGCCGCGCTGCTCCGGCGGGGCGCTCGTGAGCGTCGCGGCGCTCGGCACGCTCGCCGCCGGCGCGGCGGCCGACGCGGCGTGGGGGGTGAGCGCCGTCCTCGCCTCGGCGGCGGGACTGGTCGCGCTCCGCGCGCTCTACGAGTGCGGGAGCGCCATGAGCGCCGTCGTCCGCGCGCTGGGCGAGGTGGGCATCACGGCGGGGGCCGACCGTGACCGCCGATAGGCCGACCGCCGATAGGCCGACCGCCGATAGGCCGACCGCCGATAGGCCGACCGGCGACCGGCGCTACTCGGACGCCGTACTGTTCCGGCGGCTGCTCGCGCAGGCGCGCCCGTACTGGGCGCACATCGGCGCGCTGTTCCTGGTCAGCCTGCTGTCGTCGCCGCTCGCGCTGCTGGCGCCGCTGCCGCTCAAGATCGCGGTCGACAGCGGCCTGGGCTCGCAGCCCGTGCCGGGCGCGCTTCGCGCGTTGATGCCGGACGCCCTCACGCGCTCGCGCCCGGCCATTCTGGTGCTCGCCGCCGGGCTGGTGGTCGCCGTCGCACTGGCGAGCCAGCTCCAGGACCTCGCGAGCGCGTTGCTGCGCGCGTACACCGGGGAGAAGCTCGTCCTGAGCTTCCGGGCGCAGCTCTTCCGCCACGTGCAGCGCCTCTCGCTCGCGTACCACGACACGCGCGGGACGGCCGACTCGATCTACCGCATCCAGAGCGACGCCGCCTCCATCCAGTTCATCGCGATCGACGGGGTGATCCCCTTCGTCGCGTCGGCGGCGGCCTTCGTCGCGATGCTGGCCGTCATCGCCCGGATCGACGGGCAGCTGGCGCTGGTCGCGGCCGCGGCCGCGCCGGTCCACTTCGCGGTCGCGCGGGTGTACCGGATCCGGCTCCGCAGGCGGTCGCGCGAGGTCAAGCGGCTCGAGAGCGCCACGCTGTCGCTCGTCCAGGAAACGTTAGGTGCGGTCCGCGTCGTCAAGGCGTTCGGGCAGGAGGACCGGCAGGCGCAGAGCTTCGTCCACCGCTCCGGCGAGGGCGTGCGCGCCCGCCTGCGGATGGCGTACGCGGAAGGCCGGGTGGGGCTGATCACGCGGATCACGACCGCGGTCGGGACCGCCGCCACCCTGCTGATCGGCGCCCGGCACGTCCAGTCGGGGGCGCTGACGCTGGGCGAGCTGCTCCTGGTGATGGGCTACCTCGCGCAGCTCTACGGGCCCGTGGCGACGATCGGCCGGAAGACGGCGAGCCTCCAGACCCACATGGCGAGCGCCGAGCGGGCGCTGTCGCTGCTCGACGAGGCCCCGGACGTCGCCGAGCGGCCGAACGCCCGGCCGCTGCCGCGCGCTGCAGGGACGGTCGCCTTCCGGGGCGTCTCGTTCGCCTACGGCAACGAGCGCCCGGTACTGCACGACGTCTCGTTCGACGTCGGCCCGGGCACGCGCGTGGGGATCGTCGGCGCGACCGGCGCCGGCAAGACGACGCTCGTCAGCCTGCTCACGCGCTTCTACGACCCGACCGGGGGCGAGATCCTGCTCGACGGCGTCGACCTGCGCCTCTACAAGCTGGCCGACCTCCGGAACCAGTTCGCGATCGTGCTCCAGGAGCCCGTGCTCTTCTCGGCCAGCATCGCCGAGAACATCGCCTACGCCCGCCCCGGCGCGAGCCGCGAGGAGGTCGTGAAGGCGGCGGCGGCGGCGAACGCGGACGACTTCATCGTCGGCCTGCCGCAGGGCTACGAGACGCTCGTCGGCGAGCGGGGCATGCGCCTCTCGGGCGGCGAGCGCCAGCGGATCTCGCTCGCCCGCGCGTTCCTCAAGGACGCGCCCATCCTCGTCCTCGACGAGCCGACCAGCTCGGTCGACTCGAAGACCGAGGACGCGATCATGGACGCGATGGAGCGGCTGGCGCGCGGCCGCACCACGTTCATGATCGCCCACCGCGTGGCCACGCTGACGGGCTGCGACATGCTGCTGCACCTGGCGCGCGGGCGCCTCACCGGCGTGACGTCGCGCGAGCCCGAGCTGGCGAGCGCGGGCGCCGGGCCGAGCGAGGTCGGGCCGTGAGCGCCGCGGCGGCGGTCGCGGCCACCCGCACGCGCGCGGACGAGGACGCCCTGCGGCGGTGCCTGGCGGGCGCGCTGGGGAGCGAGGCGCTGGCGGCCGCCGACGTGCGCCGCGAGCGCTCCGCGTTCGCGAGCTCGTACGACGCCGAGGTCATCACCGTCCGGCTGGCGGGGGGCGAGGAGCTGACGCTCTTCCTGAAGAACTTCGGCGCCAGCGGATTCCCGAAAGACGACCCGACCGGCCGACGCGACCGCGAGCGCGCCGTGTATCGCGATCTCCTCGCGGACGCGAAGCTGGGGACCGCGAGCTACTACGGGTCCGTCTGGGACGAGCGCCGCGGACGGTTCTGGCTCCTGCTCGAGTTCGTGCGCGGGTCGGAGCTGCGCTCGTGTGCGCTCGAGTACTGGATCATGGCGGCGGCGTGGCTCGGGCGGATGCACGGACACTTCGCGCGGCTCGAGGCGCGGTTGCGTGGGTGCGACTCCCTCGAACGACACGACGCCGAATTCTTTCGACTGAAGGCGGAGTGCGCCGCGCGTGAGGTGTGCCGAGTCTCGGCGCCACTGGCGGGGCGGTTCGCGAAGGCCATGGGCCGCTACGAGCGGGCGGCCGCGGTCATGGCGCGGCCGCCGCGCACGCTGGTGCACGGACACTTCCGTCCCTGCAACGTCCTCGTGGCGGCCGACTCCGCGCCGGCGCGCATCTGTCCGGTGGACTGGGAGCAGGCGGCCGTGGGTTCCGGCCTGTACGACCTCGCGCTGCTGACGGACGGCTTCGCGCCGCCCGAGCTGGACCGCCTGATCGAGGCGTATCGTGGGGCGGCGCTGGCGCAGGGCCTGGCCGTTCCCGAGCGGGAGGAGCTGCGACAGGCCGTGGACTGCTTCCGCCTCTTCATCGAGGTGAACCTGCTGAGCCGGGCCCGCCAGCGGGGCGCCTCCGAGGGGAAGGTGGCCGAGACCGTCGCGCGGGTGGAGCAGCGCGCGCGCGCGCTGGGGGCGCTGGGCGCCGATGCCTAACGGTATGGCCGTCCAGACACCGCAGGGCCACGCCGCCGCCGCCCGGGCGTGGGCGGAGTTCGGGCCCGACCGGCCGGCGCCGGCCGCCGTGACGAGGCTCCAGCGGAAGGAGAAGGCGCTGGTGTATCGGCTTGCCGCCGCCGGGCCCGCCGGGACCGACGTCATCGCCAAGCGGAGCTCGCGGGCGCGGATCCTCCACGAGCGCACGCTCTACGAGCGCGTCCTGCTGGCCGTCGGCGTCCCGACCGTGCGCTACTACGGCTCCCTCGACGAGCCGGACGGGGAGTTCGGCTGGCTCTTTCTCG
>DATFPD010000216.1:0-10165 GCA_035265005.1 Gemmatimonadaceae bacterium | reverse complement strand
CACCGCGTGCGCGGTCTCGCGCAGCTTCGTCTCCTCGGCCGACTCCGCCACCGTGCCGTTGGCCGTGGTCTGCGTGGTCTGTGGCGCGCCGCCGCCACCCCCGCCGCCGAAGATGTCACCACCGAAGATCAGGGCGAGAATGAGACCCAGGAGACCGCCCCCGATCCCCAGCCCGCCGCCCATCCCCATCCCGCGTCGATCCTCTACGTTCGAGCTCCGTCCAGGCGCCAAGCGCATAACGTCAACTCCTCCTCGAGTCACCGCCGGGGTTCGTCACACCCGTACGCCCCACCCGCGGCAGATCAGCCGTGTGGAGTGGAGAAGAAAGGCAGGAACTGGGCCGTTACAGGTCCATCCCCATCCGCACGATCACGCTCCGCCCGGGGTCGAGGGCGAACTCCTTGTAGCGATTGAGGAAGCTGCGGTAGCGGGCGTCGGTGGCGTTGCGCACCCGGAGGTCGAGGCGCAGGGCGCGGCGGCCGACCGTGCGCTCGACGCCGGCGCCCAGGTGCAGGAGGGTGTAGGCCGGCGTGTCGAGGCCGTAGGCGCTGCTGGAGCCGGAGGCGGGCTCGGCCGTGACGGTCTCGTGCGCAGCGGCCACACGCTCACCTTCGGCGCTCAGGTAGGCGCGGCGGACCCAGCGCGCGGGAGTGGCGCGGAGCTCACCCTCCAGCCCGGCGCGCGGGGGCGGCATGAGCGGGAGCTTCACGTGCGTGTCGCGGTCGCGGCCGCGCACGGCGTCGTAGCGGGCGCGGAGCAGGAGCCGCGGGCCGATCGGCTCGGCCTCCACCAGCGCCTCGCCGCCTACCAGCTCGGCGGGCGCCTGGCCGTAGCGGTAGACGCGGAGCATCAGCGAAGACTCCGGCGACGGCGACCTGAACTCGTCGGTCGGCGCGACGTAGATGAAGTCGTCCACCACGTTGCGGAAGCCGGTCAGCTCGCCGCGCAGACCGCCGAAGAGCTGCCAGCGGACGCTGCCGTCCACGTTCAGGCTGGTCTCTGGGCGCAGGTCGGAGCGGCCGATGTCGTAGCGCGCCTCGCCCAGCCGCGGTCCGTTGGCGAAGAGCTCGAAGAGGTTCGGCGCCCGCCACGCGCGCCCGACGTTCGCGGCGAACGCCAGCGCCGACACCGGCTCGAAGACGAGCCCGACGTCGCCGGTGACGGTCGTGTAGTCGCGCGTCTGCCCGGAGAGCGCGAGCGAGGCGTTCGCGTCGGCGTCGATGCCGCGGCGGTCCACCCGGGCGCCGGCGAGAGCGTTCCAGCGGTCTCCCAGGGAGAGCCGCTCGAAGGCGAAGGCCGCCGCGCCGGTGGTGCGCGCGTCCGGGACGAGAGCGATGCGTCCGCGCGAGTCGTTGTTCTGGTAGAGCCCGGACACCCCCACCGTGCCGTTCACGCCGCCGCCGAGCAGCGAGTGATGCGCCATCAGGTCGGTGGTGAGCGTGTTGAGCAGGAGGTCGAAGACGATCGTCTCGATCTTCTGCCCGCCGCTCAGGTCGTCCGAGAGCTCGGCGAGCCAGTGGCGCTGCCACTGCGCCTTCGCCTCGTAGGTCGCGCGGCCGCGGACCGTGGACGCGGTGAGCTGGATGCGGTCGTCGCTCATCTTGCGCTCGGGCCCTTCCTCCTCCGCCTCCTCCCCCGGCGGCGGGCCGTTCGCCTCCAGCAGCTTGAACTCGCCGCCGTAGCGGGCGTAGCGGAGCTCGGCGCGGCTGCCGGTGCGCGAGCGGAGCCCTACCGCGGCCTCGCCGCTCACCGCGCCGAAGCCGGTGTTGCGGATCTCGCCGGCCGGGGTGTGCACGTCCTGCCCGATCCGGGCGACGACGGCCCCCCGCATGCCTAACGCCCCGCGTGCGTGCTCGCCGACGAGCGCCGTCCCCACCTCGGCGTTGTTCGATGCGCCGTACAGCTCCACCTCGCCGCGGGTGAACGAGCCGCGCCCGCGCGCGTCGGGGAGGTCGCGCGCGACGGCGTTGATCACGCCGCCGATGGCGTCCGAGCCGTAGAGCACGCTGGCTGGCCCGCGGTTGACCTCGACGCGGTCGACGAGCCGCGCGTCGAGCGACGGCGCATCCTCCTCGCTCCAGGAGTAGTCCTCGAGCCGCAGCCCATCGTCGAGCACCAGCACGCGCGCGCCCGCGAGTCCGCGCACCACGGGCTTTCCGGTCTGCTCGCCGGTGCTCAGGCTGCGCACGCCGGGCACGCGCCGCGCGAGCATCTGCCCCAGCGAGACGTCGTGCTCGCGGCGCAGCTCGTCCTCGTCCACGATCGAGGCGGAGAGCGGAGAGTCGAGCAGGCGCGTGTCGCGGCGGGTGGCGGTGACGACCACGCGCTCGAGGCCCACCGGCTCGACGATCCGGACGAGGTCCGGGCCGTAGTCATGACGGGCCGGCTCGATCCTGAACTCGACGCCCGCTCGGTCCTGGACGACGAATTCCCGCCGTGTGTAGCCGATGCGCTGTACGAGCAGCCTCACACTTCCGGTCGGCGCGTCTGCAATCGCGAACCGTCCGTCCGGCCCGGAGAACGCATGCAGCGTGGTCCCGATGACGACGACCTGCGCGCCCTCAATCGGCTGCCCGGAGCCCGCGTCGAGCACCCGCCCGCGCAGCGTGTCTCGCGTCTGCTCGGCGGACAGCGACGGGACCTGGGTAGCGCTCGCGATCGACATCGGCGCCGCGATCAGCGCCGCGGCGAGAAGGGTGGGCCAGATATGTTGGCGCATGGGGTCTGCGAATGACGCGGTCGGGTTTCCGTGCGGGGAGCGTCACCAAGCTACGCGAGCGCCCGGAAGAGCGCTGGGCCCGGCCTGCGGAAAGCGGTCGGCGCGTAACGACGCCGTCCATCGATAGTCTGTGACACGAGCGCCGTCGGCGGGATCGCCACCCGCTGTCGCAGCGCGCTCGCCGGGCTGGACAGCGGTGGCGACGGCGAGGACGCGGTGCAGGGCATCGTGGCGCGCTCCGAAAGGAACGCCGCGACCACGGAGGGCGCCTCTGCCGCGCTGGAGCAGATCAGCGCCTCGATGCAGGAGGTCGCGGCCACGACGGACCGCCTCGCCGGCATCGCGGCCGCGTTCGAAGAGCAGGCGAGGAAGTTCAGGCTCGCGGCCTGAAGACTTCCGCGAGCAGTTATTCTCTACTTGATCTTCTCGATCGCGTCCCGCACGTCGAGCAGGATCTCGAAGTAGAGCTGCTCCCGGCGGTACGCGAAGTCGAGCGTGACCATCTGGCCGTTGTCGCCGTTGGCCTTGGCGCGCTCGAACGCTTCGCGGTACATGTCGTCGAGGTTGGCGAGGATGCGGTCGCGGGAGCGTGACATGGTGCGAGTCTTCCCTAGAGCTTTGGGGGTGAGGCGCGGTGGCTCGTCGTTCGGATCGGGAGCCGCGGGAGCGTCGGGGTCGAGCGGATCGAGAAACAGCCGCTTCGCCGCCCCGAGCATCATCCGGCGCGGGTCGAGGGGATTCTTCATCGACGTCCTCGAAGCGTGAGGCCGTCTTCGCGCGCGACGGCTACCGGTGCGTGTACTGCGGGGAGGTCCGTCCGCCGGAGGAGCTGACGGTGGACCACGTGCAGGCGCGAGTGCGCGGGGGTGACCACTCGGGGGGCAACCTAGTGACGGCGTGTGCCCCCTGCAACACGCGCAAAGGGCACCGGCGCCTCTCGGAATTCCTCGCCGCCGAGCCGGCCGCGCGCACGACCTTCTTCGAGCTCGCTCGGCACGTGTGGCCGAGACACCTGCGAGCGGTGCGGGAGGAGGTGGAGAAGCGAGTGCAGGAGGCGGGACGCGGGATGCGGGACGCGGGAGACGAGCCACACTCCTGAGGAACACCCCTTCCGTCCGGAAGCGTTCTCTCTTCATCTACCTGCTCCCGACATCCCGCCTCCCGCGTCCCGCGTCCCGCATGCTCATCCACGACGTCTCCATCCCCATCGTCACCGGCGGCGTCGTCTACCCCGGGAACCCGCCGATCCGGGTCTGGCTGGAGAAGGGGATCCCGACGGGCGCGCGCTCGAACGTCTCGGGGATCTCCTTCGGCGCCCACACCGGCACGCACGTCGACGCCGCCAAGCACTTCTACGACGACGGGCAGACGGTGGACGAGCTGCCGCTGGAGCGGCTCATCGGTCCCGCGGTGCTGCTGGAGTTCGGCGACGACGTGCGCGGCATCACGCGCGCGCATCTCGAGGCGCGCGCCGCGGAGATCGGCCGGCACACGCGCGTGCTGTTCAAGACGCGCAACTCGGCGCTCCAGTCGCGCCCCGAGTTCGTCGGCGACTACACCTTCGTCGCCCCGGACGCCGCCGAATGGCTGGTGGCGCGCGGCACCGAGCTGGTGGGCGTGGACTACCTGTCGATCGAGCAGTTCCACTCGGGCCAGGCCGGCACGCACCTCACGCTGCTCGGCAAGCGCGTGGTGATCATCGAGGGCTTGAGCCTCGCCGGCGTGCGCGCGGGCGAGTACGATCTCATCTGCCTCCCGCTCAGGGTCGTCGGGATCGACGGCGCCCCGGCGAGGGCAGTCCTGTTGGAGAAATGACATTGCGAGTTGCGAGATGCGAGTTGCGAGAAGTGCCTCGGGAGGCACCGAGGAGCTTCCCGCGGTCCTTCTCGCAACTCGCAACTCGCATCTCGCAACTCGCAACGCTGACACGACCAACCTCACACACGAACTGTACACTCCATGCAACTCGCCATGATCGGCCTCGGCCGGATGGGCGGCAACATGACCGAGCGGCTGCTGCGCAACGGCCACTCCGTCGTCGTGTTCGACCGCAGCCGCGAGGCCGTCGACAAGTACGCGGCGAAGGGCGCCACGCCGGCGAACAACCTCGCCGACATGTGCGCGAAGCTGAAGCCGCCGCGCGTCATCTGGATCATGGTCCCCGCCGGCAAGCCGGTGGACGACACGCTCGACGAGCTCCTCCCCTGCTCCCCGCCCGGCGACATCATCATCGACGGCGGGAACTCGAACTACCGCGAGACGATCCGCCGCGGCGAGCGGGCGCGCGAGAAGGGGCTGCACTTCGTGGACTGCGGCACCAGCGGCGGGATCTGGGGGCTCGAGAACGGCTACTGCCTGATGGTGGGCGGCGAGCGCGAGGCGGTGGCGACCTGCGAGCCGGTCTTCCACGCCCTGGCGCAGGCCGGCGGCTACGCCCACGTGGGGCCGACCGGCGCCGGCCACTTCGTGAAGATGGTGCATAACGGGATCGAGTACGGGATGCTCCAGGCCTACGCCGAGGGGTACGAGCTGCTCCACGCGAAGGAGGAGTTCGGCCTCGACCTCGCGAAGATCGCCGAGCTGTGGAACCACGGCAGCGTGGTGCGCTCGTGGCTCAACGAGCTCGCGGTGCGCGCGTTCGAGAAGGACGCCGAGCTGTCGGCGCTGCGCGGTTACGTGGAGGACTCGGGCGAGGGGCGGTGGACGGTGCAGGAGGCGATCGACCTGAACGTGCCGGCGCCGGTGATCACGCTCTCCCTGCTCGCCCGCTTCCGCTCGCGCCAGGCGGACTCCTTTGGCGCCAAGGTCATCGCCGCGCTCCGAAACGAATTCGGCGGGCACGCGGTTCGTAAGTCGGGGACCGACGGATGAAACGGCCACGGATCGACACGGATGAACACAGATTAGACCAATCCGTGTTCATCCGTGTCGATCCGCGGCCCCTTCCCAACACCTGAGTCATTGAGATGAGTGCTCCCACGATTCCAACCAGGCCGTCCTCCGGCGCGTCGGAGCGACCGTCGGTCGTGCTGCGGGCGCACGAGTGCGCGCCGCCGCTGGCGCAGGAGCGGCGCTGCGGCGACCCCTGCACCGCGGTCATCATCGGCGCCCTCGGCGACCTGGCGCGGCGCAAGCTGCTGCCGGCGCTCTACCAGCTGGCGAAGGACGAGCTGCTGAACCGGAACTTCCGCATCCTCGGCGTGGCGCGCGACAGCGGCGACGACGCCACCTTCCGCGTCCAGATGCGCGAGGCGCTGGAGAAGTCGGACGAGATCCGCGGGGTCGACGACGCCGTCTGGCAGTGGCTGGAGCCGCGACTCTACTACGTCTGCTGCGACCTGGCCCGCCCCGAGGCCGCGAGCGCGCTGGAGCGCCGCCTCTGCGAGCTGGAGGCGCCGGTGCGGGAGAGCGAGCGGAATCGCTTCTTCTACCTCGCGGTGCCGCCGAGCGCCTTCTCGGCGATCGTCCGCAACATCTCGGCGAGCGGCCTCGCGCCGCGGGCGGAAGCCTCCGACGAGCGCCCGTGGGCCCGCGTCGTCGTCGAGAAGCCGTTCGGGCGCAGCCTGGCCACGGCGCGGGAGCTCAACGCGCTCGTGCTCGGGCTGTTCGACGAGTCCCAGGTCTTCCGCATCGACCACTACCTGGGCAAGGAGACCGTCCAGAACATCCTCGTCTTCCGGTTCGCCAACGCGATCTTCGAGCCGCTCTGGAATCGGCAGAACATCGCGCACGTGCAGATCACGGCCGCCGAGACGGTCGGCGTGGAGACGCGCGGGAAGTACTACGAGGAGGCCGGCGTCGTCCGCGACATGTTCCAGAACCACCTCCTCCAGCTCCTGACCCTCACCGCGATGGAGCCGCCGGTGACGATGAGCGCCGACGCCGTGCGCGACGAGAAGGTGAAGGTGCTGCGCTCGATCCGCTGGCTGACCCCCGAGGCGATCCCCGACGCCGCGGTGCGGGCGCAGTACGCGCCCGGCGCGATGAACGGCGGGGCGCCGGTGCCCGGCTACCGCCAGGAGAAGGACGTCAACGCCCAGTCGAACACGCCGACCTACGCGGCGGTGCGCCTGCACGTCGACAACTGGCGGTGGAACGGCGTGCCGTTCTACCTGCGGTCGGGCAAGCGCCTGGCGCGGCGCACCTCCGAGATCGCCGTCCAGTTCAAGGAGGCGCCGCACCTCATGTTCGGCAGCCCCGAGCACACCCGGCACATGCAGCCGAACGTGCTGGTCGTGCGCGTGCAGCCGAACGACGGCATCTCGCTCCGCTTCCAGGTGAAGGTCCCCGGCGCGGTGCACGAGCTGACGCCGACCCGAGAGATCACGTCGGTGGAGATGGACTTCACCTACTCGGAGGCGTTCGGCGAGACCGTGGCCCCGGCCTACGAGACGCTGCTCCTCGACGTCATGATCGGCGACGCGACGCTGTTCACGCGCAGCGACGAGGTCGAAGCCGCCTGGCAGCTCATCGACCCGCTGATCGAGTTCTGGGAGTCGAACCCGCCCGCCAAGATGCCGACCTACGCCGCCGGCTCCTGGGGCCCGGCGGAGTCGGACGAGCTGCTGGGGCGGGACGGGTATAGATGGAGAGAGTGAGTGCTGCGCGCAGCACTCATCACGGTCTGACCTCTCCCCTCGCCCTCCCGATCGCGTCCAGCGAGTCGTACACCGTCCGCCTGACGCCGACGCGCGGCGCGATCTCGGCGCCGAGCTCCATCGTCGAGTCGCCGGCGGCGGTGTAGGCGGGCCAGCGGGGCCAGCGGCCGGCGGCCGGCGGGCCGTTCGGGTCGCCGCTGGTGGCGAAGGCGACCCAGTAGTCGCTCATCGCCTCGGCGAGCGTCGAGTCGTAGGCGGCGCGGCCGGCCACGTCGAGCAGCGGGCGCGGGCGGCCGAAGACGAAGGTGATCTCGGCGCTGTGGTACGCGCCGCGCTTGCGGCTCACGCTGTCCTCGCCCGCGCGCGTGAACTGGTAGACGTACGCGCGCCCGCCGCGCGCGGCGACGAGCCGCGCCAGGGAGCGCGACGGCGCGCCGAAGACCACGTCCGGCTCGTCGGCGTTGCTGCCGACGATCACCGGGACCGCGTTCGCCGCACCGCGGGCGACCGCGGAGTCGACCGGGCGCGGGAGCACCCAGCCGTCCACGACCGGCATGAAGGGGAGCCCCATGGTGCGCGCGGCCGAGTCCGTCGCGACGAGCAGGCTCTCCGCGCGCACGGCGCGCAGCCGCGCGGCGGCGTCGCGCCCGGTGCCCTGCACGCCGAGCATCGCCGCGAAGCGCACGCCGGCCGCGCTGGCGGAATCGCGCCGCTGGACGCCGAGCCCGATCCCGGTGCCGCTCTCCATGATCGCGCGGTGGAAGAGTCCCGCCGCCAGCGGCGACGCGATCAGCGCGCCGACGCTCATCCCGCCGGCCGACTCGCCGAAGATCGTCACGCGCTGCGGGTCGCCGCCGAAGCGGGCGATGTTGCGCTTCACCCACCGCAGCGCCGCGATCTGGTCGAGCAGCGCGTAGTTCCCCGACGCGCGGCGCGGCGACTCGGCGGCGAGCGACGGGTGGGCGAGAAAGCCTAACGCGCCGAGCCGGTAGTTGAGGGTGACGACCACGGCGCCCTTCTGGGCCAGGCGGGCGCCGTGGTGGCGCTCCTCGCCGCCGAAGCCGGCGCGGAAGCCGCCGCCGTGGATCCACACCAGCACCGGGCGCCCCGCCGGGCGCGCGGCGGCCGCGGCGGCCGCGCGGGCGCGGGCGGCGCGGGTGCTCCCGGCGACCGGCTTCGCCGCCGGCGCGCCGAGCTCGGTCGTCCAGACGTTGAGGTAGAGGCAGTCCTCGGAGACACCGGCCGCGAACGGGTCGATGTCGCCGTAGATCTGCGTCTGCATGCAGTTCTTGCCCAGCTGGTCCGCGCGCCGCACGCCGCTCCACCGCGGCGCCGGCTGCGGCGGCCGCCAGCGCAGGTTGCCGACGGGCGGCGCCGCGTACGGGATGCCGCGGAAGACCAGCACGCCGGTGGCCGAGTCGGTCACGCCCTCGAGCGTTCCGGTGTCGACGACCACGCGCGGCCCGTCGGGCGGTGGCGGCGACGCGGCCGCGGCAAGCAGGAGGAGGAGGGCAGCCGGGATCGCGAGCGGAGCCGACGAGCGAGTCAGTGGCAGCGGCACGGCAGGGCTCTCCGGTGAGGGGATGGTGCGCCGTCGGGCCGAGCGGCGCGCAGTCGAAGAAAACCCGCGCGCCCCGCCCGGGGCAAGCGCGCGGAACCCTTGAGTATCCGCGGTGTTCTAGGTAGCGTACTGCTATCGAAGGGGAGTAGCTACGCGGGCGGAACGACGGTGCCCGCGCGGCCGGATCGTCAAGACTGTTCGCGGGCGCAGCGAAGGCCCGCGGGCACGGTCCGGCCGGACCAGGGGAGCGGTCAGGCGAGACTTTCGCATGTTCGGATCCCACGCGCGGGCACGGCGCGGGGACCGGCGCGCGAGGGGCTCGCCTTTCGTGCGTCCGGAGCCGGTGCAGAAGCTCACACCAGCGCTGAGGACCGCGGAGACACGCAGATGAACAACGTCAAGGTATTCGCCCTGATGGCCGGCATGACCGCCCTCTTCATGGGGATCGGCGGCGCCGTGGGCGGGCAGAGCGGCATGATGATGGCGCTCGCCTTCGCCGGGATCATGAACGTCGTCATGTACTGGAGCTCCTCGACGATGGTCCTGCGCATGTACGGCGCGCGGGTCATCACCGAGGGGGAGGCGCCGGAGCTCTATCAGATGGTGGACCGGCTGCGGCAGCGCGCGGGCCTGCCGATGCCGACGGTCGCCATCGCCCCGCACGCGCAGCCGAACGCGTTCGCGACCGGGCGCAATCCGGAGCACGCGGTGGTCTGCGTGACCGAGGGGATCATGGGCGCCCTCACGCGCGAGCAGCTCGAGGGGGTGATCGCGCACGAGCTGGCGCACATCAAGAACCGCGACATGCTGCTCCAGACCATCACCGCGACGATGGCCGGCGCGATCAGCAACCTGGCGCACTTCGCGTTCATCTTCGGCGGCCGCAGCGACGACGAGGACGGCGGCAACCCGATCGCGGCGATCGCGATGATGATCTTCGCGCCGATCGCGGCGATGCTGATCCAGATGGCGATCAGCCGCCAGCGCGAGTTCAAGGCGGACGCGGTGGGCGCCGAGATCAGCGGCCGCCCGCTCGCCCTCGCCGGCGCGCTCCAGCGCCTGGAGGCCGGCGCGCATCGCATCCCGATGCACGTCTCGCCCGCCGCGGCGCCGCTCGCGCAGGTGAACCCGCTCGCGGCGTTCCAGGGCGGCGGCATCACGAAGCTCTTCTCCACCCACCCGCCGACCGCCGAGCGCGTGGCGGCGCTGGAGCGAATCGCCGCGACGGCACGGTAGGGCAGCTACGAAGTACGAGATGCGAGATGCGAGATGCGAGATGCGAGATGC
>DATFPD010000215.1:0-7108 GCA_035265005.1 Gemmatimonadaceae bacterium | reverse complement strand
AACGCCGCCAGCTGCTCGGTGCGCTGGAGCTCGGCGCGCGCCGCGGCCACGCTCGCGCGCCCCTCGGCCTCGTCGGCCTGGCGCTGGCCGGCGGTGAGGATCGGCAGCTCCACGCGGGCACCGACCGTCCAGTTCGTGCGGAAGTCGCGCGTCGGCGGGAGCTGCGACCCGCGCGCGTACGCCACCCGCTCGTAGCTCGACGTGAGCGCGAGCGTCGGCCACCGCTCCGCGCGCACCGCGGCCAGCCGCTGCTCGCGCTGACCGAGCCGGGCCGCCGCCTCCTGCACCGCCGCGCTCCGCGCCACGCTCTGCGCCACGGCCTCCGCCGAGCTCTCGGACGCGGCCTGTGCGGGCCTGGCGAAGGAGACCGGGCGGACCGCGATCGTGACGGCGTCGGGCTCCACGTCCAGACCCGTCGTCAGGTCCAGCGCCTCGTCCGCCGGAACGTGGATGAGCTGCTTGAGCCGCAGCACCGCCACGTCCCGCTCGCCGTGCTGCCGCATGACCACCGGGCGCTGCCGGTCGCGAGCAACCTTGGCGCGGAGGTAGTCGAACTCGGAGCCGCGCCCGCTCTGAAGGAGCAGCGCCGCGCGGGCGAGTGCGCTCTCGGTCTGCGCCAGCGTGGTGTCCACGATGCCGACCAGCCGCTCGCTGAGCGCGGCGTCGAAGTAGGCTTCGGCGACGGTGAGCGTCACCTCGGCCCGGGTGGAGGTGAGGGCGATCTCGGCGGCGCGGCTCCCGTTCGCCGCGGCGCGCCGGAAGGCGCCAGCGCGCCCGGCCGTGAAGAGGGTGCGCGAGGCGGAGAGCCCGGCGCGGTAAGTGTTCGGGCTGCCGAACGGGAGCGCGGGCTCGTCCGACTCATCCGCCGGCGACTCGCCCGCGTCCGATGCGCCGCCGAAGCTCAGCCCGTCGAACTCGCTGCGGAGCGTGCGGTCGAAGGAGGAGAACGCGGAGAGCCGGAGCGCGCGGGCGCCCTTCGCCCGGATGCGCTCGCCATCGGCGTTCGCCACCCGGGCGCGGGCCGTCGCCATCGCCTCGCTGGAGGCGTGGGCGAGCCGCAGCGCCTCGTCGAGCGAGAGCCGGCGCGCCGACTGACCCGAGGGCTCGCCCTGCGCGGAAGCGGCGCGGGAGAGGGCGAGCAGCGAGACTATATGGATCAGCGGCAGGACGCCGCGGAGAATTCGTGCTGCGTATCGCATATGACGGGTGTCGCAGGTCGGGGTGGACGCCGTGGACGCCGTGGTTCCTGATGACGTGGCCAAGCTAAGCGCGGCGCCGCGTCGACCCGTCAAGGAGACCGTCAAGTCGTTATGCAGGTGTGGGTTGACACGAGCAGAGACCGGCCGGGGAGCAGTGGTGGGCCCTTGATTCATCAAGGGTCCAGCTGTGCCTACTCCCCTTGCTTACCGAGAGGAAGCCGCGTGAGCGAGCCGACCGATCTCGTGCAGGGGACGCTCGACCTCCTCATCCTCAAGATGCTGGCGATCGAGCCGATGCATGGGTGGGCGATCAGCCAGCGGCTGACCCTGGTCTCGGGCGACGTCCTCCAGGTCAGCGACGGGTCGCTCTACCCGGCGCTGCACAAGCTGGAGCGGGAAGGGTGGATCACCGCGGAGTGGCGGCCGAGCGAGAACAACCGGCGCGCCAAGTTCTACTCGCTCACCCGGCTCGGCCGCCGGCAGCTCGAGACCGAGACGGCCAACTGGAACCGGCTCTCCGCGGCCATTTCGCTGGTGGTGAAGCTCCGGGAGGCCTGACCGATGCGCCCAACGCGCCTCGAACGATGGCTGTACAGCGAACCGGGCGGGCGCGGAGCAATACGCCCGCCCGGTTTCGTTGACGGATCATGGACGCGCGGCGCGCACGCCCTTGACCCTGACAGTAGTGTCAGGGTTTACAATGCACTCGTGGCCAGTGCGCAGGCGGATCCGGAGAGGGAGCGAGCGATGCAGGTCGGAGAGATCTCGGAGCGGACGGGCGTCAGCGTCCGCGCCATTCGCTACTACGAGCGCGCCGGGCTGCTGCCCGCCACGCGCCGGCAGAACGGCTACCGGGAGTTCGAGCCGTCGGCGGTGGAGCGGGTGCGGGCGATCCGCGACCTGCTCGAGACCGGCTTCACCCTGGCCGACGTGACCGCACTCGCCGAGTGCCTGCTGAGCGCGGAGGAGGGCGGCGCGCTGGACAGCGGCTGCAGCGGCCGCACCGCCGCGATGTACCGCGAGAAGCTGGCGAAGATCGACGTCCAGATCCGCACGCTCCGGCAGCTCCGCCAGCGGGTCGAGGAGCGGCTGGCAGCGATCGACGAGGGACGAGGGATGCGGGACGCGGGATGACGACCTCGCACCGCATCCCGCGTCCCGCATCCCACATCCCGCATCCCGTTTCTTTCAGGAGATCCCAACCCATGTCCCACCCCATTCACGTCACCGACGCGACCTTCGCGCAGGAGGTCGAGCAGCACCCCGGACTCACCGTGGTCGACTTCTGGGCCACCTGGTGCGGTCCCTGCCGCATGATCGCGCCGGCGCTCGAGCAGCTCGCGGCGGAGTACGACGGCAAGGTCCGCATCGCGAAGCTCGACGCCGACCAGAACGTCCGCACTACGGCCCGCTTCAACGTCCGCTCGATGCCGACGCTGATGTTCTTCAAGGGGGGCAAGCCCGTCGGCCAGATCGTCGGCGCGGTCCCGAAGGCGAAGATCGAGGCGGCGATCCAGCAGTTCGCTGGTCTAACGGCGACGGCGACGGCTTTGACAGGATGAACTGCGACAGGATGAACAGGATGGTGAACAGGATGCGGCCCCGGGGATGTGCAGTCTCCCGGGGCCCGCATCCTGTTCACCATCCTGTTCATCCTGTCGCAGTTCATCCTGTCAAAGCTGTTGCCGTTGCCCTTGCCCTTCCTCCCCGGAATCGGACCGCGAGCGCCGTCACCGAATGACGAGCGTCTGGACGAGCGCCTCGATCGTCGCTTCCGCCGCGCGCTCGCGGTCGGCGCCGGTGACGCCGGCGTAGATCGTCGGGTACGCGAACCAGAGCGCGTGCGCGGCGGCGGTGGCGAGGATCATCCGCGCCGCGGCGCGCGCGTCGGTGGTCAGGCGCAGCTCGCCACGCGTGATCCCGTCGCGGATGATCCGCTCCAGCAGGCGCACCAGCCGCTCGAGCCGCTCGGTCGCGTGGAGCATGGCCAGCTCGGGGAACCGCGGCAGCTCGCCGATCGCCAGCCGGACGATCGCGATCAGCTCGGGGCGCTCCATCGTGCGCCAGTAGTCGCGCACGAAGGCGCGCACCGCGTCCGCCGCCGACCCGCCGCTCTCGGCGGCGCTCATCCCCGGCGCGCCGCGGACGTCGAGCAGCGTCGAGCGCACCACCTCGCGGAAGAGCTCCGCCTTCGACGGGAAGTGCCGCGAGAGCGTCGTCGCCGACACGCCCGCCCGTCGAGCGATGTCGGCCAGGCGCGCGGCGGCATAGCCGCGCTCGCCGAACTGCGCGAGCGCCGCGGCGACGATGCGGTCCGCGCGCTCGTCCGTCGGCAGCGCGTCGTGGACGTGAGACTCGAAGGTCTCGAAGCGGGAATCGTTCATGGAGTGGAGTGAAGGCAACGGCGGGACCAGCACCCGATCGCGGGTGCGCGCGCGGCTGATTCCGCTGCGGCGACTCGACTTGCGCCCGATCCCGCGCGCCGCGGCTTGCCGCGAATCACACTTGTGCGATCGCGAGATGTCGCGACATTGGGAGATCTCGCACCCGGGGGGCGCGCGCATGGCGACCGATCTCGGGACGTCCCAGGGCACCGCGTACGGTTCGGCCACGCCCTCGGGGCCGAGCGCCCGCCTGGAGATGCTGCGCCGGGTGACGCGCAGCCTGGCCGCGGCGCCAGACCTCTCCGTCGTCCTCGGTTCCATCACCTCGGCGCTCGTGGAGCACGCCGGCGCCGCGCTCGCGCGCGTCGCGCTCTATCTCGGCGACGACGAGTGCGACATCTGCCGCACCCGCGGCCCCGTCGGCACCCACCGCTCCGAAGGCGCGAAGTGTCTGCACCACCTCGCGCCCAGCTCGGGCATCGTGATGGACCCGGCGGGCCCCGACCACCTGCTTCCGCTCACCATCCCCTCGCTCCCGGGGCGGGTGGCACGCGAGCGCCGGCCGTGGTTCAGCAACGACCTGATGCGAGACGTGGCGGGCGACCTGACGCCCGAGGAGATCGCGCGTCTCCTGGAGCTCGGCTTCGTCTCCATCGGCGGCTACCCGCTCGAATTCCGCGGCGAGCTGCTCGGGGTCATCGGCATCCTCGGCCGCCAGCCCTTCGAGCCGCAGGCGTTCGAGCTGCTCGCGATCTTCGCCGACCAGGCGGCGATGGCGATCAAGAGCGCCTACCTCTTCCGCGAGCTCCAGCAGTACAAGGACCGCCTCCAGGTCGAGAACGCCTACCTCCAGGAGGAGATCCGCGCCGAGCGCGGGTTCGAGGAGATCATTGGCCAGAGCCCGGCGCTGAAGGCGGTGCTCCGCAAGGTGAAGCAGGTGGCGGGCGTGGACACGACCGTGCTGCTCACCGGCGAGACGGGCACGGGCAAGGAGCTGATCGCGCGCGCCATTCATGCGCTGAGCCCGCGCAGCGACCGCCCGATGATCAAGGTGAACTGCGGCGCGATCCCGCAGGGCATCGTCGAGAGCGAGCTGTTCGGCCACGAGCGCGGGGCGTTCACCGGCGCGCTCCAGCGGCGCATCGGCCGCTTCGAGCTCGCTGACACGGGCACGCTCTTCATGGATGAAGTGGGGGAGCTGCCCCTCGACACGCAGATCAAGCTGCTGCGCGTCCTCCAGGAGCAGGAGTTCGAGCGCGTCGGCGGGACGCGCGCGCTGAAAGTGGACGCGCGGCTCGTGGCGGCGACCAACCGCGAGCCGGAGAAGGAAGTGGCCGAAGGGCGTTTCCGCGCCGACCTGTTCTACCGGCTCAACGTCTTCCCGATCCGCGTCCCGCCGCTGCGCGAGCGGCCCGGCGACATCCCGCTCCTCGTCCGCTACTTCCTCTCGCACTTCCGCCGCAAGCTCGGCAAGCCGCTCGAGGGGATGACGCGCGAGAGCCTGGAGCGGCTCCAGCGCTACGAGTGGCCGGGGAACATCCGCGAGCTCCAGAACGTGATCGAGCGGGCGTGCGTCCTGGCGCGCGGGCCGGTGGTGGGGGTGACCGACGCACTGCGCGCGCCGGGCGACGCGGCCGTCGTGCGCGAGGGCGGCGACGCGGGCGGCGACGCGGAGCCCATCCTCACGCTGGAGGAGAGCGAGCGCGCGCACATCCGCCGGGCGCTCGCCGAGACGGGCGGGAAGATCCACGGCCCCGACGGCGCGGCGGCGCTGCTCGACGTCAACGGCAGCACGCTCCGCTCGCGGATGCAGCGGCTCGGGGTCGAAAAGCATGTCTCCTGAGATCACGCCGCAGCTCCTCCGCGAGATCGAGCTGTCCTTCGCGGCGCGGCCCCCGACGCCGCCTGACGAGCAGCTCGCCGGGGCGCCGCTGGAGATGCTGCGCGGCATCACTCGGCGCATGGCGACGGCCGAGGACCTGGGGAGCGTGCTTCAGTCGATCACGACCGCGCTCATCGAGCGGGCGGACGCCACGCTGTCCCGGATCTTCCTGTGCCTCCACGACCACGAGTGCGCGATCTGCCAGGAGCGCATCGACGCGGGGACGCAGCAGGCCACCACCGAGCGCGCGCTGCACCTGGTCGCGGGCGCCGGCGTCGGCTCGGCGGTCGGGACCGACCCGTTCCACCGCATTCCGCTCGACTCGCCGATGCCGGCGGCGGAGGCGATGCGCGGGGGCACGCCCGTCCTCATCGAGGGCTGGGAGCAGAACGAGCGGCTGATGCGGGACCCCCTGGTCGCGCAGATCTGGCGCGCCATCGGGGTCGTGGCGGTGGCGAGCTACCCACTGATCTTCCGCGGCGAGCGGCTCGGCACGATCGGGTACGCCACCCGCCGCCGAATCGATCCGCAGGAGTTCGAGATGCTCGGCGTCTTCGCCGACCAGGCGGCGATGGCGATCAAGAACGCCTACCTCTTCCGCGAGCTCCAGCAGTACAAGGACCGGCTCCAGAGCGAGAACGCGTACCTCCAGGACGAGATCCGCGCCGAGCACGAGTTCGAGCACATCGTGGGCGAGACGCCGACGCTCGCGGCCGTGCTCCGCAAGGTGCGGCAGGTGGCGGCGGTGGAGACGACAGTGCTGCTCACCGGCGAGACCGGCACGGGGAAGGAGCTGATCGCCCGGGCCGTACACGAGGCGAGCGCGCGCAAGGACCGCCCGATGATCAAGGTGAACTGCGGCGCGATCCCGCAGGGCGTCGTGGAGAGTGAGCTCTTCGGCCACGAGAAGGGCGCGTTCACCGGCGCGATCCAGAAGCGCATCGGCCGCTTCGAGCTGGCGGACAAAGGGACGCTGTTCATGGACGAGGTGGGCGAGCTCCCGCTGGACACCCAGGTGAAGCTGCTGCGCGTGCTCCAGGAGCGTGAGTTCGAGCGCGTGGGAAGCACGCGTCCAATGAAGGTGGACGTTCGGCTGATCGCGGCCACGAACCGCGACCTGGAGAAGGAAGTCGCGGAGGGGCGGTTCCGCCCGGACCTCTTCTACCGCCTCAACGTCTTCCCCATCCGCGTCCCGCCGCTGCGCGAGCGCCCGGGCGACATCCCGGTCCTGGTGCGGCACTTCCTCGCCCAGTTCCAGCGCAAGCTGGCGAAGCCGCTGAAGGGCGTGACGCGCTCGTCGATGGAGCAGATGCAGCGTTATGCGTGGCCCGGCAACATCCGCGAGCTCCAGAACGTCCTCGAGCGCGCCTGCGTCGTGGCGCAGGGCCCCGAGGTGGAGCTGGTGGACATGCTGCGCCCCTCGCCGGGCGCCGCGCCCGCCGCGGCCGCGCGCATCGCCACGCTCGACGACCACGAGCGCCTGCAGATCCGCCGCGCTCTCGCCGCCGCGGGCGGCAAGGTCCACGGCCCCAGGGGCGCCGCCGCCCTGCTCGGCATCAACCCCAGCACCCTCCGCTCGCGGATGCAGAAGCTGGGAGTCGGGAAGAGCTAGCGAGAGTCTACCACAGAGGCACAGAGGGCAC
>DATFPD010000214.1:0-1667 GCA_035265005.1 Gemmatimonadaceae bacterium | reverse complement strand
GCCGACGCCTGCTTCGCCCTAGCGGAGCAGGCGTCAGAGCAGGCCGGCCCCGCGCGTCTGGTGCTCGTCCGAAGCGAGCGTCTGCGCAAGGTCGTCTGCGACGCTCGCTCGTCACGCAAAGCATGAGGTCGCGGGCTGCCTGGCGTTGAGCCGCTGTTGGCGCACAGAGGCCGTGTGGCTGCTCCTCGGCCACTGTCATCAAGGCCGCGGTGGATCGACATCTCACGCGTCGGCTCGCGCTGGAGGCCTCGACGTAACGCCGCCGCGAGCGCTGGCGGGGAGCGCCGGACTCCAGGTCGACAGGTGCATCCACTGCCTGGCGTCGGAGCGAAGCGCGACGCGCGACGAGGACAGCCGGAGCCTGCTACCGCATGCGCCGCACACAAGCGCCGGCTACCGGCGCTATTTGTGAGAGGCTGACAATCCGATGGCTGCGCGCGAAGTACGCGGCGACGCCGGTCTTTTGGAGCGCGATGGCGAGCTGGGGCTGATCGGCGGCCTAGTCGCGCGCGTGAGCGCCGGCGAGGGTGGGCTGGTCGTCATCGAGGGCCAAGCCGGTGTCGGCAAGACCGAGCTTCTTCGAGCCGCCGGCGAGCTTGGCGAGGCGGAGGGCCTGCGCGTGCTACGCGCCCGCGGCTCGGAGCTGGACCGCGCGTTCGCGTTCGGGGTGGTGCGGCAACTCCTCGAGCACGAGGTCGCAGAGGAGCCTGCGCTGCTGGTGGGCGGGGCGGAGCCGGCGGCGGCCGTGTTCGCCGCTGCGGGCGGCTACATCCCGGCTGACGAGGGCCTCTTCGCGTCCCTGCAGGGGCTGCACTGGCTCGTCGCGAACCTCGCCGCGCGGAAGCCGCTCCTACTGGTCGCCGACGACGTTCACTGGGCCGACACGGCATCGCTGCGCTGGCTCGTGTTTCTTGCCGAGCGCGTGGACGACGTCCGGGCGTTGCTGGTCGCGGCAACGCGGCCGGCGGAGCCGGGCGCCGACGAGGAGCTGCTCGACGCGCTCATGATGGCGCCGGCGGCGCGCGTGCTGAGACCGGCCCCGCTCTCCGCTCGTGCGACGACGACCGTGGTCCGCGGCCGGCTGGCGGACGCGGTCGATGCCTTCTGCGCGGCGTGTCATCGAGCGACGGGCGGCAACCCATTCCTCCTCAGCGAGCTGCTCCGTGAGCTTATAGCCGAGGGCGCGAAGGGCGCGGCGGATGAGGCGGGACAGGTGCTCGACTTCGGCTCAGAGGGCGTAGGGCGCGCCGTTCGCCGTCGGCTGCGGCTGTTGCCGGCGGAGGCGACCTCGGTCGCCCGCGCGGTTGCCGTGCTCGGCCCCGGCGCGCCGCTCGATGAGGCAGCGGCGCTCGCCGACGTGGACGACGAGACGGCCGCCAGCGCCGCCGACGCGCTGGTCGGCATTCACGTGCTGGCGGCCGAGCGCGCGCTCGACTTCGTTCACCCGGTTCTGCGTAGCGCCGTGTACGAGCAGATCCCGCCGCTTGAGCGCCAGACGCTGCACGCCCAGGCCGCGGAGCTCCTGACCGCGGCGGGAGCGGAGAGCGAGCGCGTGGCGCGGCACCTGCTGCGTCTGCCGGCCTCGGCTGAGCCGGGGCGCGTGGCGGTGCTGCGGGCGGCCGCGCGCGGAGCGTTGGCGCGCGGCGCCGCCGAGGCGGCTGCACGCT
>DATFPD010000213.1:0-13444 GCA_035265005.1 Gemmatimonadaceae bacterium | reverse complement strand
GTCCTCGGCGGCGCGCACGGGCGCTCCCTCGCCGCGCGCGGCGCGGCGTCGGCTCGCCGGCTTCGGGTGCGCGCCGGCGGGCGCGGGCGCGAGCTCGTACTTGAGACCGAGGCAGTTGTCGCACCCCTCGCACTTCGGGCGCGCGGCCGGGTCGCCGAAGTACTTGAGGACGAAGGACCGGCGGCAGCCCGGCGCGTAGGCGTACTTCTGCATCGTGTCGAGCTTGCTCATCTCGACGCGGCGGCGGCGCTCGATCGAGTCCCAGTCGATGGAGAAGGAGGAGAGCGGCGCCTTCGAGTTGGCGAGGCGCAGCCCTCCGCCGGTGCGGTCGAAGACCAGGAACTGCCGCGCCTGGAGCTCGGTGAGGACTGGGAGCGCGCTGGACGCGCCGCCGAAGCCGGGCGGCAGTCCTTCGAGGTCGACGGCGGCGCCCTCGTTGAGCGACTTGCCGACGGCGCGCCAGAGCGCCCGAAGCAGCTCGCGCGCGCCGACGTCGGCCTCGCCGCCCAGCTCGCGCTTGATGCGGTCCGGCGTCGCGATCAGGCGAACGAAGACGCGCGACGCCGAATCCGGCTCGACGCGCAGCGCGCCGTCGCGGGCGAGAATGCGCAGCGCGGACTCCACTTCCCGCGGGCTGGTCTTGGACGGTAGAAAGGCCGCGATCTCCTCGGGCGTCGAGCGCACCAGGCCGGTGGGGTCCGCGCGCCGGCGGAGGACGTCGTAGACTTTCTCGATCAGGGCGCGGTCCGGGTTGGCGCCCTTGATGAAGAACTCGTGCGTGAAGCGGTCGGGAAACGCGTGGAGGAGGAAGCAGTCGGAGTGCTGCCCGTCCCGCCCCGCTCGGCCGGCCTCCTGGTAGTACGCCTCGAGCGTGCCGGGCATGGCGTGGTGGATGACGAGACGCACGTTCGGCTTGTCGATTCCCATCCCGAACGCGTTCGTCGCGACGATCACGCGGACGCCCTCCTTCATGAAGGCGTCCTGCACCTCGTGCCGGTGCGCGTCGTCCAGCCCCGCGTGGTAGCCCACCGCGTCGACGCGGGCGCGCGAGAGCACCTCCGTGATCTTCTCGACCGCCTTGCGCGTGGACGCGTAGACCACGGCCAGGCCGTCGCGGCTCTTCAGGATCTCGACCAGCGCGCGGTCCTTGTCGCTCTCGGTCTTCGTGGAGACGACGTGGTAGTGGAGGTTCTTCCGGTCGAATCCGCTGATGACGATGGCGGGGTCGGCCAGGTGAAGCTGGTGGGCGATGTCTCGCCGGACCTCCTGCGTCGCGGTCGCCGTCAGGGCAATGGTCGGCGGGTTGCCGAGTCGCTCGCGCACGGACGCCATGCGCAGGTAGCTGGGGCGGAAGTCGTGGCCCCACTCGCTGATGCAGTGCGCCTCGTCCACGGCGAGCAGCGAGATCCCCATCGCCCGCAGCCGCTCGGCGGCGGAGCCGGCGTCGAAGCGTTCCGGAGCGACGTAGAGCATCTTCACCTCGCCGCGCGCGGCCCTGGAGAGCCGGTCGGCGACCTGAGACGCGGTGAGGGTGCTGTTGATGAAGGTCGCCGGCAGCCCGCGGGCGGTGAGCGCGTCCACCTGATCCTTCATGAGGGAGATCAGGGGGGACACGACGACCGTGAGCCCCGGCATGAGCAGCGCGGGGATCTGATAGCAGAGCGACTTTCCGCCGCCCGTCGGCAGGATGACCAGCGTGTCCCGGCCCTCGAGCACGGCGCGGACGGCCTGCTCCTGACCCGGGCGGAAGTCGTCGTAGCCGAAGCTGGATCGGAGCAGCGCGCGGGCCTGCTCCAGCGTGGGCGGCGGGGCACTCATCGTACGTGAAGCTACTGCGGAGACGCGTTCTTCGAGCAAGCGAATCGTGGCGGCACGGAGCTAAACGCCGCGCGCGGCCCGCGGCTGTGAATTTGAAAGCTAGCGCTCAGACGGCGCGCGCGAAGTGGCCGCGGGTGAACTCCCCGCCGACCAGCTCGCGGATCCCGGCCAGGTCCGGCGCGGCGCCCGCCGCGAACTCGTCGAGCGCCCGGCGGTAGCGCGTCACCAGCTCGGCGACGGGGTCGTTCGCGACGTTGAAGACCATTCGGAACTGCCGCACGCCCGAGCGCCAGAGCGCCGGGAGGAACTCGGAGCCCTCGACGGCGCGCGAGTGCAGCAGGCGGTTCCGGCAGGCGCTGTCGGTCGCGACCGGAAAGCTGTAGCCCGCGGGGTCGGTGAGCTCCACGTTCGTGTGGTGCTTCACGCACAGGTCGCGGCAGGTCGTCGGCGTACGGTCGAACGCCGCCGACAGGACGCAGTGCTCGATGGTCATCCCCTCCGGACGACCGTACACCATGCAGGCGAAGCCGCGGCCGCCCCTCGGCGCGACGACATCGGCAATTTCCTCGGTCGTCAGCTCGACCGAGAGCACCACGCCGCGGGCACCCAGCCTGAACAGCTCGTCCGCCGTCTGCTGGTTGAAGCAGTTCACGGCGTAGTCGGCGACCACGTCGCGGCCGGCGGCCGCCAGTTCGGCGACCAGTCCCAGGTGGCCCGAGACGAGCGGCAGGCCGGCGGCCAGCCATTTGTCGACCCACCGCCGCTCGGCGGGACGGACGATCGTCGGGGTGCGAAGCCGAAGCTCGACACCGCGGGCGGCCAGCTCGTCGCGCAGGGCCAGAACGCGATTCACCGGGGGCGGCGGGTTTCGGAGGAACGGGTCGAACGTGACGTGCGTGGCGCCCGCCGCGGCCGCCGAGCGGGCGTCTTCGGCGGAGAATACTTCGACGTCCAGCTCGAAGGGGCGCGCGTGGCCGGCCGCGTCGGCGCGCGGGACGCTGGCGACGGTCGCCGCCGCCTCCTGGGCGCGGGCCGTGCGCTCGGCGACGAGCGACTGCTTCGCCCAGTCGCGGCGGAGCACGAGCTGGTCGACCGCCTGCTGGCGCAGGTGATTGAGCTCGCTGACCGGAATGAAAAGGCCGGCCGAGAGTCCCGTGGCGTCGAGCGCAGCGAGCGCGAACGGCGTGTCGCCGAGTCGGCCGATCTGCTCGCGAAGCTGCTTCTGGTCGAGCGGGCGCTTCGACGCCGGCGCGAGGGTGATCTCCGTGCGCACGACGACCTCCTCGCCGTCGGCCAGGAAGACCGCCTTGAGCGGCGAGCCGGGCACGCCGAAGAGTCGCACGTCGAGGCGCGTCTTGCGAGTCTTCGCGGAGGCCGGAAGCGTGGCGAAGCTGGTGCGGGCGCGCTCGAGCAGCGCGGCGTCCGACGTGCGCATCACGCGCCAGCCGGCGGGCACGCGGACCCGCGTGCGCAGCGCCTGACGAGTGACGCCGTCGCGCGAGTGAATGGTGCGCGCTTCGGAGACGCCGAAGCCCATCGTCTCCGTGTGGCCGCCACTGGGCGGCTCGAAGCCCAGCCCGTCGCCCGGCGCCACGGGGACGCGCACGTCGACGATGAGCTCCCCGCGCTCGAAGCCCACGACCGTGCCCAGCTCGGCGCCGCGGTTGTCCGGCTGCGTGCGGGTGATGTACTCACGGCCGGCACGCCCGCCGTACATGCCGCCGGTGAAGCCGCGGCTGAAGATCTGCACGAGCGGCTGCACGTCCGCCTCGGTCGCCTGCACCGGCTCGCCGCGCTCGACGCGCTTCAGGAAGTCGCGGTACGAGCGGGTGACGGTCGCCACGTACTCGGGCTTCTTCTTTCGTCCCTCGATCTTGAGGCAGCCGACGCCGGCCGCGGCGATCTCGCCCAGATGCTCGTAGGCGGCGAGGTCCTTGGTGGAGATCAGGTAGCCGGCGTCCAGACTCTCGCCGGTCTCCAGGTTCGTGAGGGTGTATCCCTTCCGGCAGGACTGGGCGCAGGAGCCGCGGTTCGCCGAGCGCTCGGAGATCATCCCGGACATGTAGCACTGCCCGGAGTAGGAGATGCAGAGCGCGCCATGCACGAACGTCTCGAGCCCCAGCCCCGGAACGGCCGCGCGAATGGCGCGGACGTCGTCCAGGGTGTTCTCGCGGGCGAGCACCACGCGCTCGACACCGAGCTGGCGCATCACGGCCGCGCCGCTCACGTCGTGCACCGTCATCTGGGTCGAGCCGTGGATCTCGAAGCCCGGGTACACGCGCTGGATGAGCCGGACGAGGCCGATGTCCTGCACGATGGCGGCGTCGACCCCGCGGTCGATGCAGTCGCCGAGGTAGACGAGCGCCTCCACCAGCTCGGCGGGCTTCACGAGAACGTTGAACGCCAGGTAGATGCGAACGCCACGCTCGTGGGCGATGCGGCAGGCCTGCTCGAGCTCGTCGAGCGTAAGCTGCGCGCCATCGTCACGGGCGTTGAAGCGGGATGCGCCCAGGTAGACCGCGTCGGCGCCGTTGGCGACGGCGGCCCGGACGGCATCCAGGGAGCCTGCGGGAGCGAGGAGCTCGGGAATCTGCTGCGACACCATAAGCCGTTAAATCTAGCGGATTTGGGTCGCGATTCCCAGGGGCGGATCGGGCCCCGTCAACCCTCCGGAGTGTCCCGCGGCGGGCGCGGTCCGACGAACCTCAGCACCGCGCCGACGCCGACGATCACGATGCCGATGATACGAGCCCTGTTGTCGTCCTGGCTCACGCCGTACCCGAAGACCAGGAGGCCGACCACGGCCAGGACGATCTTGATCGTCGTGAGGTGCGTCACCGGGCCGGGGCCTCCGGGAGGCCGAGACGACGCGCCTGGTCGTCCGGGACATCGAGCATCATGCGCAGGAGCGCAGTCGAGACGACCTTGCCCTGGGCGTCGGTCTTGAGGGAAAGGGTGCCGCCGCCGTCGAGCGCGCCGTGCAGCAGGAAGTTCAGCGCGTTCAGGTTCGGCAGGTCGTAGCGCACGACGTCGCCGGTGATGGCGTCGCGGAAGTGTTCGGCCACGCGCTCGCGCGTGAGCTGCTCCACGAGCACGGGGTACCACTCGGGCCTGAGCGCGATCACGCCGACGTTCGCGGTGTCGCCCTTGTCGCCGGAGCGGGCGTGCGCAATGTCCACCAGCCGGACCTTCACGAGAGCACCTCGACGCTGGTCTGCACCACGGTCTTGTCCACGAGCGCGGGCCAGTAGGCCACGATCTCCTCGACCTTTGGGCGGCCGCCGGCGAAGCCTGTGACGCTGGGCGGCCCGTTGAGGACGAGCGGCGCGATCTCGCGCGTGAAGCGCTCCACCGGCGCGCGGTCGTTGGAGCGCACCCCGACGCGGAGCTGGACCTCGGGGACGTCGGAGACATTGCCGGCCAGCCGGCCGTGGGTGGCGGACGCGCCGACGAATTCGGTCAGCATCTGGTCGAAGCGGAGGCCGAGCCGGTCGAGTCGCTCGCGCAGGACGCGGTCCGCCAGCTCGGCCTTTTCCAGCGCGTCCGGCCACGAGTAGACGAGCGTGCCCACCGCCTTGAACCCCGAGCGGTACGCGATCGAGACCTTGAGCTTGTCGGTGGGCGGGCGGCCCTCGATCCCGAAGACGCGCACCCGATTCTCGCCGGCCGCCTCCAGACGTATGGAAGTGAAGTCGGCGACCACGTCCGGCGTGATGTACGACCGCGGGTCGCCCATTTCGTAGACCAGCTGCTCGCTCACGCTCGGCACCGAGATGCGGCCGCCGGTGTTCGGATGCTTGGTGACGAAGAACGAGCCGTCGGGCGACGCCTCGACGATCGGGTAGCCGACGTTGGCCAGCTCCGGGATGGTCCGCCAGTCGTAGAGGCAGTTCCCGCCCGAGCACTGCGCGCCGCACTCGATGATGTGCCCCGCGACGATGCCGGCGGCGAGGCGGTCCCAGTCGTCGTCGGCCCAGCCGAACTCGTGGCGGAGCGGCGCCATGGTGAGCGCGGTGTCGGTGGAGCGGCCGGTGATGACGACGTTCGCCTCGCGGCGCAGCGCCTCGACGATCGGCGTGGAGCCGATGTACGCGTTGGCCGACAGCACGCGGTCGCGCACGTCCGAGAGCGGCGCGCCGGTGTCCATGTTGGCGAGCGGATGCCCGGCGTCGATCAGCTCGTCCAGGCGCGGCAGCAGGTCATCCCCGGTGACGACGCCGATCCGCAGCTTCCCCGCGGCGCCCCGCTTGGCGGCGGCCTCGCGCACCGCGTCGGCGCAGGCGCGCGGGTTCACGCCGCCCGCGTTCGCGATCACGCGCACGCCGTGCTCGGCGACCGCGGGGAGCACGCTCTCGATGGCGCCGATGAAGTCGCGGGCGTAGCCCATCCGCGGGTCACGCTCCTTCTGCTTCTGCAGAATGGACATCGTGACTTCGGCCAGGTAGTCGAGCATGAGGTAGTCGACGGGCCCGCCCTCGACCTGCTGGCGCGGGGCCTCGAGCGAATCGCCCCAGAACCCCTGCCCCGCCGCGACGCGTACGACGTTTTTCACGGTTTCTCGACCGGGTCAAGCGTGAGCGCGCCCGCGAAGGGCGCGGAGCCCGCGATCGTGAAGAGCGGCGGCAGCACGAAGGGGCCGAGGTGCGGGCCGGGGTTCTGGAGCGCGGTCCGGAGGGCCATCGCGAGGACGTCGCGCGTCTCCTCCGGGTAGACGACCGCGTCGATGTAGCCGCGGGCGCCCGCATAACGAGCGTCGAGCTGGTGCTCGTAGTCGGCGCGCATCTCCTCGACCGACTCCAGCACCTCGGCCGGCAGCGCCTTCTTCGTCTTCTTCGCCGCCTCCAGCGCCGGGCCGTGCACCGCCTGCACCGCGGCCTCGCCCTCCATCACCCCCATGCGGCCCGTGGGCCAGCTGAAGATGAAGTCCGGGTCGAAGCCCTGGCCGGCCATGGCGTAATAGCCCGCGCCCGAGGCGTGGTTCACCGTGAGCACGATCTTCGGCACCTGCGCCGTCGCCATCGCCTCGACGAAGTGCGCGCCCGCGCGAATGATCCCTTCGTGCTCCGCCTCGGAGCCCACCATGAACCCGGACACGTCCTGCACGAAGAGCAGCGGCAGGCCGACGCGGCTGCAGCGCTCGATGAAGTAGGCTACCTTCTCGGCGCTCTCCGTGTAGATGATCCCGCCGAAGCGCGGCTTCTCGCCGGCGCGCCCCTTGATCAGCCCGCGCTGGTTCGCGATGACGCCGACCGGGATCCCCTCGATCGTCGCGTCGCCGCAGATCATCTCGCGCGCCAGGTTCCCCTGGAACTCGTCGACGCGCCCGTCGTCCACGATCGCGCGCAGCACGGCGTGCATGTCGTAGGACATGCGGTGGTCGTGCGGGAGGAGATCGTAGAGGGCGTCGGGGTCGGCGGGGCCTTGATTCTCAAAGGCCCCACCGACCCCTGCCCCGCTCGGCAGCCGCTGGACCAGGTCGCGCAGCTTCGCCAGGCAGGTGGCGTCGTCGTCGAGCGCGTAGTGGGCGACGGCGCTGATCTCCGTGTGGGTGACCGCGCCTCCGAGGGTCTCGCCGTCCACCACCTGGCCGGTGGCGCCCTTCACGAGGTTCGGGCCGCCGAGCCCCATGAACGACGTGCCCTTCACCATCAGGATCACGTCGGAGAGCGCGGGCAGGTACGCGCCGCCGGCGATGCAGGGGCCCATTACCGCCGCCAGCTGCGGGACGCGGAGGTAGCGGCGCATGATCGAGTTGTAGTAGAAGATCCGCGCCGCGCCGTACTGCCCCGGGAACACGCCGCCCTGGTAGGGCAGGTTCACGCCTGACGAGTCGACGAGGTAGACGATCGGCACGCGGCAGCGCATGGCCAGCTCCTGCGCCCGCAGGATCTTCTTGATCGTCTCGGGCCACCAGGAGCCGGCCTTCACCGTGGCGTCGTTGGCGACGATCACGACCTCGCGGCCGTGGACGATCCCGACGCCGGTGACGACGCCCGCGGCCGGCGCCTGTCCGTCGTACTGGTCGTGCGCGACGAGGAGCCCGATCTCGAGGAAGCGCGCCCCCGCGTCGCACAGGCGTTCGACGCGCTCGCGCGCGGTGAGCTTGCCCTGCCTGTGCTGGCGCTCGACCTTGTCCGCCCCGCCGCCCTGCCGAAGTCGCGCCTCCAGCTCGCGCACCTCGGCGCTGAGCTGGCGCAATCGGGACGTGCTCACACGCTTGGCTGGGCTTCCTGATGCTGCCGCGACGCGAACCACTGCCGGATGTAGTCGATCAGGTCGGTCGTGGGAGTGCCGGGGCCGAACAGCTTGCCGACGCCCTGGCGGTGGAGCTCGTCCATGTCCTCCTTCGGAATGATGCCGCCGCCGGTGAGGAGGATGTCTTCTTCGCGCCCCTGCTCCTTCAGCAGCTGGAGGACGCGCGGGAAGAGGGTCATGTGGGCGCCGCTGAGGATCGACAGTCCGACCACGTCGACGTCCTCCTGCACGGCCGCGGCGGCGATCATCTCCGGGGTCTGATGCAGGCCGGTGTAGATGACCTCCATGCCGGCGTCGCGGAGCGCCGCGGCCACCACCTTGGCGCCGCGGTCGTGTCCGTCCAGCCCGGGCTTCGCCACGAGTACGCGAATCGGTCGCATGGGCTCAAAGCTAGCTGGGGGTCGGACGGTAAGGGAGTGACGACGCCCCGCGCCCGCTCTCGCCGGCCAGCCGCTCCATCGCCGCTCCCGTCAGGCGATACACCGTCCAGTCGTTCATCGCCACGGCGCCGAGCGACTCGTAGAAGGCGATCGACGGCGCGTTCCAGTCGAGCACCGCCCACTCGACCCGGCGGCACTTCTCGGCCACCGCGATGCGGGCCAGCTCGGCCAGGAGCGCGCGGCCCACGCCGTGGCCGCGCGCCGCGGGCGTGACGTACAGGTCCTCCAGGTAGATCCCGGGGCGGCCGTGGAAGGTGGAGAAGTTGTAGAAGTAGAGCGCCCACCCCACCGCCGCGCCGTCCAACTCGGCGATCAACGGGAACGCCGTGGGGCGGGGCCCGAAGAGCGTCTCCTCGAGGTCGGCCTCGGTCGCCGCGACTTCGTGCGCGAGCTTCTCGTACTCCGCCAGCTCGCGGATGAAGCGCAGGATGAGCGGCACGTCCTGGCGCTGCCCGCGCCGAATCACCAGAGAGCCGCGTGGGTTCGATGGCATGGTCCGAGGAGCTCCTCCGGTGGGCGGGCGGCGTCAGGGCGCCTTTGCGGCCCCGACCCGCTGCGCGGCCGCCGAGCGGCGCGCGCTGTCGGCCGCGGGAGCGCGACGGAGGAATTCGCGAAAGGCCGCGGTGGCGTCCGAAACGCGCGCGCCGCCCTGCGCGTCGAGCGCGCGGGCGAGCGCCCAGTGTGCATCCACCCAGTGCGGCTCGAGCGCGAGCGTGGCGCGCAGCTCCTGCTCGGCGTCGCCGAACCGGCGGCGTCGCAGGAGATACTGGCCGTAGCGGCCGCGCACGTAGCCGTTGCTCTGCTGGAGCTCGGCCGCCTGCGCCCACAGCTGGTCGGCGGTCGCCGTGTCGCCTCGCTCCAGCGCGAGGTCGCCGAGGAGCATGCTCGCCGGGTAGAACGCGACGTTCTCGCCGACCGCGCGCTCCAGCGCGGCGCGCGCCGAGTCGCGTCGGCCGCCGGCAAGCCACGCGACGCCCTCCATGAAGCCCAGGAAGTCGAACGTCGTGTAGACGCCTTGCAGCGTGCGCTCGCGCTTGCGGCGCAGCGCGTCGTCCAGCGCGCGGACGTGCATCGCGCTGCTATCGAGCTTGCGGCGGTAGTACTGCGCGATCGCCGCGCCCCACCGCGCGTCGAGCGCCGAGCTGTCCGCGGCGAGGACGACGTCGAAGTTCCGCGCGGCGTCGAAGTAGTTTCCGGCGGCGAGCGCGCCCCACGCGCGCGCGGCGGGGCTGCTGAAGACTCCGTACTTGCGCTCGCCGAGCGTCGCGACGCGCGCCTGGTAGACGAACGGGTCGCGCATCAGCGCCTCGCGGTGCACGCTGTCGTTCTTCTGCTCGCCGAGCATCCACTCGGCGTAGAGCGGCTCGGCCCGCGAGGGATCCAGCCGGGCCGCCCAGTACAGGCAGGCGCGAGCGTCCTTGTAGCTCTCGGCCATCACGGCGCACGACAGGTAGCTCCGCCAATCGCGAGCGTCCTGGTCGCGCTCCAGCCTCGGCCGGCCGGGCGGCGACGTTTGCGCGCGGACCGTCGCGGCCGCCGCGGCGCAGCCGAGCGCGAAGAACGTTCGAAGAATGAGACGGCGCATGGCGACTAGACCTTTCTCGCGACGAGCAGCATCTCGGTCGACTTGCGACGCAGCGGCCGATCGCGCCATCCGTCGAAAGCCTCGACGACGATGAGTCCGGCCGCCGCGCACAGCTCGGCGAGCCGTGTAGCGGTGTAGAGACGAATGCGATGCGTGCGCTCGCCGCTCCGGTTCCTCGGCCCGCGCCAGCTAGAGCGCACGGTGAGGATGCCGCCGAGGGGGTCGAAGCTCCGCTCGTGCGCGATCATCGTACCGTCTCCGGTGGTCCACCAGTCGCGGGCGAGGAAGCGGGCCATCACGCCGTCGCGACTGCCGCCGAAGAAGACGAACGCGCCGCCGGGCGCGAGCACGCGCGCGAACTCGGCGATCACGCGCGCGTCGTCCGCCGGGTCCGCGAAGAAGCCGAACGAGGTGAACAGGTTGAGCACGGCGTCGAACCGGCCAGTCCAGCGCCGCGGCAGCTTGCGCATGTCCCCCTGGGTGTAGCGGAGTGTGCGCCCGGTGCCGCGCTCGCGCGCTTTCGCGAGCAGCTCCTCGGAGTAGTCCAGCCCGTCCACGTCGTAGCCCGCCTCGGCGAGCAGGTGCGCGTGGCGGCCCTGTCCGCAGGGAACGTCGAGAATGCGCGCGTCGGTCGGGAGTCCCAGCAGCTCGATCAGCCGCCCGACCTCGCGCCGGTCGCGCGCCAGGTCGAAGATGGGCTCGTACTCCAGCAGGTACTGCGCATCGAAGTACGACGCCCACCACTCGCCCGCCGCGGTCCGTCGCCTCGCCGGCTGGCTCACGGCCGGCGGCCCGGCGCGGCGCCGCCTGACGACGAGAGCACGCCAGCGTCGAACACCGCGCGCCCGCCCACCAGCGTCAGGACGCTCGTCGTGGCCGGCAGCTGCGGGGGCGGGACCGTGAAGATGTCCTGCGAGAGCACGGCCAGGTCGGCGAGCATCCCGGGCGCCAGCGTCCCCTTCTCGCGCTCGGCGTTCTCGGCGTAGGCGGAGCCGCGAGTGTAGGCGACGACCGCCTGCTCGCGGGTCAGCGCCTGCGACGGGTTGTTCGGATGCGTGGTGGCCAGCAGGATGTTGAGGTACGGGTTGAGCGGACCGTCGGATCCCAGCGCGAGCGGGATGCCCGCCTCCAGCAGCGAGCGCATGGGCTGGAGCCGCGACAGGCGTGCGCTCTCGTAGCGCTGGGCCATCAGCACGGGCAGCGCGAAATGCGTGGGGTTCTGCACCACGACGACGCCGAGCCGCGCGGCGCGGCCGTAGTGGTCCGGCATGACGCCGTCGCCGTGCTCGATGCGCGGCCGCAGGCGTCGCCAGGCGAAGGAGTCGCCGGCCTGCTCCATCGCCGACAGCAGCAGCGTCACGGTGCTGTCGCCGACGGCGTGGAACATCGGCTGCTCGCGCGCGGCGAGCGCCTCGCGCAGCATGGCCCGCACGGTGTCCGGCGGGAAGTTCAGGCGGCCGACGTACCCCGGTCGGTCGGCGTACGCGCGGCGCTCGACGGCGAGCCGCTCGATGGGGGTTCCGTCGAGGATGTACTTCACACCCGACACATAGGCCGTGGGCGAGAGGCGGCCGCCCCCGCGCCGCCGAACCGTGCGCCACGCCGCGGCCCGACGTCCCGCGGCGTCGGTCGCCGGGAACGCGATCACGCGCAGCCGGATCGGGAGGCGCGCCGCCGTCACCAGACGCGCGGTGCGCTCGGCGTCGAGGTCGCCGGCCATGTCCTGCGCGGAGGTGATGCCGAAGTGCGCGGCCTCGTTCGCGAAGCTCCTGAGCGCGCCGAGCTGCGCCGAGTCGGGGAGCCGGGCGGAGAGCCGCCGCTCGAGGTTGTACTTCGCGTACTCGTGCATCACGCCCGTCAGGCGGCCGGTCGCCGAGTCGTGCTGGAGCCAGCCGCCGAGCGGATCGCGGGATCGCTCGTTCAGCCCGGCGTCGCGCAGCGCCGCGCTGTTGAGCACCAGACCGTGGCCGCTCCACGCGCGGAGCCAGACGCGATGCTTCGGCGCGACGCTGTCCAGCGTCTCGCGGCGGGCGGCCGGGTCGTCGAGCACGGCGTCGCCCACCTGGACCATCAGCAGCGTGCCGGCCGGCGCGCGCGCGGCCGCGGCGGCGACCGAGTCGAGCACCAGGCGCAACGACGGGTTCGCCGGCTGCTCCGCGGTCGTCGTGACGACCACGCGGCGCTCGCCGGCGCCGAGGTGCACGTGCGCGTCGTTGATGCCGGGGATCACCACGCGGCCGGCGAGGTCGATGCGCCGCGTGGAGGCGCCGGCGAGTCGCTCCACCTCGGCCGACGTCCCGACCGCGGCGATGCGGTCACCGCGGATGGCGACCGCTTCGGCCCACGGTCGGGCGCTGTCGGCGGTGAAGACCTTGCCGCCGGTGAGAATCAGGTCGGGCGGCGCGGCCGGGCGCGCCTGCGCGGGGAGCGGAGCGGCGAACGCCGCCGAAGCAGCCGCGAGCGCTGCTGCGCGGGCGAGGGACCGGAGTGTCGCGGGCATGTGCGCGGGCGGGCGGGACGGCGCGAAGGCGGCCGTGGATCGCCGCCCCCGCGTCAGGTGGCTGCCGTCAGAAGAACACGGGCTCTCGGTAGGCGCCGAACACGTCTTCCATCGCGTGCCTGATCTCGAACAGCGTGCAGTAGGCGCGGGCGCAGTCGAGGATGAACGGAATCACGTTCCGGTCGCTCGCCGCGGCCTCGCGCAGCGCCGCCAGCCGCCGCTCGCACAGCGCGCCGTCGCGCTCGGCGCGCATCTTCGCCATCCGCTCGCGCTGGCCGCGCTCGGCCTCCGCGCCCACGCGGAGCAGCGGGATGGTGAGCTCCGGCTCGTCCGTGTGGAACTCGTTGACGCCGACGATGAGCCGCCGCCGCTGCTCGATCTCCCACTGCTGACGCGCCGCCGACTCCGCGATCTTCCGCTGGAACCAGCCGGTCTCCAGGCCCTGCACGACGCCGCCGACGCCCTCGATCTCCTCGAACAGCCGCTCGGCGTCGCGCTCGAGCTGGTCGGTGAGCGTCTCCACGTAGTAGGAGCCGCCGAGCGGGTCGATGACGTTCGGGACGCCCGTCTCGTAAGCCAGCACCTGCTGGGTGCGGAGCGCCACCTGCACCGCCTGCTCGGTGGGGAGCGCGAGCGTCTCGTCCATCGAGTTGGTGTGCAGCGACTGGGTGCCGCCGAGCACCGCCGCCAGGCCCTGGTAGGCGACGCGGACGATGTTGTTCATCGGCTGCTGCGCCGTGAGCGTGACGCCCGCCGTCTGCGAGTGGAAGCGGAGCATCCACGACCGCGGGCTCTTCGCGCCGTAGCGCTCGCGAAGGTGCCGGGCCCAGATGCGGCGCGCGGCGC
>DATFPD010000212.1:0-1746 GCA_035265005.1 Gemmatimonadaceae bacterium | reverse complement strand
GCGGCGGCGGGCGTCAGCAGGGCGAGGGCGAGCAGTGGGACGCGCCGCATGGGCGGCTCCGTGGTGACCGTGGCGGGGGGGGCATGGACATGATTCGGCGCGGCGCGGCATCCGTCAAGCCGCGAGTAGTGGGTCACATCGAGGGCGGCGGCAACGGCAACGGCAACAGCGACGGCAACAACTTTGACAGGATGAACAGGATGAACACAGGATGACGGCCGCTCGGGACGTCTCGCGTCCCGAGCGGCCCTCATCCTGTGTTCATCCTGTTCATCCTGTCGCCGTTCGTTCTGTCGCAGTTCATCCTGTCAAATTGCCGTTGCCGTCGCATCACACTGACCCACCACCAAGCCGCGCCGCGCCGCGCCGCGTATCAGTGCCCGCGTGGCTTGGGCAGCTCCGTCCTCGGCATCCGTTCCGCGCGGTTGGCGGTGTGGTAGACGACGCTCGCCAGCACCACCGCGGCCTGCCGCAGGTCCTCCTCGAGGAGCGCCGAGGCGACGTCGAGGCTCGTGTGGTGGGTGCGCGACTCGTAGTCGATCGGGTCCTGGATGAAGTTGAACGCCGGGAGCCCCACGCCGCGGAAGGGCACGTGGTCGGTGCTCCCCGAGTTGGCGATCGACACCGTCGCGGCGCCCAAGTCGGCGAACGGGGCGAGGAAGGCGGCGAGGATGGGGCGCGCGGCCGCGTTCCCCTGGAGCTGGACGCCGCGGATGCGCCCCGTGCCGTCGTCGAGGTTGAAGTAGGCGGAGAGCCGCGCGTGCTCCGGGAGCAGGCGCATCGTCTCCGGGTCGCCGAAGTGGCGGCGCACGTAGCCTAACGAGCCGAAGTAGTCCTCGTGCTCCTCGCCGTCCCACAGCGCCACCCGCACCGTCCGCCGCGGGCGCGCGCCGACGGCGGCCAGGATGCGCACGGCCTCCATCGCCGCGGCGACGCCGGCCGCGTTGTCGGTGGCGCCGGTGCCGGGGTTCCAGGAGTCGAAGTGCCCGCCCAGCATCACCACCTCGTCGCGCAGCGCGGGGTCGCTCCCCGGCAGCTCGGCGACGACGTTGTACCCCGTCGAGTCGGACGCCGGCAGGTAGTGCGCGCGCAGCGAGAGCTCCACCGTCATCGGGCCGCCGCGCTCGGCCAGGCGCACCAGGCGGTCGTAGTCCGGGCGCGCGACGACGAACGCCGGCACCGCGCCGCTCACGTCCGTGTCGTACGCCTGGTAGCTCGACACCTGCACGCCGTACTCGTTGCGGCTCGGCTCGAGCAGCGCCGCGACCCCGGCCTCGCGCAGCCGCGCGGCGAAGCGCAGGCGGGCGCGCACCCGGCCGGTGTAGCCCCCGGCGTCCTCCCAATAGTCGCGCGGCGCCCCCGGGTCGGCGAGGCGCGCCATCGAGTCCAGCTCGGCGGGCGTGCGGCGCCGCGCCGGCGGCTGGAAGCGCCAGCGCTGGTGCGCGGTGTCGCGCGGCGCCGCCGGCCCGGCGAGCACGATCGCCCCGCGCAGCTCGCCGCGGTGGCGGTCCAGGTCGGCGCTGTCGCGCAGCTCGAGCACCACCGGCCGCCCGCGGACCACGCCGGCGGTCGGCGGGCTCCACGCCCTGGGGGAGGCGACGATCCGCGCATAACGAGGCTCGGTCAGCTCGACCGAGTAGCTGTCGACGACCCACCCCCGCCCGCGCCGCGCGCCCCACGGCTCGAGCGCCGCGTTCGCCAGCCCGTACGACGCCAGCTCCCGGCGCGCCCACTCCGCCGCCTCCC
>DATFPD010000211.1:0-4311 GCA_035265005.1 Gemmatimonadaceae bacterium | reverse complement strand
GCAGCTCTCGGGCGGTCAGCAGCAGCGCGTCGCGGTGGCCCGCGCGGTCGCCGGCTCCCCGCTCCTCCTGCTCGCCGACGAGCCGACTGGTAACCTGGACTCGACGAACGGCGAGGCGGTGATGGGGCTGCTCCAGGAGCTGCACCGCGACGGCGCGACGATCATCATGGTGACCCACGACCCGCGCTACGCGCTGCACGCCGAGCGCAGCATCCACCTGTTCGACGGCCGCGTGGTGGAAGAGAGCAAGGCCACGCACTGACCGCGCGACAGCAGGGGCAGGGAGCAGACCGCAGTGACTGCTCCCTGCCCTTTTTGCATCCATTCACTGCCCGCCGACCACCGCCCATGCGCTACGCCCTCCGCTCGCTCCTGAAGGCGCCCGCCTTCACGGCCGTCGCCGTCGCCACGCTGGCGCTCGGGATCGGCGCCACGAGCACCGTGTTCAGCGTCGTCAACGGCGTGCTCCTGAAGCCGCTCCCGTACCCGGAGTCCGAGCGGCTCGTCCTCCTGCTCGAGAACAACCAGAAGAAGGGGTGGGACCAGTTCGCCCTCTCGCCCCCGAACTTCGTGGACTTCCGGGCGCAGAACCGGAGCTTCGAGGGGCTGTCGGCCTGGAGCACCACGTCGTACAACCTCACCGGGACGGGGGAGCCGGAGCGGCTCCCCGGGGCGCAGGTCAGCGAGGGGTTCTTCGACGTCCTCAAGCTGACGCCGGCGCTGGGGCGCTCCTTCGCCCCTAACGAGTTCTCGCCGGGCAACCACCGGGTGGCGGTGCTCGGCTACGGCCTCTGGCAGCGCCGCTTCGCCGGCGCGCGCGACGTGCTCGGCAAGCCGATCACGCTCAACGGCGAGAGCTACACCGTGGTCGGCGTGATGCCGCAGGGGATCGCCTTCCCCGACCGCGAGACGACGCTCTGGACGCCGCTCGTGCTCGACGCGCAGGCCATGTCGTCGCGAGGGGCGCACTGGCTGGTGGGCGTGGCGCGCCTCAAGCCGGACGTGACGCTCGATCGGGCGAGCGCGGAGATGAAAGAGATCGCGGCCCGCCTGGAGAAGCAGTACCCGGGGTCGAACACCGGCTGGGGGGCCGCCGCCTGGTCGCTGCTGGAGCTCTCGGTCGGCGACGTGCGGCCCGCGCTCGTCGTCCTCTTCGGCGTCGTGGGGCTGGTGCTGCTCATCGCCTGCGCGAACGTGGCCAGCCTGATGCTCGCCCGCGGCGCGGCCCGGCGGCGCGAGGTCGCGATCCGCAGCGCGATCGGCGCCAGCGCGTCACAGATCGTGTGGCAGCTGCTCGCCGAGAGCCTCATGCTGGGGCTGATGGGCGGGGCGCTCGGCCTCGTGATCGCGGTGTGGGGGGTGGACCTGCTGCACACCGTGCGGCCGGACGGGCTCCCTCGCGTCGACAGCATCGAGATCGACGGCCGGGTGATGGCGTTCACGATGCTGGTCTCGGTGGTGACCGGGCTCGCGTTCGGGCTGCTCCCGGCGCTCCAGCTGGCGCGTCCGAACCTGACCGGCACGCTGCGCGAGGAGGGCGGCCGCGGGGCGACGTTAGGCCGGGCCGGCCAGCGCGTGCGCGGCGCGCTGGTCGTCGGTGAGGTGGCGCTGTCGCTCGTGCTGCTGGTGGGCGCGGGGCTGATGGCGAAGAGCTTCCTCAGGCTGCGCGACGTCAGCCCGGGCTTCGCCCCCGACCGGCTGCTGACCGCCGCGATCGAGCTGCCGGACGCCAAGTACGACAGCGGCTACAAGCGCACCGACTTCGCCCGGCAGGCGATGGAGCGGATCGGCGGGCTCGCCGGCGTCCGCGCGACGGCGGTCGTCTCCCCGCTGCCGATGGGCGGGGACGACCGCATCCTGGCCTTCGTCATCGAAGGGCGTCCGCCGCTCGCCGCCGGCGAGACGCCCTCGGCGATGCACGCGTACGTCAGCGCGAGCTACTTCGGGGCGATGCGCATCCCGCTGGTGAAGGGTCGCGAGTTCAACGACCAGGACCGCCGCGGCGCGCCGCGCGTGGTGCTGGTCAGCGAGACCTTCGCGAAGAAGTTCTTCCCGGGCGCCGACCCGATCGGCCAGCAGCTCCGCATCGGCAACACCGAGGGCGTGCCGCGCGCGATCGTCGGCGTGGTGGGCGACGTGAAGCACTACTCGCTGCGCGACGAGTCGCAGGCGGCGATGTACGAGCCGTACGCGCAGGCCTCGCCCTCCAACTTCACCCTCGTGGTGCGCGCGAGCGGCCGGCCGGAGGAGCTCACCGCCGCGGTGCGCCGCGAGGTGCGCGCGATCGACGCCGACCTCCCGCTGACGAAGATGCGGACGATGGACCAGGTCCTCGCCGGGTCCGTGGCGGCGCAGCGCTTCAACGCGGCGCTGCTGGCGGGCTTCGCCGGGCTGGCGCTCCTCCTGGCCGCGATCGGCCTCTACGGGGTCGTCTCCTACACGGTCGCCCAGCAGACGCACGAATTCGGGATCCGCATGGCCCTCGGCGCCGAGCGCAGGCACGTGATGCGCCAGGTGATGGGGCGCGCGATGCAGCTCGCCGGCGCCGGCGTCGCGGCCGGCCTGGTCGGCGCGCTCCTGCTCACGCGCCTGCTGACCAAGATGCTCTACGGCGTGAGCGCCACCGACCCGACGACGTTCGTGGGCCTGGCGCTCGTGCTCACGAGCATCGCCCTGCTCGCGAGCTGGATGCCCGCTCGCCGGGCGACGAGGGTGGACCCGGTGGTGGCGCTGCGCAACGACTGACGCCCGATGCTCTCCGACCTTCGATACGCGCTGCGGACCCTGCGGCGGTCGCCGGGGTTCGCGGCGGCGGCGCTGCTGACACTCGCGTTAGGTATCGGCGCCACGAGCACCGTCTTCAGCGTCGTGGACGGCGTGCTGCTGCGGCCGCTCGCGTTCCCGGAGTCGGACCGGCTGGTGCTGGTGCTGGAGAACAACGCCAACCAGGGGTGGGACCAGTTCTCGGTCTCGCCGGCCAACTTCCTGGACTTCCGGGAGCGGGCGCGGAGCTTCGAGGGGATGGCGGCGTACACCGAGCCGCCGGTCAACCTCACCGGCGGCGGCGAGCCGGAACGCGTCATCGGCGCCGTGGTCACCGAGGGGTTCTTCGAGCTCCTGCGGGTGAAGCCGCTGCTGGGGCGGACGTTCACCGCCGACGAGATGCGGCCGGGCGGGCCGAAGGTCGTGCTGCTCTCCTACGGGCTCTGGCAGCGGCGATTCGGCGGCGCGCTCGACATCGTGGGCCGCGCGATCACGATCAACGGCGAGCCGGTCACCGTCGTCGGGGTGATGCCGCGCGAGGGCGCCGAGTTCCCGAGCCACGAGACCGAGCTCTGGGCGCCGCTGACCTTCGGCGCCCGGGCGCTCGCGGCGCGGGGGGCGCACTGGGTGGTCGCGCTGGCGCGGCTCAAGCCCGGCGTGACCCTCGACCAGGCGAGCGCCGAGATCGGCCAGATCGCCTCGTCGCTCGCGCGGCAGTATCCGGCGTCCAACTCCGGCTGGGGGGCGCGCGCGTGGTCGCTGCACGAGCTGACGGTGGGCGACGTGCGGCCGGCCCTCGAGGTGCTGTTCGGGGTCGTCGCGCTGGTGCTCGCCATCGCCTGCGCCAACGTGGCCAGCCTGCTGCTCGCCCGCGGCGCGGCGCGCCGGCGCGAGGTGGCGATCCGCAGCGCGGTGGGCGCGAGCGTGTCGCAGATCGTCAGGCAGCTGCTGGCCGAGAGTCTGCTGCTCGGCGCGATGGGCGGCGCGCTCGGACTCCTCCTGGCCATGTGGGGCGTGGACCTGCTGCACGCGGTGCGCCCCGACGGCCTGCCTCGCCTGGACGCGATCGCGGTGGACGACCGCGTTCTGGCGTTCACCACCGTCGTCTCGCTGCTCACCGGACTCGCGTTCGGCCTCGTCCCGGCGCTGCAGACCGCGCGCCCGAACCTCGCCGGCGCGCTACGCGACGCGGGCGGCCGTGGCGCGACGCTCGGGCGCGCGGGGCAGCGGCTGCGGAGCGGGCTCGTGGTGGCCGAGGTGGCGCTCTCGCTGGTGCTGCTGGTGGGTGCGGGCCTCATGGCGAAGAGCTTCCTGCGGCTGCGGCAGGTGAGCCCGGGCTTCACCTCGCGGCAGTTGCTCACGGCGTCGGTCGAGCTGCCTGGCGCGAAGTACCCGAGCGACACCCAGCGGGTGGCGTTCGCGCGCCGGGCGATGGAGCGGCTGGGCGGCCTCCCCGGGGTGCGCGCGGTGGCGCTCGCGTCCCCGCTGCCGATGGGGCGCAACGACCGCGTGGCGGCGTTCGTGATCGATGGCCGTCCCGCGCCGCCC
>DATFPD010000210.1:0-5815 GCA_035265005.1 Gemmatimonadaceae bacterium | reverse complement strand
GATGGACAGGATGGTGAACAGGATAGGTGCTCCGGGAGGCCTCCCGGAGCACCTATCCTGTTCACCATCCTGTCCATCCCGTCTCACTTCATCCTGTCCAAGCCGCTGCCGGCGCTTCAGACCGACCCACCACTATCCGGGGTCGATTGCTTGACCTATCTCTCGGTGCCGGCTAACTTTCGCGATCTGTACCGCTCCACGACCGCCAACAAGCTCCTGTAGCGTTTCCGGATTTTCCAATGGGCAAGCCCACTTACCGTCCGCGCAACAAGCGCCGCATTCGCACGCACGGCTTCCGCGCCCGCATGAGCACCAAGTGGGGGCGTCAGACGCTCGCGCGGCGCCGCAAGAAGGGGCGCAAGCGCCTGACTGTTCAGCTGCCGTCCAAGTACGCCGGCGCCTGAGTCGAGGCCGCTCCTGCTCGGCTTCCCGCGCAGCCACCGGCTGACGCGAGGCGCGGAGCTGCAGGCAGTGCGTCAGGAGGGGAAGCGGATCCGGACCGAGCACCTCGAGGTCCGGGCACTCGCTTCCCTTCTTTCACATCCGCGGGTGGGGATGGTCGTGCCCAAGTACAAGCGCACAGGCGTCGAGCGCAACCGGCTCAAGCGGCGGCTGCGGGAGATCGCGCGGACCAGGCTGCTCCCCGCGCTCGGCGCGTCGGTGCCGGTCGACGTCGTCATCCGCGCGCTGCCGGAGGCGTACGCGGCCTCCTTCGACCAGCTGCGCGACGAGGCGGCGCGCTCGGTGGAGCGCGTCGTCCGCCGGGTGGCGGGAGGACCAGCGTCGTGACGCGTTCCCTGGTGCGTTTCGTGGCACGTCCCCTCGGGCGCGCCGTAGGATGGGTGCTGATCGCCTTCGTGCGTCTCTACCAGCTCTTCCTGTCGCCACTCCTGCCGGCCGCCTGCCGTTATTATCCGAGTTGCTCGGCCTACGCCGTCCAGGCCATCGAGCGGCACGGTCCGCTGCGCGGCGTCTGGCTCGCGGCGCGCCGCATCCTGCGCTGCAACCCGTTCCGGCCGGGCGGCTACGATCCGGTCCCTTGAACCGTAGGGACTCGGCTATCGGGACTCGGCGCTCGGCACTGCTTCCGCCGAGCGCCGAGTCCCGATAGCCGAGTCCCACGTCTCTGCTTCCCACATGGAAAAGCGTCTCCTTCTCGCGATCGTTCTCGCGTTGGGCCTGATCTGGCTCACGCCGCAGCTCTTCCCGACGCCGCCCCAGCCGAAGCGGCCCGTGGCGGCGGGTGCGCGCGCGGACAGCACCGCCGCCGGCGCGTCGACTGCCGCGGTCACGGGTGCGCAGCAGGCGGGCGTGCCGACGGTGGGCGCGGTGGAAGCAGACAGCGCGGCGGCGGCGGTCGCCGCCGCCGCGCGGCCGGAGACGACGACCGTCGCCACGCCCAAGGTGACCTACCGCTTCAGCAGCGTGGGGGCGGCGCCCGTCTCGGCGGTGCTGCGCGAGTTCCACGCGCTGGCGCCCGACGGCCGCAAGACCGACCGCAACGTCGAGCTCGTGCGGCCGGGGGAGACGCTGGTGAGCTACGCGCTCGTCGTCCCCGGGGACACGATCTCGCTCGACCGGGTGCCCTTCACGCTGACGCCGGGCGCCGCCACGGGCGGCGCCACGGGCGCCGCCGCCGGCGACGGGCCGCGCGAGCTGCGCTACGAGGCTTCGGTGCCGGTGGGAGCGGCCGGGGGTGCGCCGGCGCGGGTCGCGATCGCCTACACCTTCGCGCCGGACAGCTACGTGGTGCGGGTGCGCGGGCGCGTGGAGGGGCTCGGGGAGCGCGGGTTCGTGCTCGTTAGGTTGCCGAGCGGGCTGCGGAGCGAGGAGGCCGACACGCTGACCGACCGCCAGTTCCTGGCCGTGGCGACGAAGCGGGTGAACCGCGACCCCGAGGGGACGCCGTTCGGCAAGCTCGACTCGGCCGAGCGCGTGCTCAAGCCCGGGCCGCTGACCTGGGTCGTGATGAAGAACAAGTACTTCATCCTCGGCCTGCTCACGGAGGAGGGGGACGAGCCGTTCGTCGAGGCCACGGTGGTGGGCGACACGGTGGCGAAGCGGGCGTTGCGGGCGCACGTGCACGCGGCGGCGGTCGAGGGGCTGCGGGACGGGGCGTTCGCGTTCGAGATGTACACCGGCCCGATCGAGTTCCGGCGGCTCCAGGCGATGGGGCGCGGCTTCGAGGACTCCAACCCTTACGGCGGCTGGCTCCAGGGCGTCGTGCAGCCGGTGGCGAAGCTGGTGATGGGGCTCCTGCTCTGGATGCGCGACAACCTGAAGATCAACTACGGCTGGGTGCTGGTGTTCTTCGGCGTCGCGGTGCGGCTCGTCATGTGGCCGCTGAACCAGATGGCGATGCGCTCGCAGATCAAGATGCAGCGCCTCCAGCCCGAGCTGCAGGCGGTGCAGGAGCGGTGGAAGAGCGACCCGCAGAAGCTCCAGGAGGAGATGATCAAGGTCTACCGGTCGCACGGGATGACGCCGTTCAGCCCCTTCGCCGGCTGCCTCCCGATGCTGCTGCCGATGCCGGTGTTCTTCGCGCTCTACTTCGTGTTCCAGAACACGATCGAGTTCCGCGGGGTGCCGTTCCTCTGGCTCAACGACATCTCGCTCAAGGACCCGTACTACATCCTGCCGCTGATCATGGGCGCCTCGGCGTACCTGCTGGCGTGGATCGGCATGCGCAACGCGCCGCCCAACCCGCAGGCGAAGATGATGAGCTACATCTTCCCGGCGTTCATGACGTTCTTCCTGATCAACTTCGCCTCCGGACTCAACCTCTACTACGCGGTGCAGAACATCGCCGCGCTGCCGCAGCAGTGGCTGATCACGCGCGAGCGGGCGAAGTCGATGCCGGCCGCCGGCGCCGCGGGCGGGACGGCGGGGAGCGTTGCGTCGAACGGCGGGTCGCCCCGGGGTGCGTCGACGCCCCCGCCGCGGGTGAGCGTGAAGGAGAAGGCGAAGTCGGGGAAGAGGGCATAACTGCTGCGTCCTGCGGACTACGCCTGCGGCCTGCGAGCTGCGACCTGCGACCTGACACCCTCGGGACGCAGGGGCTCCCCGAGCGCAGTGAGGACGCAGGTCGCAGCTCGCAGGTGCAGTTCGCAGGTCCCGACTAGCCCTCTCCCATGCGGATTACCTACATCGGCCACGCCACGCTGCTGATCGAGGCGGCGGGGCGGCGGATCCTCACCGATCCGAACTTCGACGAGACGTACGGGCGCTTCCTCCCGCGGGCGAGCAAGGCCGGGATCGCGCTCGAGGAGCTGCCGAAGCTCGACGCGCTGCTGCTCACGCACGCCCACGCCGACCACCTGTCGTTCGACTCGCTGGACCGGCTGCCGCGGGACGTCCCGCTCTACGCGCCGCCGGCGGTGGAGCGGTGGCTGAAGAAGCTGGGCTACACCCACGCCGAGCCGCTGCCGCCGGCCGAGAGCGCGCAGGTGGGCGGGATCACGATCCACGCCGCGGCGGCGAAGCACCTCGGCGCGCGCTACGGCTACGACCGGTGGCGGAGCGCCGCGAACATGTACCTGCTGGACGCCGAGGGGATGTCGACCTTCTTCGCCGGCGACACCGGGCTCACCGACGACAGCCATCGCATGGTGGAGGAGCTGGTGTGGCGCGCCAACCGGACGCTCGACGTGGCGCTGCTGCCGATCGGCCACGCGCCGTGGTGGAAGCCGCGCTTCCGCACCGGGCACCTGACGAGCGAGGACGCGCTGACGCTGTTCGAGCGGCTGCGCGCGCGCCACTTCATCCCGTACCACTGGGGCACCTTCCGCCACTTCACCGCCGGCGCGCACGACGCGATCGACCAGCTGCGCGAGCTCGTCACGCGCCACCCGCGCCGGGAGGACGTGGCCATTCTGGAGCCCGGGCAGGCGTTTCAGGTGAAGAAGCACGAGGGTGTGACCCCGGTCGCGCCGGCCACGGTTCCACCTTCGGGCGAGCGGAAGTGAGCTGCCGTGAATGGCCACGGATTTCCACGGATGGACACGGATCCGTCCCGGCGCCATCCGTGGAAATCCGTGGCCAACACCAGTTTTTCTCAGACGAACCGAGACCGAGGACCACCGAGTGACGGACGAGAGCAGGCGCGACGGCGGCAGGAACGGGAGTAACGACGGCCGGCGGCCCGGCAGCACCATGCCGACGCGGCCGCGGCCGGCGCTGCGGGTGTCGGGGCCGCGGACGGCCGTGCGGCCCGATCGGGAGCGGCTGCCGCAGCTCGGCGACGACACGATCGTCGCCGTGGCGACGCCGGCCGGGCGCGGCGCGCTGGCGATGGTGCGGCTGAGCGGGCGGGACGCGCACCAGATCGCCGGGCGGGTGGTGCAGCCGTGGCCGCTGCCGGCGCGCTACGCGCGGCTGTGCGCGCTGCGCCACCCCGCCAGCGGCGAGCTGATCGACCGCGGGGTCGTCACGAGCTACGACGCGCCGGAGTCGTACACCGGGGAGCAGACGGTCGAGATCGTCACGCACGGCGGCTACTCCGTTCCGGCCGCGCTGCTGGCGGCGCTCGTCGCCGCCGGCGCGCGCGAGGCGCGGGCGGGGGAGTTCACGCGCCGCGCGGTGCTCAACGGCAAGATGGACCTGCTCCAGGCCGAGGCGGTCGGGGACCTGATCGACGCGCGCTCGCAGGCCATGCACCGCTCGGCGCTGGCGCAGCTCGACGGCGGGCTGTCGCGACGCGTGCAGCGGCTGCGCGAGCACCTGGTGGAGATCGAGGCGCTGCTGGCGTACGACATCGACTTCCCCGAGGAGGACGACGGCCCGGTGCCGCGCGACCGGATCGCCTCCGCCTGCGCGGACGTGCTGCTCCAGCTCGGCGTGCTGCTGCGGACCGGGCGCGCCGGAGAGATGGTGCGCGAGGGCGCCGTGGTGGTGATCGCCGGGGCGCCGAACGTCGGGAAGTCGTCGCTGTTCAACGCGCTGGTGGGGCGCGCGCGGGCGATCGTGACCGACGTGCCCGGGACGACGCGCGACGCGATCGAGGCGGTGGTGGACGCCGGGGAGTGGCCGCTGCGGCTGGTGGACACCGCGGGGCTGCGGGCGACCGACGACGTCGTGGAGCGGATCGGGATCGAGGTGAGCGAGCGCTACCTGAAGGACGCGCACGTGGTGCTCGCCTGCGGCGACGGCTGGGCCGCCGTCAACGACTGCGTGCGGCGCGTGCAGCCGCTGACCGAGGCGCCGGTGATCGGCGTGCGGACGAAGGCCGACCTGGCGATGAAGGCCCCGGGCGCCGACGACGCGCCGCTGCCGTCGGACGAGACGCACGGGCGCGCGCTGGAGCACGTGGTGGCGGTGAGCGCCGAGACGGGGTGGGGGCTGCGCGAGCTGCTCGACGCGGTCGCCGAGGTGCTGAGCCGGCGCTACGGCGCGCCGACCGCCGAGACGCCGCTGGTCACGCGCGAGCGGCAGCTGCGCTCGCTGGAGGAGGCGCGCACCGAGCTGGCGGCGTTCCTCCAGGGGTGGGGCGAGGAGGGCATCCCGACGCCGGTGGCCGCCGTCCACGTCCGCACCGCGATGGGCGCGCTCGAGGAGCTGATCGGGACGGTGGACGTGGAGGACGTGCTGGACAAGGTCTTCTCTACGTTCTGTGTGGGGAAGTAGCAGCTGACCGAGCGGGGGTCATCCTGAGGCTGACCCTGAGCGCAGCGAAGGGGAAGTCGAAGGACCTACTGTCCGTGGGCCGACCTCGAGCCCGGTGAGAGTAGGTCCTTCGACTTCCCCTTCGCTGCGCTCAGGGTCAGCCTCAGGATGACCCCCGCTCGGTCAGCTGCTACTTCCCCACACAGAACGTAGA
>DATFPD010000209.1:0-2606 GCA_035265005.1 Gemmatimonadaceae bacterium | reverse complement strand
GTCGATGCGCCGCTGCGGGCCCACGCCGCGCCGGCGCACGAGCGCGCGGTGCAGCCGGTACAGTCGGCCGAGGTCCGACGGGTCGTCGGAGACCTGCACCCCGCCGCCGATGCGGAGGACCGTGCTCCCGGGCGGGTCGGGCGTGACCACCGGGAGTCCCCGTGCGTCGTGCAGCGTCTTCACTTCGCTCCCGTCGGCCAGGACGCTGCGGAAGCTGATCGTGGTGTTCGCGACCTCCTCTTCCGCGTCGCGCATGAATACGCCGACCGCCGCCACGTCGCCCGTCTCGGCGTGCTCGTGCAGCTGGTGGTACATGCTGACGCCGGTGTCGGCCGTCTCCCGGAAAGGCGGCGTGCCCCGAAAGCCGAGTGCCGCCAGCGCCGCGGCGCGGTCGGCGAGCCACGCGGTCGCGGCCGCCGGCGGTGTCGGCCCGTCGCCGGCGCGCTCGTAGCGCAGCTGCGCCCGCTGGACGGAGATCGGCCGCCGCCAGATGGCGAGCGGCACGCGCCAGTAGGAGCGCGCCACGTAGAGCAGCGCGAGCGCGCCGGCGGCCGACGCGCCGACGCGTTCGGCGGGGGTGAGAGCCATGGCGGAGGGGCGAGAGTGGACCGGCCAGCACCATAGCCTAACACGTCTCGGCACTTCCCGCGCATCCCGCGCGCCTGGTGCCGTGGTGATCGATCTCCGGCTGCCGCGGGGCCCCTGACGAGACAGGCGCCCCACGGGTCGCCGATCTTACGGCTTCGGCAGCTGGATCATCGGCACGGCGCTGCCGCTGACCTGCGGCATCTGGCCGTTCCACTTCTTCGTCATCTCGTACTGCACGAGCGTGGGCGAGATGCTGCGGGCCAGGAGCTCGTTGGCCTTCGCCTGCGCCTCGGCCTCGGCCAGGATCGCCTTGGCGCGGCCGGCGGCCTGGATGCTGTCGCCGGTGGCCTGGAAGCGGCGCTTCTCCAGCTCGTTCTGGGCGGTGAGGGCCTGCTGCTGCATGACGTTCTTCTGGTTGATCGCGTCGATCACCGCCTGCGGGGCGCGCAGCTCGTTGACCGTGAACTGCCTGACGACGATCCCGAATGGCGCCAGCCGCTGCGACAGGAGCGCCGAGGTGCGGGCGACCGTCTCCGCCTTCTTCGGGCCCATGATCGCGGCGATCTCCTCCTGCCCCACCACCTCCTGGAGCGCCTGCCGGATCGTCTGCTTCACGTAGCCGTGCTGGATCGCCTCGACCGGCGCGCGGAAGGTGCTGTACAGCATCGGCACCTTGCTCTGGTCCAGCTCGAACGACATCGCCACGTCCATCGAGACCGGCTGCCCCTCGACGCTGTTGACGTTGAGCTCGTCGTTGTTCGGCGAGCCCTCGGTGCTGGCGCGGGTGAGCACGAGCGTCTGCATGAACGTCGGGTACTCTTCGATCCCGGTGGCGAGCGGGTTCCGGAAGTGGAGCCCCGGGCCGAGCGGCGTCCGGTCCACGCCGCCGCCGGCGCGGTGGATCACGATGCCGACGTGGCCGGGGCTGATGTAGGTGAGCGTCGTCGGCAGCAGGGCGAGGGCGACCACCAGGGCCGCCGCCGCGCCGACCAAGCGGACGGTCATCCGACGCATGTTGCCGTTGTCGTAGCCGTGGCCGGCGCGCAGCGCGCCGAGCCGGTCACCGATCGAGGTAGCCATCGAGCGTCTCCTTGTAGCATTCCGCGCAGACCCGCTCGCCCGTCGTCAGGCGCACCAGGTCGTCCTCGCGCTGCGGCCCGTGGGCGGGGCAGCGCAGGACCGCCGCGCGGTCGATGCGGCGGCGGTTCCGCGTCTGGCGCACCCGCCGCCCCACCGGCGTCGCGCGCGCCACCAAAAGCAGGAGGGCGGCCACCGTCGCCACCAGCGCGACGAACAGGACGCCCTCGACAATGATCATCACCATCGTGCATCACCCTACGCCGGCATTCGCCGACAGTTTCGTGCTCCGGACCTAACGGCAGATTCTACCACAGAGGCACAGAGAACACAGAGGGACTGCACACGGGAGAGGGGTCCCCCGGCCGGGACGCGACGTGAAGAACCCTGAGAGGGGTCGCGGCCGCAGGGTCCTCCCCCGGCCGTTCGGCATCTCCTCCCGAGCGAGGGACCCCTCCCATGTGCCCCTCCTCTGCGTCCTCTGCGCCCTCTGCGGTTCAATGCCGTTCAGCAGAGCCGACCGGCCGGGGGCCCCTCGTCGGTGTGCCCCTCCTCGGTGTCTCCGTGCCTCTGTGGTCGATATTCTTCGGAAACGACAGGAGGGCGGGCCGCCGCCGCGCGTCGCGCGACGAGGAACCCGCCCTCGCAGATGGTCTTCACATCGTATCCGACATGACGGAATTCGGCCGAAGGAGTTTCGCCTCCGCCGCCCTCGCGCTCTGGCTCGCCGGGCTCTCGGCCTGCGCCGCCGCGCCCGTGCAGCGCCCGGCGCCGTCGGCAGCACCGCCGTCGTCGCGCGAGGTCGAGGTCATCGACACGGCGCTCAACGCGCGCATCCGCGACGAGGGATTCAACCGGTCGCGCGTCGTGGAGACGGCGACGACGCTGTCCGACGTGCTGGGGCCGCGGCTCGCCGGGTCGCCCGGGTACCGGGAGGCGGC
>DATFPD010000208.1:0-3134 GCA_035265005.1 Gemmatimonadaceae bacterium | reverse complement strand
CGCCGCTTCCCGCAGGGGTGCCGCGATGGGCGCCATGAACGCCAGGTCGCGGGCGATGGCGTCGAGCGGCGCGGCGGGCAGCTCGTCGGACTCGAAGCCCGGAATCGCCAGCCCCGTCGCCGCCAGCGTGGCGAAGAGACGATTGGCGGCATCGAGCGTCGCCGCGGCCGCGACGAGGGAGTCCAGCAGCTCGGCGGCCACACCTTCGAGCGGCTGAACGCGGGCCTCGTCCTCGCCGCGACCGCGGCGGGCTCGATCGAGTGGCCTGGGCATGTTCTCCCCCCGGTCAACGGAGTTCCGAACAGCAACGAACCTAACGTGGCCTTCTTGCGCTCTCCGCGCCCGGATGTAAATTACTGTCGCGCGGCGATTTCCCGACTTGACGGGCCGCGCACCGGACCCCTTCCGGCTCATACCGTCTAAGTCGCGGCCCAGCGGCCCGCGACCCAACGTCGCGGGCCGCTTCGCTTTCCACTCCACTGTCAGACCCCCCGCTTACCTTCACAACAGTACGACACGGGCAGCCCTCCGTCTCGGCGGCCGGCATGCAGAGGACGGCGAGAGCACCGGCTCCGCGACCCGTCCGCCACACCGTCGCCCTGCCTCCACGCAATCCAACCGGAGGCGCACGGTGGCCCAGCCGGCCAGGACTCTCACGCGAGAGAGCCCTGGACCTATGCGCGATCGAGACGGGACCTTCCTCGAAAGGGTGAAGCAGCCATGACCGCACGCGCTCCAATCCCCGCACTCCCCGCCCCCTCCGCCGACGTCCGCGCTGAGGCCCTCGAGCGCGCCGAGCGGCTCGCCGCCGGACTCTTCCCCCACCAGGTCGAGGGCGTGGCCTTCCTCCTCGGCCGCCGCCGCGCGATTCTGGCCGACGACATGGGCCTCGGCAAGACGCGGCAGTCGATCGTCGCCATCACCGAGGCCGCGCCGACCGGCCCATGGCTCGTCGTCTGTCCCGCGAGCGTCAAGCGCAACTGGGCGCGTGAGATCCTCGCCGCGCGTCCCGACGACGCGGTGCACGTCTGCGGTCCCGCCGATCCGCCCGACGTCGGCTACACCGGCTGGGTCGTCATCAACTACGACATCCTCGCCAGGGTGGACGCGCTGCTCGAGGACCTGCCGTGGACCGGCATCGTCTTCGACGAGGCGCACTACCTGAAGAACCACACGTCGCAGCGCTCGAAGCTCGCCCGCGAGCTCGTGGCCGCCGCGCCCGACGCCGTGCTCCACGCGCTCACCGGCACTCCGCTCACCAACCGCCCGCGCGACCTCTTCCCGCTGCTGCAGCTCGTGGGACACCCGATGGGGAAGAGCTTCCTCTCCTTCGCCAAGCGCTACTGCGACGCCCAGCACAATGGATTCGGCTGGGTGACCGACGGCGCCAGCAACTTGGACGAGCTCCGCGTGCAGCTGCACGGCGTGATGCTGCGCCGCACCAAGGACGAGGTGCTCGACCTGCCGCCGAAGCTGCGCAGCTGGCTCCCGGTGACGGTGCCCGCCGACACGGGGCGCAAGGAGACGCGCCGCGTGATCGAGACGCTCATCGCCGGCACGCTTGGGCGTGCGCGCGGCGCGGTGAAAGCGGGACGAGCGCCGGGGCAGGACCGCGTCAGGCTCCTCGCCGACCTGACCAAGGCGCGCCTGCAGATCGCGAAGGCGAAGGCCGGGACGACGATCGAGTTCGTGGAGGGCGTGCTGGCGCAGGGAGAGAAGGCGATCGTCTTCAGCGCCTTCGACGAGCCGGTGCAGCGGATCGCAGCGCATTTCGGCGACGCCGCGGTGAAGCTCACCGGCGCCACGCCCGCCGCGCGGCGCCAGCAGCTCGTGGACGCGTTCCAGAGCGACCCGTCGGTGCGCGTCTTCGTGGCCAACATCGTGGCCGGCGGCATCGGGCTCAACCTCACAGCGGCGCGGCAGGTGGTGTTCAACGACCTCGACTGGGTCCCCGCCAACCACTGGCAGGCAGAGGACCGCGCTTACCGCATCGGGCAGAGCGGGACCGTCAACGTCACGTACTTCTCCGCCGAGGGGACCGTGGACGAGTTCGTGAGCCGCGCGCTGGCGGTGAAGTCGCGGCTGATCGAGGCGGTCGTCGAGGGCGGGGTCGCGCCTGACGAGACCGGCGGCGACCTGCTGGCCGAGCTCGAAGCGCTGGTGAAGACGCTCTCCCCCTCGATCGCATCCCTGAGCGACGGCGACGCGAGCGAGGACCCGGTGGACCGCCTGCTGCGCGAGGCGGCGGCCGCGGTGGCGGCGAAGGGTGCGGCGCCTGACGAGCGTGCCCGGCGCGAGGCACTGCGCCGGCTCCCGGCTGAGGCGCTGCTCGCGCTGGCGCGCGTGCTCAGCGGGCCGGCGGCCGAGCGCTACCGCGCGGTGAGCAGCTCGCGGCCGGGGCAGTTCTACGTCCTGGACGTGGACCGCGGCGACGTGAGCTGCACCTGCCCGGGCTTCGAGTACCGCGGGCAGTGCAGCCACGCGCGCACGCTCAAGGCCGCGCTGGCGGCGGGGCGGCAGCTGCCGCCGGGGTTCGAGCGCGAGCCGCGGGCGTAGGCGGCGGTGGACGACGGTGCGGCCTTCCAGGCCCGCGTCTCTGAGCTCGTCTCGATGCACGTGCCGCCGGACGTCCTGGAGCGGCGTCCGGCGGCGCGCGTCGCGGCTGCGGTGCTCGTGCACGGGCTAGTCGAGGCGAACAACCGCGCGGCGTTAGGTGCCAGCCCGTACGTACCGGGCGCGTGGTGGGACGGGAGCGCGGACATAGTGGCGGCGGTGCTGGCGATGCGGCCGGAGCACGCCGCCGCGGTCGGCGTGATGGTCGCGGAGTCGTTCTTCGCCGAGCGGCGCGAGCGCGCGTACCTCGAGCGCGACGAGATCGAGCGGCTCGTTCGGACCGCCTACCGGGTCGCTCTGGATCTGCGCCAGCGCGATCCGGTGCTCGCCAGGCGGATCGTGCTCGGCGAGTGAGACGACGGTCGCGCCGTCCACACGGCGGTGCCCTGGACTGTCAGACCCCATCGGTAAACTGGTGCGGTAGAGCGGACCCTTCTCTCCCCTTCTCAACCACTCCCATGCCGACGTCACGCAGGCGAGCCACTCGCGCAGCCGCCGCCGGACAGATCCCCGGCCTCGTT
>DATFPD010000207.1:0-17364 GCA_035265005.1 Gemmatimonadaceae bacterium | reverse complement strand
GGTGTGTCGAACGCGTGCGGAGGGACGAGCTACTGCCGTGCGGAGCGTGCGGAGGGTCGAGCGGTCGGGACGTGCAGGGACGTGCGAGGGACGTGCGAGGGACGTGCGGGGTAACAGCGGTTAGGCGCTGGTGCACGGCGGTGAGCGTGGCGCGCCGGATGACGGAAGTGTCCGGGGCAGCGTGCGAGGCGGCGCGCGGCAAGGCTGCGGCGGCGGCGCGGCGGCGCGCTCGTCCTGGCGGACGGTCGGCGGCGGCCGGCCTGGCGTGGCGCGGGATCTTCGAGGCGGGGACTGCAGGAGAGGCACCTTCCAACAGCGACTGCGGGACTGCGGGCGAAAGCGGCACGAGTATAGGACTGTCGGGGAAACCACGCAATAGGACGTTCGTAACAGCGGGCTCAGCCGCGGTCGCGACTGAGCCCACCGTTGGAAACATGCCGCACTAGTAACTACTACCAGCTGCTAGTAGCTGGAGAAGAGCAGCCGGTTAGGCGACCCCGTGCCGGCGTTGCTGACGACGCCCGTGGTCGCGTTGTTGACGATCGCGTCGCGCACCTGCTGCGGCGTGGCGCCCAGGTTCCCCTCGACGTAGAGCGCGCTGACGCCGGTGACGTGGGGGGTGGCCATCGACGTGCCGCTGATGATGTTGGTCGCCGAGATGCCGGTGTACCACGCCGACAGAATGTTGATCCCGGGCGCGAACAGGTCGACGCAGCTGCCGATGTTGGCCCACGACGGCTTCCGGTCGGTGTTGTCGGTGGCGCTGACGGTAATCGCCTCGGCCACGCGCGCCGGCGAGCTGTTGCAGGCGTTCTGCGCGAACAGTCCGAGGAAGCCGTTGCCGGCCGCGATGCTGTACGTGACGCCGTCGGCGATCGAGCGCCGGACCGCGTCGTCGAGCGCCGTGCTGGCGCCGCCGCCCAGGCTCATGTTGGCGACGGCCGGCTGCCCCGCCTGGTGGTCGGCGGTAACCCAGTCGATGCCGGCGATCACGCCGGCGGTCGTGCCACTGCCGCTACAATTGAGGACGCGCACCGCGACGAGCGAGACGCCCTTGGCGACGCCGTACGTGGCGCCGCCGACGGTGCCGGCGACGTGCGTGCCGTGGCCGTTGCAGTCGTCCGCCGTGCCGCCGTCCACCGCGTCGTAGCCGCTCGTAGCGCGCCCACCGAACTCGCCGTGCGAGAACAGAATGCCGGTGTCGATGATGTAGGCGCGGACGCCGGCGCCGGTGGCCGTGTAGGAGTACGTGCCCGAGAGCGGCCGGAGGCGCTGGTCGATGCGGTCGATCCCCCAGGTGGCTCCGCTCTGGAGCGTGGACGCGTACACGGGCTGGTCCGGCTCGACGTAGGCCACGCTCGGATGCCTGGCGAGGGCGGCCGCGGCGGCCGCCGGGAGTGTGCCGGCGAAGCCCTTCAGCGCGCGCGAGTAGGTGTGGCTCCGCACGCCGCCGTACTGGGCGGCGAGCCGCGCCGCGAGACCGCCGACGTCGGCGACGTCGCTCTTGAAGACCACGATGTACTGCCCGGCGATGGACTGCGGCTCGCCGGCGCGCGCGAAGGTGGGCTTGACCTCGTTAGGTCCGGCCGAGGGCGCGGCGACCGGGTCCTGGCACGCCGCGAGTCCGAGCGCGAGCGCGCCAACGAGTAGGGACCGCTCATGCATTGGCAGATCTCCTGGTAGGGGGTGGGAGACTCCGCGATCGGGACGCGGTCAGAGCCCGGCCTTGTAGAGCAGCCGGTTGGGCGTGCCGCTGGGGTTGCCGGTGATGACGCCGCTGGTGGCGTTGCTCGTCAGCCAGCTGCGGATCGTCGAGTAGGAGGCGTTGCCGTAGGTCGCCTTGTAGAGGGCGGCGACGCCGGTCACGTGCGGCGTGGCCATCGACGTGCCGCTGATGGTGTTCGTGCCGCCGTTGTTCCAGGTGGACGTGATGCTCGAGCCGGGCGCGTACAGGTCCACGCAGCTGCCGTAGTTCGAGTACGAGGCCCGGGCGTCGGTGCGGGTGGACGCGGCGACCGTCGTCGCGTTGGCGGCGCTGGCCGGCGAGTAGTTGCAGGCGTTCGAACTCGCGTTGCCGGCGGCCACGGCCATGAAGACGCCGGAGCTGGCAACGTTGTTGACCGCCGTGTTCAGCGACGACGAATAGCCGCCGCCGAGCGACATGTTCGCGACCGCCGGGTTGGCGTGGCTCGCGGCCAGCCAGTTGAGCGCGGAGATGATCCCCGAGGTCGAGCCGGATCCGCTGCAGTTCAGCACGCGGACGCCGCGCAGGGAGACGCCCTTCGCCACGCCGTAGGTCGCGCTGCCGACGGTGCCGGCGACGTGCGTGCCGTGGCCGTTGCAGTCCTGGCCGGTGCCGCCGAAGGCGTCGTAGACGTTGGTGGCGCGGCCGCCGAACTGCGAGTGGCTGGTGTAGATCCCGGTGTCGATGATGTACGCGAAGACGCCGGCCCCGTTGCGCGTGTAGGTGTAGGTGGTCGAGAGCGGCAGGTTTCGCTGGTCGGTCCGGTCGAGCCCCCAGGTGGCGCCGGACTGGGTGGCGTCGATGGACATCTCCTGATCCTGCTCGACGTACGCCACGTCGGGGAGGCGGCTCAGCAGCGCGGCCGCGGCGTCCGGGATCTGGATCGCCATTCCCTTGAGGGCGTGGTCGTACACCTGGAGCAGCGCGCCGCCGTGCGCGTCGGCGATGCGCCGGGCGAGTCCGGGCGCGTCGCCCACGTCGTCGTTGAAGACGACGATGTAGTGTTCCGGTATGGCCGCCCTCGGACCGAGCCCACCAGTGCGCGCGGCCTTCGCCCCTGACGGGACGACGGCGGCGGCGGCGCTCGGCGCTGTGGTGGGCGCGTCAGAGCAGGCGGCGGCGAGGAGGACGAGGGTGGCGCTTCCGGCGAGTCTCTTCATGTCTCGCTCCACGTTGGGGGGCAGGTGCGCGGCGGCGGCGGCTCCGGTCCGGGCCCCGCGCTGTCGGGCGCGAGGGCGCCCGGCGGTCCGGACCTAACGAGCATCGACGGGCGATCGGCGGAACGGAATGCGCTCGAAGACGAATCCCGCCGTGGGGCGGGCGGACGGGGGGCGCGAGAGTGGCCGGGCGCGTCTGGGGGCGTGCGCGCATGGGCTCCGGGCAGGAGGGTGCAATCAGATGCGCGGGACGCACCGGAAAGCGGACACGGCGCTCGTGCGCCGTGCGTCGAACTGTATAGCTCCGCTACGAATGTTTCCGCAAGCGGCTCACGCCGGATCGGCCGCCGACGTCGGGCCGCTCGTTAGATCCCCCTCACCGCGTGCGGCAGCGGACGGAGGCGCCGTCGTCCCCTCTGCGGCCGCCGGCGGCGCGTCCCGCCGCCGCTCGCCGCGGCGGTCGCCCTCCGCCGTCAGACGCGCGCCCTCCGCGACCCGCCACGCGGCGATCTTCTTGTGGTCGCCGGACAGCAGCACGGGCGGCACCTCCCACCCCCGGTAGACCGGGGGCCGCGTGTAGCTCGGCGCGCTCAGCCCGCGCTCGTAGAAGGAGTCGCCACGCGCGCTGTCGTGGTCGGACATGGCGCCGGGGAGCAGGCGCACGACGGCGTCGACGACCGCCAGGGCCGCCGGCTCGCCGCCGCTCAGCACGAAGTCGCCGAGCGAGAGCTCCTCGGTCGCCAGGTGCTCGGCCACGCGCTGGTCCACGTCCTTGTAGTGGCCGCAGAGCAGCGTCAGCTCCTCGCCGGCCGCGTAGCGCACCGCGTGGGCGTGCGAGAAGCGCTCGCCGCGCGGCGAGAGCAGGACGATCGGCGCCCGCGCGCCCAGCGACTCCACCGCCTCGAAGAACGGCTGCGGCTTCATGACCATCCCCGGCCCGCCGCCGTACGGGTAGTCGTCCACCGTGCGATGCCGGTCGTGCGTGAAGTCGCGCAGGTCGACGACCGTGTACGAGACCGCCCCCGCCGCCGCCGCGCGCGCCGGGATGCTGAGCGACAGCGGCCCGGCGAAGAACGGCGGGAAGATGGTGACGATGTTGACGCGGAGCATTCAGTCCAGCAGCCCCTCGGGCGGCTCGACCGTGAGGCGGCGCGCCCCGACGTCGACCGCCGTCACGACCTCGGGGCGGTAGGGGATCAGGACCCGCCGGCCGCCCGCGAGCTCGACCTCGAGCAGCAGCCCCTGGGGCGCGTCGTACAGGTCCACGACCGGGCCTAACGATTCCCCGCCCGCCGTCTCGGCGGCCATGCCGAGCAGGTCGTGGTAGTAGACCTGGCTCTCGCCGGGCGGGCGCAGCTCGGCGACCGGGGCCAGCAGGTAGCGGTCGCGCCACCGCTCGGCCTCGGCGCGGTCGGGGATCGCGTCGAAGATCACCAGCAGCGCGCCGCCGTGGACGGCGCGCGACGAGCGAACCAGCAGCTCGTGCGGGGCGGCGCGGCCCGGGCGCGGGTCACCCGGGCGGGCGGACAGGTCGCCGTCCACGCTGCCCGCGAAAACACGACGGCCGGAGGCGAACACCGCCTCCGGCGCGTCGGTAATGGGCTCGACGACCACCTCGCCGCGCGTGCCGTGCGCCTTGCGAATGCGGCCGACGATCGCGTACTCGGTCACGAGAGCGGGCGAGCTACGGGGCGATGCGTGCGCCGCCCCGACGACTACGCGGTCGCGTCGGCCGCGCCTTCCGCGCCTTCCGCGTCGGCGCCGCGCTCGGCCAGCGGCACCGCGCTCGACTGGAGCTTGCCGGCGAGGCGACGCTCGTGGCGCGCCTTGAGCACGCCGGCGCGGCGGAGCAGCGAGCGGACCGTGTCGCTCGGCTGCGCACCGACGTCGAGCCAGTAGTCGGCGCGGTCGTGTTTGAGGTTCAGCGCCCCCTCCTGCTGGCGGGGAGCGTACTGCCCGATCACCTCGATGAACTTCCCGTCGCGCGGGCTCTGCGAGTCGGCGACGACGATGCGGTAGACGGGGTTCTTCTTGCGCCCGACGCGGCGCAGACGAATGCGGACCATTGTGCTCTCCCCCTGGAGGGTCTGTGTACTGCCCTGGGCTCCTCGCGCTGGCCGGCGGATCCGGTGCGCACCCAGGTGGTGCGGGGCGACTTCCGCGTCGCCCCTATTCAAGCGACGCAGGCGTCGCGCCTCGAGTTGGGCGACGCAGGCGTCGCGCCTACATGCGGCCGAACATTCCGGGCGGCATCCTGCCGCCGCCGGACTGCGCGACGCGCTTCATCATCTTCTGCATGTCGCGGAACTGCTCGAGCAGGCGGTTCACCTCGCTGATCGGGCGGCCCGAGCCCTTCGCCACGCGGGCGCGGCGCGAGCCGTTCATCAGGTCCGGCTTCCTTCGCTCGGCGGGCGTCATCGAGAGGACGATCGCTTCGAGGTGCTTCATGCGATTCGGGTCGACCTTCGCCTGCTTCAGCATCTTGGCGTTGACGCCCGGCAGCATCTTGAGCAGCCCCTCGAGCGGGCCCAGCTTCTGGATCTGCTTCATGGCCGCCAGGAAGTCGTCCAGGTCCATCCCCTCCTTGCGGACCTTCTTCTCCAGCCGCTTGGCCTCGGCCTCGTCGAACGCCGTCTGCGCCTTCTCGACGAGGGTCAGGACGTCGCCCATCTGGAGAATGCGCCCGGCCATGCGGTCCGGGTGGAACTCCTCGAGCGCGTCCGGCTTCTCGCCGACGCCGATGTACTTGATCGGCTTCTTCGTGACGCCGTAGATCGAGAGCGCGGCGCCGCCGCGGGCGTCGCCGTCCATCTTCGTCAGGATGACGCCGGTGACGCCGAGCGCGCTGTCGAAGCCCTGCGCGATCTTCACCGCGTCCTGCCCCGTCATGCCGTCGGCGACGAGCAGGATCTCGTCCGGGCGCGTCTCTTCCTTCAGTCGCGCCAGCTCCCGCATCATCTCGTCGTCGATCTGGAGGCGGCCGGCGGTGTCGATGATGACGACGCGGTCGCGGGCGCGCTTGGCCTGGTCCACGCCGTGCCTGACGATGCGGGCGACGTCCTTCGTGTCGCGCTCGGCGTAGACCGGGACCCCCAGCTGGGCGCCCAGGGTCTCGAGCTGGTCGATGGCCGCGGGGCGGTAGACGTCGGCGGCTACGAGGCGCGTCGGGCGCCCTTCGGCCTTGAGCTTGCGAGCGAGCTTTGCCGCCGTGGTCGTTTTCCCGGAACCCTGGAGCCCGACCATCATTACAACAGTCGGAGGAACCGAGCTGAGCTTGAGGCCCTCACGCCGCTCGCCGAGCATGGCGGTGAGCTCGTCGTGGACGATCTTGACGAGCTGCTGGGCCGGCGAGATGGACTTCAGGGCGCTGACGCCCACCGCCGCCTTCTCCACGCGCTCCAGAAACTCGCGCGTGAGCTGGAAGTTGACGTCGGCCTCGAGGAGGACGCGCCGCACCTCGCGCAGCCCCTCCTTGATGTCCGCTTCGGTGAGAACGCCGCGCCCGCGCAGGCGGGCGAACGTGGCCTCGAGTTTTTCGCTGAGCTCGTCGAACATAGCCTTTAAACGTAGGCGCTGCGACCACTTAAGACAAGGGATGCGGGACGCGGGACGCGGGAAGCGCGCTTCGCGGCAGGTCTTCGCCTCGGCGACCGTCGCGAGCCAGCCGCACGAACGCGGAACGCAGTCCACAGGGGCCCACGGGGCCGTGCGCGGTGGTATTCTTGTCCCGCATTCCGCATCTCGCATCCCGGCCCTGCATGCCTAGACCGTCGCGCAAAGAAGACATCCTGAAGTCCGAGCTGCCGCCGACGCTGCCGCTGATGGCGCTCCGGTCGACCATCGTCTACCCGCTGGGCACGATCGCCGTGCAGATGGGGGCGCCCGAGAACCTGGCGCTGCTCCGGGCGCACGACGAGCCCGGGCTGATCGTGGCGCTCGTCGTCGCGTCCGGGGACCACGACGAGCCGGTCGACCCGAGCAAGTTCATCGGGCGGGTGGGGGTGGCGGCGCGGGTGCACGAGCGGATCAACCTGCCGGGCGACACGGTCCAGATCACCCTCCAGGGGCTCCGCCGGATCACGATCGAGGGGGTCGAGCAGGTGACGCCTTTCTCGGTGGCCGCCGTCCGCCCCGCCAAGGAGACGCCCCCCGAGCCGAGCGAGCTCGAGGATCTGATCGCGCGCGTCGTCTCGGCGGCCGAGACGCTGGCGGAGCTGATCGACCGCATCCCGGACGAGGTGCCGGCGATTCTGAAGATGAACGTCTCGGACCCGGGGCGGTTCGCCGATCTGGCCGCGACGAACATGAACTTCCGCATCTCGGACAAGGACGAGGTGCTCCAGCGGCTCGACATCGGCCAGCGGCTGCGGTTCATCCTGTCGCGGCTCGAGCGCGAGGTGGCGCGCGCCCGCGTGATGGAGGACGTGAAGCGGCAGACCGAGATCAAGATCGAGCAGCACCAGCGCGAGTTCTACCTCCGGCAGCAGCTGCGCGCGATCCAGGCCGAGCTGGGCGAGGCGGACCCCGGCGAGAAGGAAGCGGTCGAGACGCTGAAGAAGATCGAGGACGCGGGGCTCCCCGACCGCGCGGCGCAGGAGGCGCGGCGCGAGACCGAGCGGATGCGCATGCTGTCGCCGGCGTCGAGCGAGTACCAGGTCATCCGCACCTACCTCGACTGGATCCTCTCCCTGCCGTGGAACAAGTCCAGCGAGGAGATCATCGACCTGCCGAAGGTGGAGGCCGCGCTGGACGAGCGGCACTACGGGCTCGAGGAGGCGAAGGAGCGCATCATAGAGTTCCTGGCGGTGCGCAAGCTGCGCGGCGGCGACCCCCACGGCCCGATCCTCTGCTTCGTCGGCCCACCGGGGACCGGGAAGACGTCGCTCGGCGAGGCCATCGCCACGTCGATCGGGCGCGAGTTCTACCGCATCTCGGTGGGCGGCGTGCGCGACGAGGCGGAGATCCGCGGCCACCGGCGCACCTACGTCGGCGCGATGCCGGGGCTCATCATCCAGGCGCTGCGCCGGGTGCAGGTGAAGGACCCGGTGCTGATGATCGACGAGATCGACAAGATGTCGGCGGGGGGCCCGTCCGGCGACCCGACGGCGGCGATGCTGGAGGTGCTCGACCCGTCGCAGAACGACGAGTTCGTCGACCACTACCTGAACTTGCAGTTCGACCTCTCCGCGGCGCTGTTCATCTGCACGGCGAACAACCTGTTCGACATCCCGGCGCCGCTGCGCGACCGCATGGAGGTCATCCGGATCGCCGGCTATACGGTGGAGGAGAAGGTCGAGATCGCGTGGCGCTACCTCCTGCCGCGGCTGCTGGACGAGCACGGGATCACCGACAAGGACATCCAGTTCACGGACGAAGTCCTGGGCTACATCTCCAGCCGCTACTCGCGCGAGGCGGGGCTCCGCAACTTCGAGCGCAACGTGGCGGCGCTGATGCGCAAGCGCGCGCGCGCCAAGGCGGAGGGCGAGGAGGGCGCGTGGGTGATCGACAACGAGCGCGTCGAGGTGGTGCTCGGCGTCCCTCGTTATGCGGTGGAGGAGGCGGAGATGGAGCCCGAGATCGGCGCGGTCACCGGGCTGGCGTGGACGGCGACCGGCGGCGACCTGATGCTGATCGAGGCGCTGCGGATGCCGGGGAGCGGGCGCCTGATCGTCACCGGCCAGCTGGGCGACGTGATGCGCGAGAGCGTGGACGCGGCCTACTCGTGGGTCCGGTCGCGCGCCGAGCGGCTGGGGATCGACGACAAGGACTTCCGCGAGAGCGACCTGCACATCCACTTCCCCGCCGGCGCGATCCCGAAGGACGGCCCGAGCGCCGGCATCTCGGTGACGATCGCGCTGTCGAGCGTGCTGAGCCGCCGCCCGGTGCGGCGCGACCTGGCAATGACGGGCGAGGTCACGCTCCGCGGCAAGGTGCTCGAGATCGGCGGCGTGAAGGAGAAGACGCTCGCCGCGTACCGCGCGGGGCTGCGCGAGGTGATCCTGCCGGCCGGCAACGAGAAGGACCTGCGCGACGTCCCGGCCGAAGTCCGGGCGCACATGAAGTTCACCTTCGTTGCCACGATGGACGAGGTGATCCGGACGGCGCTGCTCGAGCAGGAGGAGGAGCCGGAGGGCGGCCGGGCCGAGGGCGAGGAGGAGGAGGAGGAGGGCGAGGAGGAGAACGGCGAGGGCGGCGCCGCCGAGGCGCCGGCGGCGGCCGAAGCCCAGCCGGAGACGCGGGCCGAGGAGATCGACGGCGTCGCCGCCGGGGCCGAGTCCGGGCGCGCGGGCGGCTCGACGCAGCGTTAGGCCCGGCGGCGGCGGTCGCCGCCGCCGCCGCCGGGCTCACTGCGAGAGCTTGATCCCGCTCGTCGGGATGAGCGTGCGCGCGTCCACGCCCGCAGGCACGTCGGCGTAGAGCACGGCCGCCCGCCCCTGGATCTCGAGCGTCTCCACGCTCACGCTGCGGCTGGCGCCGAGGGCCGCCTTCCGCCGGTCGACGACGCGCTTCATCAGGTCGTGGAACTCCGCCGCCTCGACGCCCGAGTCCCACACGCTCACCCAGACGAGCGCGTCGCCGGCCGGCGTGCGGAGCAGCGCGTAGCGGTCGCCGTCCCAGCCGCTGGCGCCGCGGAAGGCACCCTGCTGGTCCTCGAGGTGCTGGTACAGGAAGATCCGCGTCTCGAACTCGCCGAGGTTGTTCTCGTAGACGATCGTGGCGTTCCGCGGGCCGGGGAGCGCGATCGCGGTCGGCGCGTCGCCGGCGCCGGCGAGCGAGTAGGCGCTCTCGTGCATCACCTGCTCGGACGACTCGGGGAGCTTGCCGAACGGCAGCTTGCCCGGGTTCGCCTGGAGGAAGCGCCGCGTGAAGTCGGCGCCGGTGAGGTACGGGAAGAGCAGCGTCTCCTGCACGATGAGCGGCGCCCGCGAGAACTGCGGCATCGAGCCCTGCTGCTGACGGATGACGTCGCGCACCCGGTCCCAGCCGCCGATCGCCGCGACGTTTTTCCCGACCTGGTCGTAGACCGCCTGCCCCTCGATCACCGACTGCGCGGCGAGCCGATGGTCGTTGTCGATGTCGGCGTTCTGGAGCGAGTCCAGATTCAGGTACTGGTCCTGGAGCGCGTGCACGAGCTCGTGGCGGACGATCATCCCCGCCAGGTCGGGCGCGCTCCCCTGCACGATGTAGAGCGTCTTCGACGCCGGGTCGTAGAAGCCGATGATCTGCTCGGTGAGCAGGTTCACGAACATCGCGCGGAGCTGGAGCGTGTCCGGGAGGAGGCCGAAGCGCTTGTAGGCCACCTCCTGTCCGGCCAGCTCCTTCGCGGCGCGGCTCTCGTCGAACTGCTGCTCGAGGAACTTCCGCACCTGGTCCTTGGAGCGCACCTCGAGCTTGGGCGGCGTCTTGAACTTGAGCCCGATGCTCTCCTCGATGCGCGGAACGGCGTCCGCCACCTCGCGGCCGTACGGGCCCGGGTAGCGGGCGTCGCCGCCGCCGCGGCAGGCGGTGAGCAGGGCCAGCAGCGCGAGCGGCGCGAGCGGCGCGAGCGGGGCGGCCGCCTGACGAGCCCGGACGCTCAGACCGGCCACTTGACCCTCCGCCCGGTGGAGACGGCCACCACGCGCGCCACGTCGTGCGCGCGCACGACGGCGCCTTCCTCCATCAGGCGGCGCTGGAGCTCGGAGTCCAGCTCGGCCAGGGTCCGCGGCCGCTCGGCGCCGGCCGCAGCCTGCGGGCCGGGCTGCGTGCGCGTGCGGGCGGCGCGCTCCTCCCGCCGCCGCTGCTCGCCCCGCTCGCCGGCGTCCCGCGCCTCGGCGCCGACCGACTCCCCGGTGAACAGCGACTCGATCTCGGCGCCGAAGCGCTCCAGCGCCGAAAGGCCACGGTCGAGCGGGTCGTCCTCCCCGTTGCGGTCGTCGCCGCCGCCGCGCGTGTCGTCAGGCGCAGAGCGCTGCTGTGTACCGCGGGCGTCGTCCTTCGTCGAGCGCAGCAGCTCGCGCCGGGCGAGGATCAGCGACTCGGTCTCGGGCGCGTACTTCGCCTCGGCGTGCGTGTGGGCGCACGCTTCGTCCAGCGCGTCGATCGCGCGGTCGGGGCGCATGCGGTCGGCGACGTGCTCGTCGGTCAGCCGGACGGAGGCGTCCAGCGCCTCCTCGGAGATCACGACGTTGTGGTGGCGCTCCAGGCGGAGCTGGCGCGAGCGGAGGATCTCCAGCGTCTCCTCGGCCGAGAGCTCGCGGACGGTGACCTTCTGGAAGCGCCGCTCGAGCGCCGGGTCGCCGCAGACCCACTTGTCGTACTCCTCGTCGGTCGTGGCGCCGATCACGCGGAAGTCGCCGCGCACCAGCGCCGGCTTCAGCATGTTCGCGGCGTCCATCGCCGCGCCCATCGCCGTCCCCTGCCCGATCAGGTTGTGCAGCTCGTCCACGAACAGGATCACGTCCGGGGCGGCGGTCGCCTCCGCTACGAGCCCCTTGATCCGGTCCTCGTACTGCCCGCGGAAGGTGGTGCCGGCGAGCAGCGAGACGTGGTCCACACTCATGATGCGCACGTCGCGCAGCGACAGCGGCACCCTGCCCGCGGCCACCCGCTGCGCGAGCCCTTCGACGATCGCCGTCTTGCCGACGCCGGCCGGGCCCACCAGCGCCGGGTTGTTCTTCCCGTGGCGCAGCAGAATGTCGATCACGCGCGAGACCTCGCCCTCGCGGCAGCGCACCGGCTCCAGGCGTCCGGCCCGGGCGTCGGCGGTGAGGTCGCGCGTGAAGCGGTGGAGCACGTCGTTCTCTGGGGAGCCGAGAAAGTCGCCGAAGGCCACGGGTTCCTGCGGTGAGCGTTGTCCCTACGGAGCGATGCCGACGAGCTGCTTGTACCAGCCCACCAGCTCACTACCCCAGAGCAGCGTCAGCAGTGCCGCCGGGGCGAGGAACACGCCGAAGGGCACGAGCGGGAGCTCCCACCCCCGGGCGCCGAACGGCAGCATGAGCTGCGGGCCGTCGTTTCCGCTCCGCAGCTTCGAGAGCGGCGCGAACACGAGCAGCACACCCACCAAAGCTAACGCCGCGCCGACGAAGACGGTTAGCAGCGTGCGCTCCGGCCCCAGCGCCGCGCCGACCATCGCCATCAGCGTCACGTCGCCAAAGCCCATCGCCTCCTTCTTGAGCGCCACCTCGCCGAGCCACCCCGCGATCGCGATCGCGCCAGCGCCGACGCAGGCGCCGAGCAGCGCCTGCCAGGGGTTCGCCGCGAACGGCCCCTGCTCTCCCACCAGGAAGGTGAGGACGGAGAGCGCCAGCACCCAGATCAGCCCGAACACGGTGAAGCCGTCCGGGATGAGATAGTGCTGGTAGTCGGTGACGGCGATCCCCAGGAGCACCGTGCTAAAGACCGCGACGTTCAGCGCGATGAGCGTCGGCCCGAAGGCGGCGACCGCGAGCGCCCACCCGATCCCGACCAGCAGCTCCACGGCCGGGTAGACGGCCGAGATCGGCAGCCCGCAGCCGGGGCAGCGCGCCCGGAGCGCCAGCCAGCTGACGATGGGGACGTTCTCGTACCAGCGGATCTGCCGGCCGCAGCGCGGGCATCGGGAGCGCGGCTTCACGACCGACAGCTCGAGCGGCCAGCGCGCGATGCAGACGTTGAGAAAGGACCCGATGCAGAGCCCGACGGCAAACGCCATCAGGATGAAGGGAAGCAGAAGGGGGTCCGAGAATCGGTCGGCGAGCGAGAACGGGAGGTCCGTGCTCATATCGTGCGGGTCATGCGCGAAGCTCGTAGAGGAGGATGCCGGCGGCCACGGCGACGTTGAGCGACTCGATCGTGGAGGCAATGGGGAGGCTCACGACCCGGTCGGCGCGGCGCCGCGCCTCGGCCGACGCGCCGCTCCCCTCGTTGCCCAGCACCAGGCAGAGCGGCCCGGCCGGGGGCTCCGCGGCGTCGAGCGGCTCGCCGCCCGCGTCGGCCAGCCAGAGTGCGGCACCGCGCACGCGGCGGAACGCGTCCAGCTCATCCCAGGTACTAGGGAGTGCGGGATGTCGAAAGTGAGCGCCCATACTGCTTCGGACGACTTTGGCGTTCCAGAGGTCAACAGTTCCCGGGAGCGCGACGGTCGCGGCGGCGCCTAGCGCGGCCGCGGTCCGCAGGATGGTCCCGACGTTGCCGGGGTCCTGGATGGCGTCCAGCACGGCGATGCGGGCCGCCGGCCCCACCGGGAGGGTCTCGAGCTGCCGCCGGGGGACCTCGGCGACCGCGAGGATGCCCTGCGGGGACTCGGTTTCGGCGGCGCTGTCGAAGTCGCGCTCGCCGACCTCGAGCAGCTCGACGCCGGCCGCGTCGAGCCGCTGGCGGAGGGCGGCGCCGCGCGGGGTGGCGGCAAGGCGCGGCGGGTCGACGAGGGCGCCGCGGACGCGAAGTGGAGACTGGATGAGCTCTTCGACCGCGCGCACGCCTTCGGCGACGAAGAGGCCCTGGCGGTCGCGCGCTCTGCGGCGCCGGAGGTCACGAGCTAACGTGAGGAGCCGCAAACGGTTGGGGATGGCGGACGGCTGGAACCGGAATAGCTCTTGCCTGTGAAGGTCCACGCACTTCTACAGGAGCTCGAATGAAGCGATCAGTTTTGGCCGCCGTCCTGGCGCTCTCGGCCGCGGCCGCTACGGGGTGCGGCATCTCCACCCAGCAAGAGGTGGAGATGGGCGCAAGCTACGCGCAGCAGATCAACTCGCAGCTTCCGATCATCCAGGATCCGGAAGTCATGCAGTACATCAACGTGATCGGCGACTCGCTCGCCCGGGTCGCCGACGAGCGGAATCTCGACTGGCACTTCTTCGTCGTCAACAGCCCCGAAGTCAACGCGTTCGCCGTGCCCGGCGGCTACATCTACGTGAACCGCGGTCTGATCGAGCGGGCGCCGGTGATGAGCCAGCTCGCCGGCGTGCTGGGGCACGAGATCGGCCACGTCACCAACCGGCACACGGTCGAGCAGATGAAGAAGGAGCAGGGCGCGAATATTGGACTCACGGTGTTCTGCGTGCTCCAGCCGGCGATCTGCAACAACCAGGCGGCGGGGGCGGCGATCCAGCTGGGCGGCGGCGCCATCTTCGCCAAGTTCAGCCGCAACGCGGAGTCCGAGGCGGACGCCTCCGGCGTGACGTACACGACGCGGGCCGGCATCAACCCGAACGGGATCCCAGAGATGTTCGAGATCCTGCTCGAGGAGCGGAGGCAGCGGCCGGCGGGCGTGGAGGCGTGGTTCTCGACGCACCCGCTCGAGGAAGACCGCATCGCGAACACGCGCGCGCTGATCGCGAAGATCGACCCGGCGATCATCGCGACGACGCGCATGGACTCGCAGCGGTACCAGGAGTTCCGCCGCCGGATCGCGTCGCTCCCGCCCGCGCCGCCTCAGCGGATGCCGAGCGGCGATAGATAGGGACTCGGCACTCGGCGCTCGGCACTCGGCGAGGGCTCCAGCAGGTGGCTGGGGCCCTCGGTGGATTGTGGAGGCTAGATTTCACTTCCATGCCGAGCGCCGAGCGCACCCACCCGCCTTCGGCGGGTATCCGGCCGAGTCCCGATGTCATCGCCCTCACAATCGCCGGGTCCGACTCCGGCGGGGGCGCGGGCATCCAGGCGGACCTCAAGACCTTTCATCGGTTCGGGGTGTTCGGGACGTCGGTGCTCACCGCGATCACGGCGCAGAACACCGTCGGCGTCGCGGGGTGGACGGCCGTTTCGACGGACATGATCCGCGCGCAGATCGACGCGGTGGCGAGAGACCTGCGGCCGGCGGCGGTGAAGAGCGGGATGCTGGCCGACGCGGCGGTCGTGCGGACGGTTGCCGACGCGCTGCGCCTTCACGCGCTGGCGCCGTACGTGCTCGACCCGGTGATGGTCGCCACGTCAGGCGATCCGCTGCTGGAGGCCGATGCCGTCGCGGCGATTGCCTCGGAGCTCTTCCCGCTCGCGACGCTCGTGACGCCGAACCTCGACGAGGTCTCGCTCCTGCTCGGCGAGCAGGTGCGGGACGAGCGAGCGATGCGCGCGGCGGCGCGCGCGCTGGTCGATCGGCTGGGCGCCGGTGCCGCGCTCGTGAAGGGCGGCCACCTCGCCGGCGAGGAGATGGTGGACGTGCTCTACGTGGGCGCCGAGGACGAGGTGCACGTGTTCCGCCGACCAAAGATCCACACGACGAGCACGCACGGCACGGGCTGCACGCTCTCCTCGGCGGTCACGGCGCTGCTCGCCCGCGGTGTGCGTCTCGCGGAAGCGGTTCGCCAGGCGCTCGATTTCGTGAACCGCGCGATCGCGACCGCGCCGGGACTGGGGCGGGGGCACGGGCCGCTGAACTTCTTCGCTTGAAACGGGACGTGCGAACGGCGAGTTGTCAGTTGCCGGTTGAAGTTGTGGGTAGGCAGTGAACGGTGTGCCACTGACGACTGGTGACTTCAACTCACTGCTGAGAACCCGCCGTTCGCTCTCCCCTACAGCGTCTCCACGAACCCCGTCACCAGCGACTCGAACTTGCTGGCCACGCTGGCGCCGACCTCGATCACCTCGGCGTGGGAGAGCCTGGTAGGCGAGAGGCCGCAGGCCAGGTTCGTTATGCAGCTGACGCCGGCGACGCGCATGCCGAGCGCGCGGGCGACGATCGTCTCCGGCACGGTGGACATGCCGACCGCGTCGGCGCCGAGGCGGGAGAGCATGCGGACCTCGGACGGCGTCTCGTAGGTCGGGCCGAGCAGGGCGAGGTAGACGCCCTCGAGGAGCGGGATGCCGCGCTCGGCGGCGAGGGCGCGGAGCGACGCGCGCAGCCCGCGGTCGTAGGGCTCCGACATCTCGGGGAAGCGCGCCTCGCCGTCCTGAAGTGGGCCGGCGAGCGGGGTGCGCCACATCATGTTGATGTGGTCGGCGATGAGCATGAGGTCGCCCGGGTGCATCGTGGGGCGCACGCCGCCGGCGGCGTTGGAGACGAAGAGCGTGCGCGCGCCGAGGGCGTGGAGCACCCGCACCGGGAACGCCGCGAGGGCCGGCGAGTGCCCCTCATACATGTGGAATCGGCCCGCGAGCGCCACCACCGGGCGGCCGGCGAGCGTGCCCGCGATCAGCGCGCCCGCGTGTCCGGCCACGGTGGCGCCGGGAAAGCCCGGGACTTCGGCGAAGGGCACGCGCCGCGCGTCCTCGAGCCGCGCCGCGAGGCCGCCGAGTCCCGAGCCGAGGATGATCGCGGCGGCCGGGCGCTCGCCGCCGATGCGGGCGCGGACCGCGGTGGCCGCGCGCTCCGCCGCCGCGGCGCCGTAGTCGCCGCCGTTCGTGGCCGGCCCCGTCACGCGACGGACTCCTTGAGGGCGTCGATCTCGGCGCGCGCCCGCTCGATCAGGCGGCTGCGCTCCGGCCACGGGAGGAACGCGCTCTCGAAGCCGTTCAGCGCGACCGTGCACAGCTCGTCCAGGCCGAACTTCAGGTGCTTCGCCGCGTGCTCATACTCGTCGGTGAGCGTCGTGCCGCTCATCAGCCGGTTGTCGGTGTTGAGCACGACGTTCAGGCCGCGGTCGAAGTAGCGCCGGAACGGGTGCGTCTCGTACGAGTGCGCGGCGCGCGTCTGGACGTTGCTCGTCAGGCAGATCTCGAGGGCGATGCGCCGGTCGTTCACGTAGTCGGTCAGCGACTCGTCCTCGATCAGGCGGGTGGCGTGGCCGATGCGGTGCGCGCCGCAGATGTGCACGGCCTGCCGCACCGAGGCCGCGCCGTAGCCCTCGCCGGCGTGGCAGGTGCACGCCATGTCGTGCTCGCGGGCGTAGAAGAATGCCGGGGCGTGAAGCGCCGCCGGGTTCCCCGCCTCGCCCCCCGCCAGGTCGAAGCCGACGACGCCGCGGCGGCGGTAGGCGACGGCGAGCTGCGCCAGCTCGAGCGAGACGTCGGGCGCCATCCCGCGCAGGGCGCAGACGATCACGCGCCCCACCACGCCGTGCTCCCGCTCGGCGCGCTCCAGGCCGCGCAGCGGCGCCTCGATCGTCTCGCCGAGCGAGAGCCCCTCGCGCACGTTGAGCACCGGGGCGTAGCGGATCTCGATGTAGCGCACGCCGTCCCGCGCCGCGTCCTCGGCCAACTCGAAGGCGATGCGCTCCAGCGCCTCCTCCGTCTGCATGACGCTGAGCGTGACGCTGAAGCGCTCGAGGTACTCCTCCAGGTTGCGCGCGTCGGTGACCTTCATGTACTCGCGGAGCCGCTCCGGCTCGTCGTGCGGCATCTTGATGCCGTACTCGCGCGCGAGCTCGATCATCGTCTCCGGCCGCAGCGAGCCGTCGAGGTGGCAGTGGAGCTCCGCCTTGGGGAGGCGGCGCAGGAGGTCGCGGGTCAGTTCGGTCGGCATGTCGGGTGTTGCAAGTTGCGTATCGCGTGCCGCGCCGCCGGGTTCCCCGCCTCGCCCCCCGCCAGGTCGAAGCCGACGACGCCGCGGCGGCGGTAGGC
>DATFPD010000206.1:0-16671 GCA_035265005.1 Gemmatimonadaceae bacterium | reverse complement strand
CAGGCGTTGAGCAGGTCCACCATCGTCGTCTCGTTTCCCGAGAACTGCGGGTCGTCCTCGGTGTCGAACTGCTCGCCCGCCGGGTCCACGTCCGGCGAGTAAACGGCGTAGTGCACCGTCTCGGGGCCGGGCTGCTCCTGCGAGAGCGCCAGGTCGGTGGCGGCGAGCACCGTCTGCTCCACCTCCTCCTGGATCTGCTTGACCTCGGCCTCGGTGGCGTGCCCCTCGTCCACCAGCCACTTGGGGAAGGTGATCACCGGGTCGCGCGCCGCATCGGCGTCGCGCTCCTCGGTGGGGCGGTACATCGTCTCGTCGTCGGAGAGCGAGTGCGAGTACGGGCGGATGACCTTCGCGTGCACGAGCGCGGGCCCCTTCCGCTTCCGCGCGTAGTCCACCGCCTTCTTCAGCACCTCGTAGCTCGCGAGGAGATCGCAGCCGTCGACCTCCTGTACCAGCAGTCCCGGAAACGAGCTCACGAGCTTGGAGATCGAGCCGCCGGCCGTGTTCACCTCGACCGGGACCGAGATGGCGTAGCCGTTGTCCTCGACCAGGTAGACGACCGGGAGCTTGAGGTTGCACGCGGTGTTCAGCGACTCCCAGAACTCGCCCTCGCTCGTCGTGCCGTCGCCGGTGGAGCAGAAGACGACTTCGTCCTCCTGGAAGCCCTCGGTAATGCCGAGCAGCTTCGCCCGCATGGACGCCTCGGCGCTCCCGACGGCCTGGAGGAACTGGGTGCCGGTGGGGGACGAGGTGCTGACGATGTTCAGATCCTTGTGCCCCCAGTGGCTGGGCATCTGCCGCCCGCCCGAGTTGGGGTCGGCTGCCGCGCCCACCGCCTCGAAGAGCATCTCCTCGGGCTTCATCCCGAGCGCCAGGCAGAGCGCGCGGTCGCGGTAGTACATGTAGAACCAGTCGTACGTCGGCTTGAACACGAACCCCGCCGCGGTGAGCACGGCTTCGTGCCCCGCGCCCGAGATCTGGAAGTAGATCCGGTTCTGGCGCTTGAGCTGGACTTCCTTGTCATCCAGCCGGCGCGAGAGGAGCATCGTGCGGTACGCGCCGAGCAGCTGCTCGCGGCTCAGGCCGGCGGTGCTCTTGCGCGACGGACGAGTCGTGGTGGCCATCGGTCTCCGAGTGGTGAGTTGGCTTCCAGAGCAAAAAGATAGCCGACCGTGGGGGGATGCGGGACCCGCGAATCCACCCATCGCCCGTGGAGAAACGCCGTGATATCGACGGCCGCGACAGCCGCCGGATCACCGACGAGAGCACCTGCATTCGATGCCTACCGAGGCTGGTCGCGGAGCCGGCGGCGCTGGTCCGGGGAGCCTCTGTCCGGATCGGCGCCCCAACGCCGCTTCACACGAGATGGCCGTGGCGACGTCAGTCGCTTCAGTCCATTTTGTCCGCCCGGAGTGTGGCGACGGTGCAACAGTTGTGGACTTTGTCACAGCGGCTGTTGGCCGGATCGCTTAGCTTCTGGGCTCGAAATCGGGGTCTAGCCCACAGACGAGACCCCATCGAGCGGTGGAGTTTACCTGGTGAACATTTGACGCGTCTCACGTCCGCTGGCTGTACTGGTCGGCGGACGACGCCACCATTTGCTCCGCCGGCACCCGCGCGCACATCGCGGTCGTCCGCGCCCCGTACCCGCAGGTCCCTCCATGTCGATTTCTGAGTTGCCCGTGGCCTCGCGCCGTCGCCCGGTCCTCGGCCGCCTCGCTCGCGCGGGGCTGTCGCTCGTTGCTCTCGCGGGCCTCACCTGCCGCGATCGCAGCCTGACGGGGCCCGGCCTGTCGGTCCCGGCGCGTCTGAGCCTGGCGCCTAACTTCCCGGCGCCGCCCGAGGGCGCGCCCCAGTTCACGCTGCGCCGAGTGCGCGCGGTCCTGGTGCCCGAGGGGGGCGAGGGGACGGACAGCCTCGTCACGACGGCGGCGTTCGAGGGGGACACCGCGGTCCTGACCTTCGACGTCTCGCTGGTCGACGCGGCGCAGCGCTTCACCTATCGCCTGGCGGCGGTGGACGAGAGCGGCGACACGCTCTTCCGCGCCGGCCCGGACACGATCAGCGCCACCGCCGGCACCACGAACGCCTTCCGCGACGCGCAGATGCGCTACGCCGGGCCGGACGCCCGGGCGATGCACATCCAGATCGCGCCCACCGGCACGACCATCGCCCCCCTGTCGATCAACGGCGGCGCGACGCAGCAGCTCTCCGTCACCGGCAGCGACTCGTCAGGCGGCCAGCTCTCGAAGATCCACGTCGGCTGGACCTCGCGCGAGGTCAACGCGGCCGCCGTGGCGACCGACGGCAAGCTGACCGCCTCGATGCGGCAGCTCACGACCTGGGTCATCGCGCGCACGTACACGGGAATCGCCGACTCGGTGCTGGTCACCGTCCAGGCGCCGGTCGCGTCGGTCGCCGTCGTCTCGCCGCAGTCCACCGTCGTGCGCGGCGACTCGATCCAGGTGACCGCGAACCTGTTCGACGTCAGCACGCCGCCGGTGCGGCTCACCGGGCGGGCCGTCACCTGGACGAGCTCCAACCCGACCGCCGTCTCGGTGGACGCGAACGGCTGGGTGAAGGGCGGGATCGCGCGCGACAGCGCGTGGATCATCGCGTCCTCGGTTCCTGAGGGGAAGAAGGACAGCGTCAAGATCAAGGTGGACCCGCGCCCCGTCGCCTCGGTGACCGCGTCCCCCGATTCCGTCGACGTCGTCATCGGCCAGCAGCTCTCGCTCTCGGCGAACGCGTACGACGCGACGCCGGCGCTGAACCCGGACTTCCCGATCGTCTGGACGACGTCCGACCAGACGCTGGCGACGGTCGCCAGCACGGGCGCCAACACCGGGGTCGTCAGCACGCTCAGGCTCGGCCGCGTGGTCATCCTCGCCACCGCCGGCGCGGCGTTCGACAGCGTCGTCGTGCGCGTGGTCCCGGTGCCGGTCGCCTCGGTCGTGCTCTCGCCGGCGACCGCGGACGTCTTCACCGGCGACTCGGTGCAGCTCGCCGCCGAAGCGCGCGACGCGAGCAACCAGCCGCTCGCGGGCCGCGCCATCGTCTTCTCGAGCCTCGATGCCGGCGTCGCCACCGTCTCGCAGGCGGGTTGGGTAAAGGGCCTCACCGTCGGCGTGGCGCGCATCGTCGCGTCGGTCGACGGGAAGGCCGACACCTCCGCCGTGACCGTGCGCTCGCGCTACGTCCTCGGCATCGCGCCGCGGACGGCGACGGCCTACTCGCTCGGCGACACGGTGGTCTTCCAAGCGGGGGCCGGCGGGCAGGGGAACGAGCTGCCGACCTTCACGTGGCTGAGCCGCGATCCGTCGGTGCTCGAGTTCATTGACGCGACGGGCGACATGGCGCGCTTCCGGGCGCTGGCCAACGGCTCGACGCGGGTCGTGGTGGGCGAGCCCGGCGGCACGCTGGACTCCGCCACCGTGCTCGTGCAGCAGCGCGTGGCGAGCGTGAACGTGACGCCGTCGGTCGTCCAGCGCTACCTCGGCACGCAGCAGCAGTTCAGCGCCACCGCGCTCGACGCGCGTGGCAACCCAATGACGTCGGCGACCTTCGCCTGGTCCTCCAGCTCGAACGCGGTGACGATCGACGCGTCGACCGGGCTGGCGCAGATGGCCGCGCTCGGCGCCGCGAACGTGCGCGCCACGGCCGGCACCGGCGCCGAGGCTGTGACCGGTCAGGCGCAGGTCACGGTCGCGACCGCGATCTCGCGCATCGTCGTGACGCCGGCGACGGCGACCCTCGCCGCGCTCGGCGCCACGCAGGGCTTTACCGCCGAGGCGCGCGACACGCTCGACGCGCCGATGAGCGGGATCGCGTTCACCTGGGAGTCGAGCAACCCGAGCGTCGCCCAGATCGTCTCCTCGACCGCCACCGCCGCCAGCGCGCGCGCGGACGCCAATGGCCTGACGGCGGTGCGCGCGTCGGCGCAGGGCGTGACCGGCGAGGGGCGGCTGACCGTGCAGCAGGTGCTCGCCTCGCTCGTCGTCACGCCGTCGTCGGCCGTGATCGGCGCCGGCGGCACGCTGCCGTTGATCGTGCGCGGCTTCGACGCCAACGGGCGCCAGATGGCGGTGAGCGGCGCGGTCTGGAACTCGAGCGTGCCCGGCGTCGCGACGGTCAACGCCTCGACCGGCGTGGTGACGGGCGTGCAGGTGAACCAGACGCCCACGAACGTCACCGCGCGGGTGGGCAATGTCACCTCGAACGCCGCGGTGGTCAGCGTCTCGAACCAGGTGCCGGCGCGGATCTACTTCGGCCGCGACACCATCGGCATCGGCCGCGGCACCAGCCAGCAGATCCCGATCTATCTCAGCGCGCCGTCCACCACCCCGGTCACGGTCAACCTGGTCTCGGCGGATACGATCGCGTACTTCACGGTCGGGAGCTGCAACTCCACGCCGACGCAGGGCTGCGCGCTCACGATCCCGGCGAACGCGGGCTCGGCGAACGTGACCATCACCGGCCGCAACGCCGGCACGAGCACGCTCACGGCCACCGACCCGAGCGGGGTGTACGCGCAGGGCTCGGCGGCGGTGAGCGTGCAGGCGAACGTCCGCTTCAGCTTCGGCGGCCGCTCGATCAACAACGGCGACCAGTTCGCGGGGCAGGTGCTCCTCTCCGACCCGGCGCCGCAGGGCGGCGTGTACGTGACGTACGCGTACGGCACCGCGGGCATCGCGCAGGTCTCCCCGGACCCGGCGTTCATCCCGACCGGCAACCTGGCGGCGGACGTCGTGGTGCGGGGCCTCGCGCCCGGGAGCACGACCATCACGCCGTCGGCGCTCGGCGTCTCCGGCGCCAGCTCGCCGACGATCACGGTCTCGCCGGCCGAGCTCCGCTTCTACTACGGCGCGGCGCGCCTCGGCGCGGGGCAGCAGGCTCCGAACGGGAACTTCGTCTACACGCCGAACGCCGTGACCAGCCCGCTCACGGTCACGCTCACGTCCACCGACTCGCTGATCGCGAAGACCCAGCGCACCGTGACGATCCCCGTGGGGCAGAACTACGCCTACGTGGACCTGAGCGGCTTCACGCAGGGCGCGGTGACGATCACGGCGAGCGCGCCCAAGTGGACGTCGACCAACACGTGGCCGGTGGTCGTCACCACGCCGCGCCTCAACCTCTGCTGCAACCAGAGCCTGAACACCACGAGCCCGCCGACGAGTCTGTCGATCTCGACCCAGGACTCCACGTTCGGGAGCCACGCGCGCATCAACGCCCTGGTCGTGCAGGTGACGTCCGACGACCCGAGCGTGGCGCGGGTGCTCGACGCGACGGCCACGATCCAGGCGGGCCAGACGACGGTGAACGGCGTCCGCATCCAGGCGATGGGCGGCGGCACGACGTGGATCCGCGCCTCGGCCGGACAGGCGGGCGGCTCCGGCTACCACTTCCCGGACTCGGTGCAGGTGACCGTCACCGGGCCGGCGCTGCAGATCTACTACGGGCCGACGACGATCGGCGCCGGCCAGTTCATCACGAACGCCAACTTCCTCTACATCCCGAACGCGATCAGCACGCCGCTGACCGTGACCATCACCCCGCGCGACAGCATGATCGCGGCGATGCCGCAGACGGTGATCATCCCGGTGGGGCAGAACTACGCCTACTACGACATTCGCGGCCACCGCGCGGACACGACCACGTACACCGTCTCGGCGCCGGGCTACCGCTCCGCGAGCTCGTCGGTGCGGGTGACGACGCCGCGGGTGGGGCTCAGCAGCAACACCAGCATGCCGGTGTACACGCAGCCGGTGGCGGTGAACGTGTTCGCGCGCGACTCGCTGAACAACGAGCACGGGCTGCTGGCCCCGGCGCTGGTCACGCTGCGCCTGCTCGACCCCAACGTCATCCGGCTCGACTACGACACGGTGACGATCGCCGCCGGCCAGTCGCGGAACACCGTGCGCCGGGCGGAGCCGATCGGCGTCGGGACGGCGCGGGTCATCGCCGAAGTGGCCGGGTGGTTCCCCGACACGATCACGTACACCGTGACGTCGGCGCCGCTGCGCGTCTACTACGGGCCGGCGGTGATCGCCGCGGGCCAGTCGCAGACGAACGGCAACTTCGTCTACATCCCGAGCGCGCGCGCGCAGGCGGTAGCCGTCACGGTCACACAACGGCACCCCGAGTTCCTGCGCCTTCCGGCGACAACGCTCACGATCCCGGCCGACAACAACTATTCCTACTTCTCGTGGGAGGGGGTGGCGGAGGGCGGCGACACGCTGACCTTCACCGCCGAGGGCTACGACCCGACCACGTACGTGATCCGCGTGAGCCGGCGCCTGCTCGAGGGGAACAACCTGCCGGCCAACGCCCTCACCACCGCGTCCAAGTACGCGCTGCGCGCCTGGACGCACGACACCGTCGGCACCTCGCGGCCGGTGACGACGCCGGTGACGGTCCGCATGCGCTCGACCGACGAGACGGTGCTCCAGCTCGACGAGCAGTACGTGCGCATCGAGGCCGGCCAGCAGTACACGACGTACAACTACGCGCGGTTCGTGAACCCCGGGAAGGCGCGGGTGATCTACGAGGACTCGGCGGGCGTGATGCCGTCGTATACGTCCAACGAGGTCACCGTCACCGGGCCGTCGCTCAGGTTCTACTACGGTCCGGCGACGACGGGCATGCGCCAGCGCGCGGTGAACGTCAACTTCGTCTACGTCGACAACAACGTGGCGTCGCCGCTGGAGGTGTTCCTCAACACCTCCGACAGCACGGCCGCGAAGCCCGTCGCCAAGGTGCCGAGGTCGGTGACGATCCCGGCGGGCTCGAACTACGCGTTCTACTCGGTGGACGGCGGCGACACCACCGGCACGGTCGCGATCATTGCCAGCGCCACCGGTTACCAGGCGGCGTCGACCTCGGTGCAGGTCGGGAAGCCGCAGTTCGAGATCAGCGTGCCGACGTCGGTCTACACCACGCAGCCGACGAGCGCGATCACGGTGATCGCGCAGGACCAGGTGGGCAACGAGCGGGTGGTGCTCGACACGGTGACGATCTCGCTCAGCTCGTCGAGCCCGAACGTGGCCGCGGTGGACTCGAGCACGATCACGATCCTGCGCGGGGCGTCGCGCCACAACGGGGCGCGCATGGACTACCTGTCGGCGGGGACCACGACCCTCACCGCGACCGACACGCGCCCGGGCGTCACCACGATCCAGCAGTACAAGCCGAAGTCGGTGGAGATCACGGTCAGCACGCCGCCGCTCCAGGTCTACTACGGCCAGCTGCCGCTCGCGGTGGGGCAGTGGCGGGACAACTTCGTGCACATCCCGCACAGCGCCACTACGCCGCTGACCGTGACCGTGACGCACACGAACGCGTCGGTCGCCGACATCACGACGCAGGACGGCAGATCGACCACGCTCACGATCCCGGCGGGGCAGACCTACGTCTACTTCCGCACGCAGGCGAAGGCGGAGGGGACGGACAACATCACCTTCTCGGTCGCCGGGCACACGGAGGCGAGGTACACGCAGGTGGTGAGCAAGGGGATGCTCGAGCTGAGCGGCTGGCAGGGGACGATCCGCGTCGGCCAGCGGCAGCAGCTCAGGCTGTACGTGCGCAACAGCGCCGGCAACGGCGGCATGGCGCTCGCCGCCGCGACGGCGTTCACGCTGGGCAGCAACGCCAACCTGCGCTTCGTCGACGCGAGCGGGACGCCGATCACCGAGGTGACGGTTCCCGCCGACCGGGACTACTCCGACATCTTCTACGTCGAAGGTGTCACCGCGGGGACCGGAACGGCGACCGCGGCGCAGGCCAACTACACGACGCTCGCGGCGAGCATCGCGGTGACGTCGTCGGACGTGGCGCAGCAGGCGACGGCGAGTCGGCGGTAGGCGCGGCCCGCTTCTCGCAGCACCAGGCAGCACCTGTTTCAACCCGGAGACCGCGATGCCGCCCAAGCCCGCGCGCCACTGTACGTTCTGCGACATCATGGCCGGCGCCGCCGAGGTGTCGGTCTGCTACGAGGACGCGACCGCGGTCGCGTTCATGGACATCCAGCCGGTGAACCCGGGGCACCTCCTCGTCGTGCCGCGTAAGCACTACGAGACGATCGAGGACCTGCCGGCGGAGGTGGGGCATCACCTGCACGGTGTCGCGATGAAGCTCGCGTCGACCGTGTCGAGCGTCTTTCGCGCGCCCGGCATCAACATCATCGTCAGCAGCGGCGCCGCGGCGGGGCAGGACGTCTTTCACTACCACGTCCACGTGATCCCGCGGCGCGCCGGCGACGGCTTCGACGTCCCGCTCCCGTTCCCCGGCTCCTCGATGCCGAGCCGCGAGCAGCTCGACGCGAGCGCGGCGCGCCTCCTCTCGGAGCTGCGCGACCCGGCGCGGCGGCTCGCGGGTTGAGCGCGCGCGCCGAGGCAGATTAGGAATCGCTAGTGACTGGCACGCTGGCTGCATAACCATCTCCCCGAGGCGCATCGCAAGCGCCGTCACAGGGGGAGGAATGGACGACCGCCTTCGACACCGTCTGCGCGATCTGCACGGAAAGTCGCAAGCCGCATGCGGCGCCCTCTCGCGCCCCCATTCACAGTCGACGCCCCGCCCGGGAACCTTCCCCGTGGCGGGGCGTCGTCATCTTCGGTGAGGGACATGCCCAGACGTTCTGCCCGCCGACTGATGCTCGCCCGCGCCCCGCGCGGACTGCAGCGCCGCGAGCGCCGCGCCCCGAGCGCGCGCCACGTCGCCCACTGTTGCCAGCTCAAGCACGCCACCAAGCGCGCCGCCATGCGCGACTGCGGCCGCCGCTGCGTCTACTGCGCCTGCCCGCTCGAGCTCCAGACGGCCACGCTCGACCACGTGCACCCGCTCTCCAAGGGCGGCGTCCACCTGCCGGGCAACCTCGTCTCGGCCTGCGGGCCCTGCAACCGCCTCAAGGGCGACCTCCTCCCCTACGACTTCTTCACGCGCTTCCCCTGGGCGGGCGCCAACTTCGTCCGCTACGCGCGGTCGGTGCACCGGGCGCTGAAGCGCGGCGCGCGGAGGGCGGTGAGTCTGGCGTACGCGGAAGCGGCGTAAGAGACAGGGAAGGGGGATGGGGGACGCACCCTGTAGCGAAGGGTGCGTCCCCCGTCCCCCATCCCCCTTCCCGCCGTTCAGTAGTCGACTGGCCTCAGATAGCTCTCCCCGATCGCGGTCGGGCTCAGCATCGCGACGGTGGGGAGCTTCCGCTTCCAGTGGGTGCCCTCGAGGCGCTTGCGAACGAGCTCCACCTCGCCCGGGTCGAAGCCGCGGGCGACCAGGTCGCGCGGGGCGTAGCCGGTGAGGATCCAGTTGAGGATCTCGTCCGCCTTCGCGTAGCTGATCCCGAAGTCCCCCTCGTCGGTCTGCCCCTTGATCAGGTCGGCCGAGGCCGGCTTGTGGACGATCACCTCGGGGACGCCGAGCTGGCGGGCGAGCGCCCACACCTGGGTCTTGAAGAGGTCGCCGAGCGGGTTCACCGGCGGCGAGTCGTCGGCGTGCCAGGTGAAGTAGCCGAACAGCCGCTCGGTCTTGTTCCCCGTGCCTAACGGCAGCGCCCGGTGCTTCGCCGACAGGTCGAACAGCGCGACCATGCGCACCCGCGCCATCACGTTGCCGCGGCGCGCGGGGTCGGCGTCGGGCTCGTTGGCCAGGTAGCCGTCCACGGCGCCGCTGATGTCCAGCGTCCGCCCCTGCACGCCCAGCTGGTCGACCACGAGCTGCGCGTGCGCCAGGCTCTCCGGGCTCGACGTGCGGTACGGGAGGCGCACCGCGAAGACCCGCTCCGGGCCCAGCGCGCGCGCGGCCAGGTACGTCGTGACCGCCGAGTCCACGCCGCCGGAGAGGCCGACGACCACGTTCTCGAAGCCGCGCCGCCGCAGCTCGTCGCGGATGAAGTGGACGAGCCACGCCTCCACCATCGGCCCGTCGATCTCGAGCGTCGGCGGGAGGCCGTGCTCGCGCGTCTCGGCGCGCTGCAACACGAAGCCCCGCGCCGCGCTCGAACGATGGCGTCCGTCGGGCGAGCCGCCGTTACCTTGCCCTCGGGGGGGGGGGCCCCCGGTCGCGATCTCGGTCGCGAGCGCCGCCGCCACGCCCGTGACCGTCCCCTGCGCGGTGCCGACCACCTCGGCCCGGTCGCTGGCAGGCGCCGCGCCGCTTCTCGTCTCCGGCGAGGACTGCGCCTGCTTCGCCTGGAGCGTGGCCGCCCCCGCGCGCGCCTCGTCCGACGTCGGCGCGTACGTCTCGCGCGCCGGCGACGGCTCCGCGGGATGCATCGGCTGCGTCGCCGGCGGACCGTGCGGCGCGAGCTGCGGGCGGTCGGCCTGACGCGTCGCGCTCTCCGGAGGCGCGGGGTCGAAGTCGCAGTACGCCGGCGTCCGGTCCGCGATCTCGTCGAGCACCACGCGGATGTGCGGCATCGCCGTGCGCAGGTCGGCGAGCAGCGGCATGTCGGCGCGGGCGCGCGTCACGTCGCCCAGGTCCACCTCGATCGTGACGATCGCGTCCTCCCAGAGCGGGCCGCGCACGCGGATGTCCCCCTTCGGGCCGACCAGCACCGAGCTGCCGGCGAACGTCTTTCCCCCTTCGCTCCCCACCAGGTTCGTGAGCGCGACGAAGATGCCGTGCTCCTCGCCGATGTCCCGCACCAGCCGCTCCCACCGCGCCACGCTCGCCGGACCCGGCACGCCGTCCTGGCGCGGCCACACGCCGCGCGCGGGCGCCGCGCTCGGCACGAAGAGCACCTCCGCGCCGTCGAGCGCGGCCAGCGTCCCCGACAGGCTGTGCCAGGCGTCCTCGCAGATGACGATCGCCGCCTTCCCCCACCCGGTCTCGAACGCGCGGATCTCGTGGCCGCGCTCGACGAAGCGCTCCTCGTCGAACAGGCCGTAGGTCGGGAGGAAGTTCTTGCGGTGCACGTGGCGCACGCGCGCGCCGTCGCCCGCGTCCCCGGCGTCCCCGGCGTCCCCGGCGTCCCCCCCGAGCGTGATGTACATCGCGCTGTTGTAGAGCGTGCTCTGCCAGATCTCGTAGAAGCCGACCACCACGTCCAGCGTCCGGCCGCTCGGCGCGCTCTCGCGGAAGACGCGGCCGAGGTCGCGCGCGAGCGCCCCGCCGGTGACGGCAAGGTCGCGCACGCCGCCTTCGACGAAGTAGCCGGTGAGCGCGGTCTCGGGGAGGAGCAGGACCTGCGGGCGCGGATCGAGCGCGTCCACGGCCGCGAAGATCTCGCCGACCCGCTTGAGGTTGGCCGCGTAATCCCCCTTCCGCGGCTGGAACTGCGCGAGGGCGATGTTCAGGAGTGCGGGCATGAGAGAAAGATACTTTCGCCGTCCTCACTCCGCAGCCGCCGGTGCGGATGGAGGCCAGGCTGCAGGGAGAGGACGGGATGGCGGGATGACGGGATGAACTGCTTCCGCCCTGGCGGTTCATCCCGGCGTCCCGCCATCCCGAGCTCTCCCTGCAGCCTGGCCTACGCTCGACTACGCGCTCCACGTCATGGGGAGCAAGGACGGACTCAGCGCCCCACCGCCTGCTCGGTCTGCTGCACGAGCGTCTCCCACGGCGTCACCGCGCCGTGCGCGGGAGCGAGCCGCTCCACCTGGAGGCCGCGCGCGCGCACGGCGTCGATCAGCTCGCGCTGGAAGAACGGGTTGCCGGGCGCGATGTCGGCGGCGAACAGGATCCGCGCCGCGGGCACGTAGGCGGCGAGCATGCCGTCGGCGTGGGAGTTGGAGACGGCGAAGAGGAGCACCCGCGTGTCGCCGGCGCCGACCGTGACGCTGTCCGCCACCTCCTGCACGGCGCGCCGCGCGTCGCGGGCGGCGTAGGTGGCGCCGATGCCGACGCGGCGCAGGTAGGCCGCGCTCTGCCGGTGCGCGGCGAGCGGCAGGCCGGCGGCGAACGCGGCCCGCACGCCGCCGATGTGGTCGCTGTGGTGGTGCGTCGCGACGGCGAGCTTCATCCGCTTGCCGGGGAAGCGCGCGCGCAGCGTGTCGAGCACGGCACGCACCCGGTCATCGCTCTGCGGCGCCTCGACGAGTACGATGCCGTCGTCCTGCACGACGGCGAGGGAGTTGTGGGAGCCGCCCGTCACGTGGTACACGCCGGGCGCCAGCTCGGCGAGCGTCACCGAGGGGCGGGCCGCCGCGTGGCGCGCGTTGGCGAGCGAGAGCGCGAGGATCGAGTCGGGCGCGGCGAAGGCGGCCTCGTCGAGCGGCGGGTTCACGCGCAGCGTGCGGATGGTGCTCGTCTGCACCAGCCGGTCGTTCACGAAGACGTCCATCTGATGCGGCAGCTCGATCGCCGGCTCGCCGGCGGCGCGCCGCCAGCGCGTGAACGCTGTGAAGCTCCGCCGCTCGCCCAGCACCGGGTCGTCGGTCGTCGTCTCGGTGGCGGCGAGCCGGCCGGTGGCGGTGTCGAACCAGAGGTCGAGCGTGTCGAGGGTACCGACGTAGCGCGCGCCGGCGAGCGTCCGCCCGCGCCACGCGCGGCGCGCGAGCGGGGTGAGCCTCGCGTCAGGCGCGAGCGCGGCCACCAGGAGCCGCTCGGGGGCGAGCTGGCGCATCTGCCGCGGGAAGGCGGTGACGAACGCCGGCGCCGCGGGCAGCCGCGTCGTGTCATTGCGCACGGTCATGCCGCCGGCCGGCGTTACCACGACGCGCTGCCGAGCCACGCCGGGCACATTCTGCGTGGACACGCGCCGCCCGCCGGCGTAGTCCCAGCTCTCGCTGAAGTCGGTGACCGCGGCGCTCATGGGCCCCTCGGGCCACTGCTCCTGGCCGAGGGCGAAGTTGATCGCCACGAAGTCCAGCTGCCGTCCGCGCACCGCGCGCGCCGCCGCCTCGCCGCCCATCGCGCCGAGTGCGCGCTCGACGAGCGCCCGCGGCGTGCTGGCGGGCTGTGCGCCTTGCGCGCCGGCGGTCGCCGCGAGAATCGTGGCGAGCGCGCCCGGCAGCGCTCGGGTGAGGCGGTGGGTGTGACGTCGGTCACCGGGGCATGTCATGGGATCACCTCGTCGACTGCGGGTGTGGGCGCTCGCGCTCGGTCGCCGCCAAAGTACCCGTGCGCTGCCGGCGCCGTCGAGACGCGGCCCGCGTCCGGAAATCGTCAGCGCCCGGGACACTTCTTCGATCGGGACGATTCGAAAGATTGAACCGCAGAGGGCGCGGAGGGCGCGGAGGAGGGCCGCCCGGGATGTGTAATATCCCGGGCGGCCCTCCTCCGCGCCCTCCGCGCCCTCTGCGGTTCGATGCTGTTTACCGACCGTCCCGGCCGGCGGCGCCTGGGATGGTGTATCTTTCCAGTAACCGCTGGGTATGACCTGGGGTTGCCTGACGCCGTCAGAGGGCATGTCGTTCGATCGATTCGAGCTCATGATTCGACACACTCCTATTGGTATGCTCCGAACGGGGATTGCCGCGGCGCTCGTCGCGGCCGGCGTGGTGCGCTCGGCGGCCGCCCAGCAGGCATGCGCCGAGGGGACGCGCGGCGCGACGCAGGACGCGTGGCGGATCGTGCCGCCGCCGCAGTCGTCGCTCGTGTACGCGCGCGACGGCTCGCTGGTCGGCGAGATCGGCCGCGAGTGGCGCACCAGCGTCCCGCTGCGCACGCTCCCAAAGTACGTGGGCCAGGCGTTCGTGGCGGTGGAGGACAAGCGCTTCTACCAGCACAGCGGCGTCGACATCGTCGGCGTCGCCGGCGCGCTCAAGGACGCGGTGCTCGGCGACCCGCGCGGGGCCAGCACCATCACCCAGCAGCTCGTCGGCAACCTGCACCCGGACCTGATCGACCGGCAGGACCGCGGGCCGGGGCGCAAGCTCAAGGAGCAGGCGGCGGCGCGCGAGATGGAGAAGCACTACAACAAGGAGCAGATCCTCGAAGCGTACATCAACCAGATCCACTTCGGCCGCAACTACTGCGGCATCGAGTCGGCGGCGCGCCACTACTTCGGCAAGCCCGCCGCGCGCCTAACGTTGGCCGAGGCGGCGTCGCTGGCCGGGATGCCGCAGAGCCCGAACGGCTACGACCCGTCGCGGAACCCGGAGCGCAACCGCGAGCGGCGCAACACCGTGCTGGCGCTGATGGCGGACCAGGAGTACATCACGCGCGAGCAGGCGGCGGCGGCGCAGGCCGAGCCGCTGGTGACGGTGCCGGACGCCGGGATGGCGGCGCCGGCGCCGTACTTCGTGGACGCGGTGCGACAGCAGGCCGAGCGCGCGGGCATCGCCATCGGCAGCGGCGGCTTCCGGGTGCACACGACGCTGGACCCGATGCTCCAGCGCGCCGCCGACGAGGCGCTCGACGCCGGGCTGGCGGACGTCGAGGCGCGGCCCCGCTACCCGCACGTGACCTTCGCCAAGCGCGCGAAGGGGCAGGGCGACTACCTCCAGGGCGCCGTCGTCGCCGTGGACCCGTTCACCGGCGACGTGCGCGCGCTCGTCGGCGGGCGCGACTACGCGGCGTCCACCTTCAACCGCGCCACGCTCGGGCTGCGCCAGCCCGGGTCGTCGTTCAAGCCGATTGTCTACGCGGCCGCGCTCGCCGCCGACACGCTCACCGCCGCGTCGCTCGTCGGCGACACCGCGATCACGGTCCAGCTCGACAACGGCCGCCTGTACAAGCCGAAGAACGACGACGGGCAGTTCCTCGGCCTGATTCCGCTGCGCGAGGCGCTCGCGCGCTCGCGCAACCCGGTGGCGGTGCAGCTCGGGCAGCGACTGGGCATGGACTCGGTCATCGACCTCGCCCGCCGGCTCGGCGTCGAGACGCCGATCGCGCCCTACCCGTCGAGCGCCATCGGCGCGTCGGCCGTGCAGCCGCTCGACTTCATCGCGGCCTACGCGACCTTCGCCAACCTGGGCGTGTCGGTGGAGCCGCGGCTGGTGCAGCGGATCGAGGACGCGAACGGGCGCACGGTGTGGGCGCCCCGCCCCGCCGCGCCTCGGCCGGCGCTCGACCCGCGCGTGGCGTTCATCGTGCGCGACATGATGCGGGACGTGGTGGAGCGCGGGACGGCGACCTCGATCCGCCGCTTCCTGCCGAAGGAGATTCCGGTCGCAGGGAAGACGGGCACCACCGACGACAACACCGACACCTGGTTCGTCGGGATGACGCCCGACCTGGTCGCCGGCGTGTGGGTCGGCTTCGACCGCCCGAAGACGATCGCGCCCGGCGTGGCCGGCGGCTCCAGCGCCGCGCCCGTGTGGGGCCGGATGATGGCGAGCTACTACCGCTCGCGCGGCGCGCCGCCGCAGCTCGACTGGACCACGCCGCCGCCCGGGGTGGTCACGATGGAGCTCGACCGCCAGAGCGGCCTTCCGGCGGACTCGCTGACGCCGCCGGAGCGCCGCTACACCGAGTACTTCGTCGCCGGCACCGAGCCGGGCGCGCTGCGCGTGGACCCGTGGAAGGTGTTCCGGTGGGGCGGGATCGTATTCTGAGGCGCGGCCTCGCGCTGGCCGCCCTGGCATCTTCGCTCGTCAGGGCCCAGTCGCCGGCCGCCGCCCCCATCACCGCCGAGCTCACCGCCGAGCAGCGCCGCGCGATCGACGCCGGCGAGCAGCTGTTCGTCACCCGCGAGGTGAAGGGGGCGAGCTGGCCGCGGGCGCTCGTCTACCGCTTCGTGGACGCGACGCCCGAGGAGGCGGCGGCCGTGTTCACCGACTACGAGCGCCACGCCGCCTACATCCCCGACCTGAAGAAGTCGGTCGTCTCCCGCGCCGTGGACCCGGCGACCTTCGAGATCGACTACACCCTGGAGGTCCCCGTCTTCTCGGACGAGGACTACACGGTGCGCGACCGGCTGCGGCAGTACGCGGTGGCGGCCGAGCCGCCGGCCGTGACGCCCGCGGCCGCCTATCGAGTGGACTGGTCGCTCGTGCGCGCCTCGTCCACCAGGTCCACGGTCGGCAGCGTGCGCTTCGAGCCGTATCGCAACGCGCGGACCGGCCGCGTCGGGACGCTCATGGCCTACGACAACTTCGTCGTGCCGGGCTCGTCGATGGCCGGCGTCGGATTCGTCAGGCGGCAGGCCATGAAGCAGGTGCAGGCGACGGCGCAGGCGGTCGCGCAGGAAGTCGAGCGCCTGCGCCGCGCGCAGCCGGACGCGGCGCTCCGCAACGTTGTCCGGCTGCGCGCGTCGCTCCGCGCCGCACCCGATCCCTGACCGGAGTCCGGCGCCGTGGGACTCGACCTCGTCGAGCTGGTCCTCGAAACCGAGCAGACCTTCGCGATCTCCATCCCCGATCGGGACGCGCGGCACCTGCGCACGGTGGGTGATCTGCAGGACTACGTGGTGGCGGCGGTCGCCGTGAAGCATCCCCGGCGACCGCCGGACGCGCCGAGTGACTGCACGAGCATGGCGCTGTTCCACCGGGTTCGCGGCGCGCTCGTGGAGATCTTCGAGCTCCCGCGCTGGCGCGTCACGCCGGACGCGCATCTCGCCGACCTGCTGCCGGCCGACGACCGGCGGTTCTGCTGGGACCGCCTGGCCGACGCGCTCGACCTGCGCCTCCCCCGTGCGGGATGCGGTCGGTTCGGCGGCGACGTGATCCCGCGCGAGTGTACGGCCGTCCGCGACGTGGTGCGCACGGCGATCGCCCGCAACTACGGCACGCTCGTGATAGCCGCCGGCGGCTGGATCGAGCGTGGCCTCCGCGAGGTGGTCCTAGACGT
>DATFPD010000205.1:0-2379 GCA_035265005.1 Gemmatimonadaceae bacterium | reverse complement strand
ACTACCGCAAGCTCGAGCGGCGCGGGGGCAAGGGGACGTTCCTGGCGTGTCCGGCGTGCCGGATGATGCGAAGCGTGCGCGCGAAGACCAAGCCGGGTGCCTGCCCGAAATGCGGCAGCAATCTCATAGAGAAGAAGTTCGGCAAGGGCGCCACCTTCTGGGGCTGCGTGCGCTACGGCGCGGCCGAGCGGCCGTGCGACTACCGCGAGCGGTCGGACGGCGCGGTGGCGGGGCGCTACACGCGGGCGACGACGGACAAGCAGTGCCCGAAGTGCGGCCGGGAGAAGCTGGTCATCCTCACGCCGACGACACCGCAGATGGGCGCGGCGTTCTACGCGTGCGAGAGCCGCGAGTGCGGCTTCACGCTGCCGCTCGGCGCGCGGCGGCGGCGGGACCCGTGCCCGCAATGCGGGGGGGTGGTGCTGGAGCGGCGGCGGAAGCCGTCGGCCGAGGGGCAGCCGGGGGAGCCGTTCTGGAGCTGCGCGAAGTACCCGGATTGCCGGTACTCGGCGGCGCGAGCCGCCGAGCACCGGCCTGGAGCCTAACGCCGCCGCGCCGCCGACGCGTCCCGCACGGGACGGAACTCCGACCCCTGCCGGTAGTTCGGCCACTCGCGCGAGTTCGCCAGCTCCAGCCCCAGGCGGTGCAGCGCCGCGACGTCCTGCGCGACGCCGACGAGGTTCCAGGTCGCCGGGTCGTACTCGTCGGCCGGCTGGTGGTAGCGGTCGCGCCGGTAGGCCGCGTCCGCCGCTTCCCCCGCGGCGGTGCCGCCGCTCAGGAGGTCGATGCCGCTGTCCACGTAGAGCATGGGGACGCCGCGCTTCGCCATCGGGAAGTGGTCCGAGCGGTAGAAGTACCCGGCCTCGGGGCTCGCGTCCTTCGCGAGCACGCGGCCGCCCGCGGTGAGCACGCGCTCGAGCCGGTCCTCCAGCTCGCTCTGCCCGTAGCCGATGACGAGCACGTCGCGCGCGGGGCCGGTGGGCGAGAGCGCGTCGATGTTGAACCCGGCGACCGTGGTCTCGAGCGGGTACACGGGGTTCGCCGCGTAGTACTCGGAGCCGAGGAGCCCCTTCTCCTCCGCGGTCCACGCGGCGAAGACGATGCTGCGCTGGGGACGCGGGCCCGCCGCGAACGCGCGCGCGAGCTCGAGGATGGCCGCGATGCCGGTGCCGTTGTCCACCGCGCCGTTGTAGATGCTGTCGCCGCGCGCGTCCGGCGCGCCGACGCCGAGGTGGTCCCAGTGGGCGCCGTAGAGGATGGTCTCGTTCGGGTAACGCGAGCCGGGGAGTCGCCCGAGCACGTTCTTCGAGCGGATCGTCCGGCGGCGCACCGCGTAGTTGGCGGCGAACGTCGCGTCGCCGATCGGGACCGGGCGGAACTCGCGCGTCTGCGCCTGGCGCTTGAGCGCGTCGAAGTCGAGCCCCGCGCTGCGGAACAGGTCGACCGCGAGGTCGCGCTGGATCCACCCCTCGATCAGCGGGTGCACCTCGGCGGGGTTCGCGCGCACGATGTCGAACATCGTGTTCGTGTTCGAGTTCTTCACCGTCGCCCAGCCGTACGACGCCGGCGCCGTCTCGTGCACGATGAGCAGCCCGGCGAGCCCCTGCCGCGCGGCCTCCTCGTACTTGTACGTCCAGCGGCCGTAGTAGGTCATCGCCTTGCCGCCGAAGTCCCCCTGCCCCGTCTCGAAGTCGGGGTCGTTGATGAGGACGACGCCGACCTTGCCGCGCAGGTTCTCGCCCTTGAAGTCGTCCCACCTCCGCTCCGGCGCGCGCACGCCGTAGCCGAGGAAGACGAGCGGCCCCGCGTAGGCGACGCGGTCGACGTTCTGCATCGACGCGCGCACGGCGATCTGCTCGCCCTGCGTGAGGTCGATCCGCCGGCCGGCGACGTTGATCGTGAGGTTCGGCGCCCCGACGATGTCGGACTGGTTGAGCGGCACCTCCTGGTACCAGCTCCCGTTCGGCCCGCCCGGCTGCAGCCCCGCGCGCCGGAACTGGTCGGCGATGTAGGCGACCGTCTTCTCCTCGCCCGCCGTGGCGGGGCCGCGGCCGAGGAACTCGTCCGAGGCGAGGGTGCGGACGTGCTGCGCGAGGCGCGCGGTGTCGATGGCGACGGCGCCGCGCGCGGCCGCGTCGGGGGCATCCTTGGTGACCGGAGTGACCTGCGCGGCGAGGGGGGCGGCCGCCAGCGCGAGCGCGGACAGTGTGCAGAGACGGGAGCGCATCATGGGCCTGAGGGACGCGAGTCGAGAATGAACGCTGCGGAGGCACGGCCTGCGGCCGGCCCACCGAGGAGGTTAATACGCCGCACGCGCGGTCGGGATCAGCGAGCCCGGCCATACGCATTGGCGTGACGTACGGCGGGCGTCACGAGCCG
>DATFPD010000204.1:0-2081 GCA_035265005.1 Gemmatimonadaceae bacterium | reverse complement strand
CCTCGTACATCACGCACGTCGCGCCGTTGGCGAGCGGGCCGTAGACGAGGTACGAGTGGCCGGTGACCCAGCCCACGTCGGCCGTGCACCAGAACACGTCCTCGTCCTTCAGGTCGAAGACGAGGCGCGACGTGGCGGCGACGCCGACCATGTAGCCGCCGGTCGTGTGCACGATCCCCTTCGGCTTCCCGGTGGTGCCTGACGTGTACAGGATGTACAGCACGTCCTCGGCGTCCATCTGCTCCGGCTCGCAGTAGTACGACGGGACGTTCTGCATCAGCCGGTGCCACCAGTGGTCGCGCCCCTCCTGCATCCGCGCGAACGCCTCGTCTCCGAAGGCGCCCGGGCGCCGCTGCACGACGACGACGTGGCGGATCGACGGCGTCTCCTCGAGCGCGCGGTCGGCGTTGCGCTTGAGCGGGATCACCTGCCCGCGCCGGTAGCCGCCGTCGGCGGTGATGAGCACCTCGCACTTCGCGTCGTTGATGCGGTCGCGGAGCGACTCGGGGGAGAAGCCGCCGAAGACCACCGAGTGGATGGCGCCGACCCGCGCGCAGGCGAGCATCGCGATCGCGCACTCGGGGATCAGCGGCAGGTAGATCGCCACCCGGTCACCGCGCTTCACGCCGAGTCCATGGAGGACGTTGGCGAAGCGGTTGACCTCGACGTAGAGCTCCCAGTAGGTGAGCGTCCGCCGGTCGCCGGGCTCGCCCTCCCAGACGAGCGCCGCCTTGTTGCGCCGCACGCCGCGGACGTGCCGGTCGAGGCAGTTGACCGAGGCGTTGAGCGTCCCGCCGAGGAACCAGTTCGCGCGCGGCGGCTGCCAGTCGAGCACGCGGTCCCACCGCCGGAACCACTCGAGCTGCTCCGCCATCTCCGCCCAGTAGCCCTCCGGGTCGCGCGCCGCGTACTGGTAGACCCCCTGGTCGGCGACGAGCGCCTCGCGGGCGAAGTCGGCGGGGGGGGCGAAGCGCCGGTTCTCCTGCAACAGGACGTCGATGTCAGCGTCAGCCATGGCTCGTTGGGAAGTAGGCGGATACGGGCAGGGATGATGCGCGCTCGGCGGCTCCCGGCGCTACGGCCGCCGGGAGCCGCCGAGGCGCTCGCGCCGCCGAATGCCAGAACTGACCATACTTCGGCCAGTGTTCAAATACTGTACGCCTAGGTCGTGGTGATTCGCAGCGTCCCCGCACTTTGCAGACACGTTGACCAATGACCCGAGGGTGGGCGTCAGCGTAAGTCTTTGGAAATACTACGTTTAACTGCTCAGTTCGCCACGGCACGAAACTCGCCTATGTAGTGGGCACAACTGAAAGTCAGATTTCCGCGAAAGTTCACCCGATACTAGCACACCCGCCGCGAGGCGGGGCCGCAAAGCCAGGAGTCTCTTATGGAGATCGTCCGGTTGCCGAAGGTGAACGTTGGCTATCGCTCTGTCGACGTTCCTTCCAGGACACCGTCTTCCGGCCTCTGCGCGCTTCCGCTTACCCAGGAGGCGCAGCCGATGCCCGCCCACGAAACCCAGTCCGACGCCATCCGTGCCCCCGAGCGCCTCGTCGCCGAGACGAGACTCGACTTCCGGCGCGTGGTGCTCGAAGCACTCGAGCGGCTCACGCTGCGCGGTGCGTCGGTGATCGAGATAGATCTGCAGGACACGCGCGAGGTCGACGCCAGCGGGCTCGGCATCCTCGTGCTGGCGCAGAAGCGCGCCGCGCAGGCGCAGCTTCGTACGCGTCTGGTCCGCGTCCCGTCCGAAGTCCGCCGCATCCTCGAGCTGACGCGCCTGGACCACCTGTTCGAGATGTAAGAATCGCGATTCGCGATTCGCGGTTTAACTTGCCCCGGTGACTTCACTCGACCGTGGCATCGTCTATCTCGTCGGCGCGGGGCCCGGCGATCCGGGGCTGCTGACCGTGCGCGGCGCCGAGCTGCTGCGCGCGTGCGACGCGGTGGTGTACGACGCGCTGGCGAACGACGAGATCGTCCGCCAGGCGGCGCGGCCGGACGGGGCGCCGGCCGAGCTGCACTTCGTCGGCAAGCGCGGCGGCGATGGCGGCTCGGCGCGGCAGGACGAGATCAAC
>DATFPD010000203.1:0-2718 GCA_035265005.1 Gemmatimonadaceae bacterium | reverse complement strand
CGCTCGCGGAACGCGCGGAAGTCGGCCAGCGTCCCGCCCCCCCCACCTTCACCGCCATCCTCTGCGAGCTTGCCCCGCAGCGCGTCGGCGCCGTCGGAGTGATCCGGGCTCACAGGCGCCACCCCTTCAGCGTCCGCACGGCCGCCTCGAGCGCCTGGCGCTGCGCCGGCTCCCGCGCGCTCGCCAGCAGCTCCTCGTACGCCGCGATCGCGAGCGAGAGCGCGGCGGCGTCGTGCTCGGCGCCGGCCAGCGACGCGAGGTTGTCGGCGAGGTTCGCCTTCGCCAGGTCGTCCTGCGGGAAGCGGGCGCAGACCTGCTGCCAGCGCGTGACCCGCTGGCGCGGCGCGGACTCGGTGAGCGCCCAGAGATGCCACGCCCCGCGGTTGCCCGGGTCGGCCGAGATGGCGCGCGACGCGAGGTCGCCGACGACTTCGGGCCCGCGCCCCGAGAGCCAGTACGCGCTGGCGAGAATCACGAGCGCGCGCGCGTCGGTCGGACGCTCGGCGACGATCCGCTCGTACAGCGGGCCGGCGACCTCGGGGATCTGCCGGAAGGGCTCGGCCGCGTCGGCGAGCGCGTCGGGCGTGGGCGCGAGCGACGCGATCTCCTGGAGTCGCGCGAGCAGCTGGGCGACGTTCGCGCCCGCCTGATATTCGGCGACCGCGTCCGCGAGCTCGGCGCGCACATCGGGTGAGGAAGAGAGCATGCGCGTAACATATCGGCCACGACGCGGGATCGCATGAGCGGCCCGGCGCCGGACGCGACCGCGGTGCGCGTCGCGTGCGTGGACGCGGACGCCGAGACGGTGGCGCTCGTACGCGAGGCGCTGTCCGTCGGGCTTCCGGCGGCGCGCGTCGAGGAGTCGCCTGCGACGCCGCCGACGGCGCCCTGCGTCGTGGTGCCGGCATCGGCGCGGCTCGGCGCGACGCTGCGCGAGCTGCGCGCTCGGGGGTACGCGGGCGCCGTCATCGTGCTCGCCGACGGCGAGCAGGGGGCGGCGGACTCGGCCAGCGGCTTCGGCGTCCTGGCGGTCGTGCAGCGCGCGGCGGCGGCGCGCGAGCTTCCGGCGGCCGTCGCGACCGCGGCCGGCACGGTCGACGAGGGCGGGCGCCCGACGCCGGCCTGGCTCGCGCTGCGGCGCGTCGAGCAGCTGGTGGCGGCGGGGGAGATCGCGCTCGGGCTCCGGCACGCGCTCAACAATCCGCTCGCCGGCCTCCTCGCGGAAGCGCAGCTTCTGGAGATGGAGTCGCTCCCCGACGAGCAGCACCAGGCGGTGCGCCGCATCGTCGAGCTGTGCCGGCGGACGATCGCCGTCGCGCGACAGCTCGACGCGATCGGCCCGGTTCCCGGAGGCGGGCAGCAGCAGCAGCAGCAACAGCAGCAGCAGCGAGGGGGCGGCGGCGGGGCGGCATGAAGTTCGCACCCCTCGCTCGCGGGGCGCCCGGCGGCCGGCGTGGCGTGTGACGTGGATTACATGCTGGCACGTCGTGGGGGCCGCAGTGTATCACTGGTCGAGGCTCGCGGCTCCCCCGTCGTAGATACACCGGGTTGCGCAACGCTGGGCTTTTTGCGATACTCGTGTCATCCGCCGCCGCCGAGGATCGCGCGGCAGCCGGTTGGCGCGAGTCTCGCCAACGATATTGGGCCGGCAGTACACGGTCCTTCTGGTAGCACCGCCCGCGCGGAAGTCGGACACCGCCCGCGGCTGGCCCCGGACGTCTGAGAACGGCCCCGGGCGCCGGCGATACTCGGCGAGCTGCCGAAGCCACGTAGGGAGAGCAGGGCGCCGAGCGCACGTGAGTCGTCCGCGCGCCAGGCGAAGCAAACGGCCCGGTGATCCGGGCGCGCGCGAGAGTCGCGCTACACGCACCCCGTCCAGGAACAGCAGCCGGTCGATCGTCCTTGACCATCGTCCGTTTCCGTCACTGAGGCTCGTCCGCGGCGGCGCTTCGGCGCACCGGAGGCGAGCCCCCTGGTGATGCGGGCGCCATTGGTCGCCGGACGACTCTGGCCTCAGGGCTTCGACCGCACGGCGTCGATCCACCAGAGTACCAGCGAGCACCAACCGGGGACGGGTCTGCGCGCAGGCGCTGCCTGCGGGCATTTGTCCGCCGCGTGGACTGAATGCCGGCCGTACGTGATCGGCCGGCGGCACTCATTCGAGCACGAGTTTGACGCGTAAGGCGCGCTGCCGCGCCGCACGCACGGGATCCACCCATGACACCATCAGCTGCATGAACGAACGTCGACGCCCCCACCGTCGCGGCCGCGGGCCGCGCCCGTCCGGCCGCCAACAGGGAGATACCGGTGGCGAGCCGAATCCGTACCGCGACACGCCGGACGGCGACGCGGCCGGGACGGAGGGCAGCAGCGGCGGCTCCGCGACGACCGCCACGTCCACCGACACGCCGTACGCCCAGAGTGGCGGTGGCGGGGGCGACCGCCCGCAGCCGGCCGACGACGGCGGCGGTCCCGAAGGACGAGAGGCGCCGGATCCCGGACCAGCGGTAGCGACCGTCGTGCAGCCGACCGCGCCGCCCCCCCCGCCGGGTGGCCAGGGGCAGTGGCCCCAGCAGAGCGACCAACCAGCGCGCGAGCCGCGCGAGCCGCGCGAGCCGCGTGAGCAGCCGCCGCGGGAATCCCGGGAGCCGCGCGAGCCGCGCGAGCCGCGGGAGCGCGATCCGCAACAGCGCTCGGGGCGCGGTCCCTATCCGCAGC
>DATFPD010000202.1:0-11906 GCA_035265005.1 Gemmatimonadaceae bacterium | reverse complement strand
ATCTCCCGCCGGCTCGGGCGCCTGTCGGGCAAGTCGCAGTCGGTCCTGACCACGGCGGCGGTGATCGGCCGCGAGTTCGACGTCGACCTCGCGATCGAGGCCGGGGCGGGGGACGAGGACGAGATGCTCGACGCCGTGGACGAGGGGGTGAAGGCGTCGGTGCTCCAGAGCTCGGGCGAGCGTGGCGGCGACCGCTACCAGTTCACCCACCGGCTGCTGGCCGAGGTGCTGCGCACGGCGGCGAACCCGCGCCGGCTGAAGAAGATCCACGAGCGCGTGGCGCGCGCGATGGAGGAGCTGACGCCCGACGCCATCACCGAGATCGCGACGCACTTCGACCGCGCCGGCGAGCAGGCGGGCGCGCTGCGCTATGCGCTCGTGGCGGCGGAGCAGGCGCGGAAGGTCTACGCGCACAACGAGGCCACCGAGTGGCTGCGCATCGCCGAGCGGAACGCGACGACGCCGGCCGAGCTGGCGGACGTGCGAGTGCGGCTGGCGACGATCGCCGAGGCGGTGGGGCGCTACCAGGAGGCCGAGGAGCTGTGCCACCTGGCGATCGACTGGTTCGCCGGACAGGGCGACCGGCGGCAGGAGCTGGCGATCCGCCTGATGCGCGAGCGGGTGCGCAACCTCCTCGGCCAGCCGGCGCGGCAGACGCTGGAGGCGTGCCTGGTGCTCGACCGCGAGATGCGCGAGCTCGGCGCGCAGGCCGACGCCGACCGCGTGCAGCTGCTACGCATGCTCTCGATGACCTACGAGCGTCTGGGCGATCACCTCCGGGGGAAGGAGGCGGCGCGCGAGGGCGCGGAGCTGGCCGAGCGCGTGGGCGACCCGTACCTCAAGGCGACCGCGCTCAACCGCGTGGGCGCGACGCTGCTGGCCGACGACCCAATGCAGGCCGCCGACTACCACCGGCGCGCGCTCGAGATCTACGCGACGATGGGCGACGTGCGCGGCCAGGCCGAGACGCACAATAACCTCGGCATCGTGTACACGCTGCGCGGGGACTGGGAGCAGGCGCAGGGCGAGCTGCGGGCGGCGATGCAGCTGGCGCGCACCGCGGGCGCGCCGGACCTGACGGGCGTGCTGGGGCTCAATCTGGGTGTCGTGTACCTCAAGTCCGGCGACTACGACCGCGCGCGCGAGCTGTTCGGCGAGGCGCTGGCGCTCTTCGCCGCGGTGCGGAGCAGCGCGCGCCAGCTCTTCGCGCTCTACAACCTGGCGCATCTGGACCGCGAGCGCGGGCAGCTGGAGGCGGCGGCGGAGCTGTACGAGATTACGGCGTCGCTCGCGCAGCGCGTGGGGCACTCGGACGTCGAGATCGGCGCGATGGCGGGGGCGGGACTCGCCTCGCTCGCGAAGGGGCAGCTGGACGCGGCGCGGGTGGCGTGGCAGGCGTCCGAGGAGCGCGTGAAGCAGCGCGCGGACTGGTTCCAGGGGCGGGAGCTCGTCGCCGCGCTCGGGGTGCGGGTGCTCGCCGCCGACGGGAACGCCTCGAAGGCGCTCGACCACTTCGAGCAGGCGCGGACGCTCGCCGAGGCGAACGACTTCTACTCGGCGGCGTGGCTGGCGCTCGAGTGCGCGGAGGCGCTGCTGATGCACGATCCGGCGCAGATTCGCGCGACGCTCGACCGGTATCGGGAGCGCGTGAAGGCGGCCGGCTACACGGAGCTGGACCGCCGCTACGGCGAGATGCTCGTTCGGACAGAAGGACAAGTTGTCCGGTCACAATGACGAAACGGAGCCTGCGGGCTCCGTTTTCGTTTTTCGGTCGCTCTCGCAAATGCTTGCATGGCACAAGCTTGCACCAATCTCTTCCAGGGGCGCCGAGTGGTATGGGGCCTGCTTTAGTGAAGGCCAATCGTAAGGCACATCTGCCAACGAAGGACGTAGGTGCACGCCCCGTCCGCGATGCCGCGGACGCTTACCGAGGCCGGGATTCTTCCGGACCATTTATGTCTGTTGTCTCTCGTCTGAAGCTGATCGTTCCCGCAGTGCTCATGGTCGCTTTCGCCGCGTGCAGTGACGCGCCGACGGCTGCGCCGGAGAGCACCACCGCAGCGACGCTGCCGGTGCCGCGCGCGGCGATCTATGTCGACTATATGGACACGGTGAGCGCGGTGAAGTCGGCCGACATCACCGTGACGCCCGAGGGCGGCTGGTTCCAGCTCGGCAAGACCGGCGTCTACTTCCCGGCGAACACGATCTGCGACCCGGCGAAGTCGACCTACGGCACGACCGAGTGGGACAAGAGCTGCACCGTGATCCGCAAGCCGATCAAGATCCACGCGGAGCTGGACACGCTGAACAGCTCGTGGATCGTCTTCAAGCCGGACCTCCGCTTCCGCCCGAGCGCGAACTCCGACAACTGGGTGTACCTGTTCATGTACACGCCCACGCTCGAGGGGAAGTACGCCGACGCCTCGGAGCTCGAGGGCAAGTGGAAGATCAACTGGCTCCCGGGCAACGGCCTGCCGGCGGTCGACGAGTCGCTGCTCGACAAGACGCTGCGCACGCGGCAGTACAAGAACACCGGCTACGTCTACCGCCGGGTCAAGCACTTCTCGGGTTACATGGTCGCCCTCGGGCGCTCCGTGACGCTCGAGGAGGGCAGCGGCGAGGAGGTCTCCTACTAATGGACATTCATCGCTAGTCTGGCCCCGGAGTAGGGAAGCGATGCGGGGTAGGGCATGGGTCTACGACCCGGCCCTACCCCGTGTCACGTCGGGCGGTCACCACGGCGGTCGTGGCCTGGCGGTCGTGGCCTGGCGGTCACCCCTCCTTCAGGACGTAGCCGACGCCGCGCACGGTGTGGACGCGTGCTCCGGTCTCGCTGGTGCCACCGGCGTCGAGCTTCTTGCGCAGGTAGTTGATGTAGACGTCCACGATGTTGGTGGACGGGTCGAACTCGGTCTTCCACACCTGCTCGGAGATCTGCTCGCGCGTCACCGGCCGGCCGGCGTTGCGCATGAGGAACTCGAGCAGGGCGTATTCTTTCTGGGTGAGCGAGATCTTCCGGTCGCCGCGGGTGACCTCGCGCGAGATCGGGTCCACGGTCAGGTCGCCGACGCGGAGCACGGCGGCGTCGGCGGCCATGGCCGAGCGGCGCAGGAGGGCGCGAACGCGGGCGAGCAGCTCGTCGTAGTCGAACGGCTTGGCGAGGTAGTCGTCGGCGCCGGCCTCGAGCCCGCTGACCTTGTCGGAGACGGTCACGCGGGCCGTGAGCATGAGGACGGGGGTGCGGAAGCCGCGCTTGCGAAGCTCTCGCGCGACCTCCAGGCCGTTCTGCTTGGGGAGCCCGATGTCGAGAATGATCAAGTCTGGCTGGACGTCGAGCGCCGTATGCAGGCCCGACTCGCCGTCGCTGGCGGTGAAGACGCGATAGCCGCTCGCCGCCAGCGTGCGCTGGAGCACGTCGAGCACCTCGCGCCGGTCCTCGACCACCAGGATGCTGGCTGGGCGCTCCGCGCGCTCCACCGTTCGATCTTCGGAAGTCTGCACGCCTCTCAAGGTACGGAGTCGTACGGGCTTCGGCCACCCCCGCCAGCCCGTGGATGCGGCAGTCGACACCAGACGCACGCGATATACGCGGCGCGGTCGCGCGGCGTTGCACAACGCTCGATGTCTGTCACTCCGCGGCGTCGCGAATCTTGGCAGCCGTGCCAGTCTGGAAGGTGGCGGGTCGGGCAGTGTGGCGGGAGGGGCGGAATTGGGTGGCACAGCGCCGGGAAGTGTGGTGCGGTGGCCACCAAGGGCGTGATTCGTGTTGCGCGAGGGCAACGGAAGCCGGACGGTTGTACCGGATTCGCAGAGGGAGAACGGGGCGTGTGTCACATTTCGCGATGGGTATGCGACTTGCTTTTCTGCACCCTGACGGGCGCCGACGGCAGCTTCGCCGGCGACTCCGAAACGCTGCGCGGCGAGCGTCTCGGACATGTCACGCGATACGGCGATTCGAGATGGCGGGGAACTCGGTGTGGTTCTCCGCCGTACTAGAAGCTTGAGGGGATGGTATGAGCGCGCGGCGCCGCCGGTTCGCGCGACTCGGTAGTACAGCGGCACTGGCGGAGAGCCGTTTTGCTTGGAGGGGACATGGACATCCTCGTGATGCTCGAGGAAGACCCCGAACACTCGCCGGTGCTCGCGCACGTGAATTCCGTTCCGTCGCCGCTCAACTCCGAGCGCCCGTCGCGCGACGTGGTGACGCTGTATGGCGTACCGAGCACGGAAGCACTGGCGCTGGCACTGGCCGCGGCCGTGGAGAGCCACCGCGTGAGCGAGGGTGGCGCCGAGGTGATTCAGCACCTCGGGATCTGGCCGGAACGGGGCGCGTTGGGCGACGCGGCGTGGCGCGACTACGCGTCGGGGCAGCTGGTGACGCGCGATGTGGACATCCCGCTGGCGGCGCTGCGTGAGACCGCGCGGCAGCTGCTCCTGGAGAGTGGCCAACTGATCCGCCGGCTCGTGGCCGGGCTGCTCATGCCCGACTGGCCGGAGGGAGCGCGCCGGGCGATCAGCTTCACGCTCACGCCCGCGTTCGCCCTGAGCGCCGCCGCGAGCGCGCGCATGGACACGCTGCTCGATACCGTCCGCGAGGCGGACGGATGGGCCTACGACACCGAGGGAGACTAGACGAACGCTATCTCGTCAGAGAATTGATCTCGCGGGAGACGTAACCGAGGGGCGGCCGAGTCTGGTCGCCCTTTGGCTTGGGGGGGATGGGGGAAGGGGGATGGGGGATGGACTGCGAGATGCTTCTGCAGTTCATCCCCCATCCCCCATCCCCCTTCCCCCATCCCCTCTTGACGAACCCTTCTCCGCGCCGCAGGCTCAAGGTAAGGAACGGAGCCTCACCTCACCCATGCCACAGCCCACTACTCGTCGCTCATCCCGACGGCCGTCGGGAGGGCAGCGCGTCTTCGCGGACGAGCGTGGCCGCTTGTGGAGCGCCTCGCACACGCGGGGCGCGCACGATGGGGCCCTGGTGTTCGCCTGCATCAGCGACTCCCGGCACTCGGTGCGCGCCCTGGCGGTCGACGCGGCGTTCCGGATGGGTGAGGCGTCCGACGACACACTGCGCGCGTGGCTTCGTGAAGCGCCGCGCATCGGGAGACTGACTTAACGAGGGGACGCGGGACGCGGGACGCGGGATGCTCGGCCTCGGCTGACCTGAGTCGGCGCATCCCGCATCCCGCGTCCCGCATCCCTCTCACCGCCTCAACCTCCGCCGGGGACTGCGTCATGAGAGAATACCGGAGCAAAGACATCAGGAATGTCGCCGTGGTGGGCCATGGGGCGAGCGGGAAGACCACACTGGTCGACTCGCTCGCTTTTGTTTCCGGCTCCAGCAAGCGGCACGGCTCGGTGAAGGATGGGACGGCGCTCACCGACTTCACCGCCGAAGAGATCCAGCACCAGTACTCGATCAACCTGGGCTGCGCGTTCGCCGAGTGGATGGACGTGAAGGTCAACCTGCTCGACACGCCCGGGTACCTGGACTTCCAGGGCGACGCGATCGCCGGGCTGGCGGCGGCGGACGGCGCGCTCGTGGTCGTGGCCGCGAACGCGGGCGTCGAGGTCGGCACCGAGAAGATGTTCCGCGAGGCGCTCACCCGGCGCGACCCGGTGCTGTTCGTGGTGTCGATGATGGACAAGGAGACCGCGAACTTCGACCGGATCTACCAGCAGATCAAAGCGCGGCTGACGCAGAAAGTGGTGCCGGTCGAGATCCCGATCGGCGAGGGGGCGGACTTCAGCGGCGTGATCAACCTCTTCGCGCGTAAGGCCTACCTGTACAGGAAGGGCTCGAAGTCCGGCGAGTACGAGGAGGTGGACGTCCCGGCCGCGGAGCGGGCGCGCTTCGACCGCTACTACCAGGAGCTGATCGAGGCGGTGTCGGCGACCGACGACGCGCTGCTCGAGCGATACCTGGAGGGGGTGGAGATCGGGCGCGACGAGGCGATCGCCGGGATGAAGGAGGCGATGAAGCGGGAGGACCTGTTCCCGCTCTTCTGCGTCTCGTCGGAGAGCATGATCGGGGTGCGGGCGCTGCTCACCGAGATCGTGCAGCTCATGCCGTCGGCGTACGAGATGGAGGAGCTGCACGCGTTCAAGGGCGCCGAGGGGGAGAAGACGGTCGAGATCCACGCCGAGGACGAGAAGCCGTTCGCCGCGCACGTCTTCAAGACGCACAGCGAGCCGCACGTGGGGGACGTGAGCTACTTCCGGATCTTCCAGGGGACGGTGAGCAACGGGCAGGAAGTCTTCAACGCCACGCGCGACACGGCGGAGAAGATGAACCACCTCTGCGTGGGGCAGGGGAAGGAGCGGGTGGAGGTGCCGCTGCTCCACGCGGGCGACATCGGCTGCGTGGCGAAGCTGCGGAACACGCACACGAACGACACGCTCTCGACGCGCGAGCACCCGGTGCGGCTGCCGCAGATCCACTTCCCGGAGCCGCTGGTGACGTTCGCGGTGCACGCGACGGCGCGCGGCGACGAGGAGAAGCTCCAGGCCGGACTGCACCGGCTGCACGACGAGGACCCGACCTTCGGCATCTCCTACAACGCCGAGACGCACGAGACGGTGGCGACCGGGCTGGGCGAGCGGCACCTGGGACTGATCATGGAGCGGCTCAAGCGCAAGTTCGGCGTGACCGCCGAGCTGACGAGGCCGCAGATCGCCTACCGGGAGACGATCACCGCCCCCGCGCAGGGGCAGGGGCGCCACAAGAAGCAGACGGGCGGGCGCGGGCAGTTCGGCGACTGCTGGGTGCGGATCAAGCCGGCGCCGCGCGGCCACGGCTACGAGTTCGTGGACGAGATCGTCGGCGGCTCGATCCCGTCGAAGTTCATCCCGGCGGTGGACCGCGGGGTGCAGGAGGCGTGCGTGCGCGGCGCGATCGCGGGCTACCCGATGGTGGACTTCATCGTGGAGGTCTACGACGGCTCGTACCACTCGGTGGACTCGAACGAGATGTCGTTCAAGATGGCGGGGATCCTGGCGTTCAAGACGGTCGCGCCGAAGTGCCGCCCGGTGCTGCTCGAGCCGCTCGACGAGCTGGAGATCACCACGCCCGACGACTACCTGGGCGACGTGATGGGCGACCTCTCGGCGCGCCGCGGACACATCCTGGGCACCGACGCGGTCGTCGAGACGCGCGAGACGCGGATCCGCGCGGTGGTGCCGCAGGCGGAGCTCCACCTCTACGCGACCGACCTGCACTCGAAGACGCACGGCCGCGGCACCTTCACGCGCCGCTTCAAGGGCTACGAGCAGATGCCGCACGAGGCGGCGCAGCGCGTGGTCGAGGAGAGCGCGAAGGCGAAGGACCGGGAGACGGTGGAGGTCTAGAGGCTGCGACCAACGACAGCTGCGACCTGCGACCTGCGACCTGCGACCTAGCACCCTCGGGACGCTATTGCTTCCCGAGGGTGCTAGGTCGCAGGTCGCAGCTCGCAGGTCGCAGGTGTCGTTCTATCTCGCCGTCACGACGTAGATCACGCGCGCGTTCGGGGCGCGGCCGGCTTTGGCGATCATGCCGTCGCCCCAGCCGTAGCGGATCTCCTGGACGGAGCGGCTGTCGATCTGGCGGAGGGCGGCGGGGCCGCCGATGTAGAGGTTGTCGACGTAGACCACCGGGCCGTCGCCGCCGGTGAAGGTCACGGCGCGCGAGTGCAGGTACATCGGGCGGATGCGCTCGACGATGTCGTAGGCGGTGGCGACGTACGCCTGGCTCCGCAGTGAGACGATCTCCGCGAAGCCGATCCGGTTGTAGTCGCGGGCGGGACTCGGGCGCCGCTCGGCGGCGGGGCCGTGCGTGGTGTGCGCGCACGCCGTCGACAGGACGGCGGCGCTGATGAGCGTGATGGCGGTGGACGCGCGCATGCGTGTGCTCTCCCCGGGCTGGCGCTCAGGTCGCTCCCGGGGAACACCGCGATGACGCTCGAACACCCGAACACGCTCTGCGTCCGCGGCCGACGTGGCTACGCGCGGAGAGGTCCTGCTCAACAGCCCGACTGCCGGTACTGCTCAACAGACCGTTCGACCGCCCAGTCCGGCGCGGGGCACTGCGCGCCCGCCGGACTACCACCCAGCCCCACTTACAACCCACCGTTCAACCCGACTGACAGTTGTTGCCCTTCGTGTGACCGATCCGTGTGGGGCCATAACGCATAAGAAATACCAGTCCGCCTGGCGGGCCCGGCCGTGCCTAACGGCGCATAGCAGTCCCGCGGGCGCGCGAAGCGCGCCCAGCAGTCCCGGCCCTCAGGGCAGCAGCCGGTCGCGGTAGCTCCGGCTCAGGCGCAGCGACTTGCCGTTGGTCAGCACGACGTCGAAGTCGCCGTGCCACTCGGGGCGGATCTCGCGGATCCGGTCGGTGTTGACGATCGTCGAGCGGTGGATCCGCGTGAAGCGGGCGGGGTCGAGCCGGCGCTCGAGCTCAGTCATCGTTATGCGCACCAGGAACGAGGCGCCGCGCGCGTGCACGCGCACGTAGTTGGCCGCCGACTCCACCCAGTCCACCTCCTCCGACCTCAGCAGCAGGAAGCGCTCGCCGTCGCGCACGACCAGCCGCGTCAGGTAGGGCGACGAGGAGCCGGCGGGGGCGAGCCCCAGCGGCGGCGGGTCGCCGGCGCCCACGGCCGCGCCCGCCGCCGACGGCAGCTCGGCGATGCTTCCGCCGGCGTCGCCATTCCCGCCGTTGCCGCCGGCGCCGGCCGCGGCGCGCCAGGCGTCCAGCAGCTGGACGAGCCGCCGATGCGTCTCGCGCTCGGCGCCGCGGGCGACCTCGGAGCGCGCGCGGCGCAGCGCCTCCTCGAAGCGGCGGGCCGTCACCGGCTTGAGCAGGTAGTCGAGCGCGTGCACCTCGAACGCGCGCAGGGCGTACTCGTCGTACGCGGTCGCGAACACGATCACGGGCAGGTGCACTTCGGCCACCCGCTCCACCACCTCGAAGCCGTCCATCCCCGGCATCTGCACGTCGAGGAAGACGAGGTCGGGGCGCAGCGAGAGGATCGCCGAGACCGCCTCGGGGCCGTCCATCGCCTCGCCGACCAGCTCCACGTCCGGCTCGCGCTCGAGGCGCACCTTGATCCCCTCGCGCGCCAGCGGCTCGTCGTCGACCACCAGGACGCGGATCACCGGAGCACCTCCTGCGCCCCCACGGGCTCGCCGAGCGCGGCCGACACGGGCGGCGGCGGCGCGGACGCCGCGAACGACGACTGCGGGTGCCGGAGCGGGATGCGGATCGTCACCTGCGCCCCGCCGTCGGCGGAGTGGCCGAGCTCGAGTCGGTGCTGCGCGGCGCCGTAGAGCTGCTCGAGGCGCGCGCGGGTGTTCGCGAGCCCGATCCCGCCCCGCCGCGCCGCCGCGGCCGACGGCTCGGGCGACGCCGACCGGCCGCCGCCGCCGCCGCCGTCCGCGTGCGCGAAGCCCGGGCCGCTGTCCTCCACTTGGAGCCGCAGCGCGCCTTCCTCCCGCCGGGCTCGGATGCGGATGCGTCCCGGCCCCCGCCGCGCGCCCACGCCGTGCACGATCGCGTTCTCCACCAGCGGCTGCATGATCATGCTCGGCACGAGCGCATCACGCGCCTCCGCGTCCACCTCGGTCTCCACCACCAGCCGGTCGCCGAACCGCACGCGCTGGATCTCCAGGTAGCGGTTGAGGAACTCGATCTCGCGCGACAGCGGCACCTCCTGCGACAGCTTCTCGTCGAGCGAGATGCGCAGGAGGTCGCTCAGGCAGCCGAGCGTGTGCACGACGGCCTCGCGCTCCCCCTTCAGCGCCAGCACGGAGATGGCGTTGAGGGTGTTGAACAGGAAGTGCGGGTTGAGCTGCCCGCGCAGCGCCTCGAGCCGCGCCTCGGTGAGGCGCGCCTGGAGCTGGGACGCGGCGAGCTCCCGCGCGCGCAGCTCGCGGTAGTAGTGCAGCGCGTGCACGACGCCGACGATCGCCGCGTACGTCAGCAGCTCGACGACGAAGTACCACGTGAGGTAGCGGCGCACGAGCTCGGGGTAGGAGACCGTCGTCTCGCCGCGCATGTAATAGATGAGCGCGAACGCCCCCAGGTGGACGACGGCGAACGCGGTCGCGGCGGCGAGGTGCACGGCGGCGTTGCGGCGCCACGCCCCGCGCTCGACCGGGAAGCGGTCGCCGAGGTAGATCATCGCCGGGGTGAGCGCGGCGAGGAGGAGCCACGACCACATCGTGCGGTCGAGCGCCGAGACCCAGGTGATGGGCTTGGGCCCGCCGGAGAAGCGCAGGTAGGTCTGCCCCGCCTCCATCAGGCCGACGAACACGCAGAGGCCGAGGACGGCTCCCGCGGCGAGCAGGCGCCGACGTCCCGCACCGGACTGCCCGTCCTCGCCCCGGTCGCGGCCGGGTGGAACCGCGCTGGAAGACATCGCCACGAACGATCTCCTGACGGCTGGCGCGGGCGGGGATGATGGGATGGCGCACCCGCCCGCCCGCGAGTTGTCGCTCACATACTACGCGCGGGCGCCGCCAGTTCCAAACCTGGAGTGGCGAACGGCCGCGATCGCGTGTCGGGCGCGCGGGCGCCGTGCCGCGGGGGCGCCGCCTGCCATCCCGGTGCGCCGCGTCCGGTCCCCTCGATCCGCGGCGCGTCCCCCCCGGCTTGTCCCGCCCCGCCGGCCGCCCTAACCTGGCGCCGCCTGTCGCCGCAGCCACCGCCGGCGGGCGTGCGTCCCGCGCCCCCCCTGGAGCCCGAGCCGCAGGAGGTGTCGTTGGCAGCGCATTGGAGTCGGCGGCCGCGCCGACCGCATAACGATTGGGTCGCGCTCGCCGCGACGCTCGCCGCGACGCTCGCCGCGACGCTCGCCGCCGTGCTCCCGGCGGCCGCCGTCGCGCAGGCGCCGTCGCAGCCGTCGCAGCCGCCGCGGCTGGTGCTGCGCGTGCCCGGCGCCGAGCGGGTGCTGGTGCGGGCGAACCTGGAGTTCGTTGGGGCGGGGGGGCGCGTGCTGCGCTTCGACGTCTACACGCCGCCGCCGCAGGCGGGTCGGACCACCGCGGCCGCTGCGCCGGCGCCGCCGGTGGTGCTCTTCGTGAATGCCGGGAACCCGGCGTCCAAGGACAACGAGTTCACCGTCGCCTGGGCGCGCGCGGCGGCGGCGAGCGGGGTGACGGCCGTCGCCTACCAGTCGCAATCCACCCGCGACGCGGCGGAAGACTTCGACTCGCTCGCCGGCCGGCTGCGGCGCGACGCGCGGCGCCTGGGCGTGAACGCGGAGCGCGCGGTCCTGTTCGCGCCCTCGGCGCACGCGTCGGTGGCGCTGCCGCTCGCGATGTCGGGGTCGCGCCCGTACATCAAGGCGGCGGTGATCTACTACGGCGTCGCGCCGGTGGTGCCGCGCGCCGACCTGCCGGTGCTGTTCGTGCGCGCGGGGCTCGACGAGCCCGCGCTCAACCGGCGCATAGACTCGCTGGTCGCGCGGGCACTGGCGGCGAACGCGCCGTGGGAGGTGATCAACCTCCCGGGCGCGCACCACCCATTCGAGCTCGGCGACGACGACGAGCAGTCGCGCGCCGCGATCGCGCGCACGCTGGCGTTCATGCGCACGCACTCGGCGCCGGCGATGGAGGCGGCGGTCGCGGCGACGCGGGACGAGGCGGGAGCGGGGGCGGCGCTCGGGCGCGGCGACTGGCCGGAGGCGGTGCGCGGCTACACGGCGCTCGCCGCCCAGCGCCCGCAGGACGCCGAGCTCCAGCGCCGGTTGGGCGAGGCGCTGCTCGGCGCGGGAGAGTACGCGCGCGCCGCCGAGGCGCTGGAGCGCGCGACCGCGCTCGGCCACTGGCGCCGGCGGGACATCGCCTACAGCGCCGCGGTGGCGTACGCCCGCGTCGGCGACGCCGAGGCCGCGCTGCGCTGGGCGCGCGAGCTGGTG
>DATFPD010000201.1:0-8084 GCA_035265005.1 Gemmatimonadaceae bacterium | reverse complement strand
CATCGTCGTGCGCAACGCGATCATCCTCGTCGACTACGCGAACGAGCTGCGCCGCCAGGGCATGGAGCTGGAGACGGCGGCGCTGCTCGCGGGCCGACGGCGGCTCCGTCCGATCTTCCTCACGACCATGGCTGCCGCACTGGGCGTGACGCCGATGATCCTTTCGGGCTCGCCGCTCTGGTCGCCGATGGCGAGCGTGATCGCCGTCGGGCTGGTCGTCTCGATGATCTTCACGCTGGTCGTGGTGCCGGTGCTGTACGTCGTGGTCGAGCGGCGCGTCGAGCGGCGCGCGGCCCGGCGGGTGACGGCGGGTGAAGGTGTGCTCGTCGCGCCGACGTCTCTGGCGGCGGCCGCGCGCGCGGCCGCCGTGCTGCTCGGCGCTCTCCTGGCGATCGGCGGACTGTCCTCCGCCTCCCTGGCCCAGGACACGTACCGCACCGCGGTGGACACGGCGCCGGCTGCGCCACCGGCTGGGCCAGACGCCCGCCGACTCACGCTCGAGGAAGCGATCGGCATCGCGCTCGAGCGGAGCGCGGCCACGCGGGTCGCGGCCGCGCGGCTCGGCGGTGCCGCCGCGCATGAGCGCGCCGCCGCGGCCGACTACCTGCCGCGGCTCGGTCTCACCGCCAACCGCATCCAGGGCAGCGGCCGCACGACCATCGTGGTCCCGCAGGGAGTACTGGGCAACGACGGAACGGGCGCGCCGATTCCCGGCGAGCATCGCCGGTTCGACCAGGGGACGCCCGCGCTCACGTACGGCCAGCTCTCGCTCACGCAGCCGGTCACGCAGCTGTACCGGATCCGTCAGGCGCGGTCGCTCGCCGCCGCACAGCGGCGCGGCGCGGAGGCCGAGCAGTGGAGGGCGGAGCGCGATGTCAGTCTCGCGGTCGAGCGGCTGTACCTCGGCGTGCTCGTCGCGCGGGAGAAGACGCGCGCCGCCGAGCACGCGCTCGCGGCCCGTCGGCGGCAGCAGCAGGACGCCGACGCCGCGCTCGCCGCCGGGACGACGCTGAGCGCGCAGGCGGCAGGCGCCCGCGCCGGCGCGCTCGAAGCGGAGTACGCGCTCGTGGCGGCCCGGAACGAGGCGGACGACCTCGAGGCGGAGCTGTGCGACCTGCTCGCGCTCCCCCTGGCGGTCTCGCTCGACCTCGTGGTCCCGGAGCCCGACACCGCCGCGCTGCCGCCGCTGTCTCGCTACGTGGCGCTGGCGCAGGCCAACAGTCCCGACGTGGCCGCGGCCGCGGCGCAGGTGGCGCAGGCGGAGCGCGCCACGGCGCTCGCGCGTGCCGACTACATCCCCGACATCGGCGTGGGGGTCACGTACAGCTATCAGCACGGCGTCGCCTTCCTGCCGGAGCACAGCGCGGCGCTCGCCATCCAGGGCTCGTGGACGGTCTGGGATTTCGGCAAGCGCGGCGCGACGGCGCTGGAGCGTGAGGCGGGCGTGCGGGCGGCCGCGATCGCGCTCGAGCACGCGCGCGACCGGGCGACCGTGGAAGTGGAGAAGGCGTATCGGAAGGCGGAGCGTGCGTCGCACGCGGCAGCCGCGGCGAGGGCCGCGCTCGGGGCGCGGGCCGACGCGGCGCGCGTGGCCAACGACCAGCAGGCGCGCGGCGTCGTCGCGGTGGCCAACCGATTCGACGCGGACGCGTCGCTCGCCGCGGCGCGGGCACGGTTGGCGGAGGCGGAGCTGGGCGCACGGCTGGCGCGCGCCGAGCTGGCCCACGCCGCCGGCGTGTGGAGTGGCGGCGGCGCGCGGAGGGGCGTTGCAGGCCCGGGCCCGGCCGTGGCCAGTCGCAGGTCGGGACCATGAACACTCCCGATACGCTCGTCTCCTCTCATTGCTCGTCCCAGTGGCCCAGAACGCGGCCGCATAATCGGTTTCGTACCCCATCCCTAACGATAGAGGTTTCCATGTCTCGTCGATCGATCATCCCACTGCGCCGCACGCTCGTCGGCGCGATGTTCCTTGCCGTCACCGCAACGGCTGCCGGCGCGCAGCAGGTCCAGCCGTCGCGCTTCGTGCGCGCGCCGCTCCCGGCCGCCGCTCCCGCCGCGGGCGACTCGGCCAGAGCCCTGGCGCTCGTGCGCGCCGACTCGGTCGCGCACTACCTGAGCGCGGCGCGCGCGCAGCGGCGGACGGGCGGCTCGCTCGTGGCCGTCGGACTCGCGACGATCGCCGGAGCGTACGTCGGTTTCGCGCGGTCGAGCCGGATGGGGATGAGCGGCGGCCAGGCGGCGACGCTCGGCGCCGGCGCGATCGTCGGCGCTCTCGGCGCGACCCGCTGGGCCGCCTCGCGCGAGAGCCTGACCGCCGCCGCGCGGTGGAGCGAGGTGCGCGCCGCGTCGGCGCCGTGACTCGCAGTCGTACGTCGAGGACCTGAAGCGGCGGAAGGGGCGGGACGCCGACCAGCCGCACCGGATGGCGCACAACAGGCTCGTTAGGGCGTAGCCGACTACCGGATCCCCATCTCTCGCTCCACCCGCGCCGTGAGCCGCGCAAAGCGCGGGTCGGGGCGCAGGGGATCCAGCGCGGGGTCGGTCAGGACCGCCCGGTGCGGCCACTGCCAGATGCTGCGGTCGAGCCACGCGAAGGCGCTGTCCGGCTCCCGCAGGGCCACGTACGCACGCGCGATGTTGAAGGCCCCGAACGGCTGGCTCTTCGCCCGCCGCAGCGTCTCGAGCGCCGCCGCGGTCTCCCCACGCAACGCCTGAACGTAGGCGAGGTCCGCCACGAAATCCGGACGCTCCGGACTCACCTCGGTCGCCTTCCGCAGCGCGGCGATCGCCTCGTCGAGCATGCCTTTCTGCGCGTACGCCAGCCCGAGTCGCACGTGGCCCCCACCCCAGGCGGGGGCGATCTCGAGCGTCCGGCGCTGCTGCGCGATGGCGCAGTCGTAGTCGCGGGCGACGTAGCATTGCCACCCGTAGTTGCTGCTGGCGACGACGGCGAACGGGTCGAGCTCGTACGCGCGGCGGCTTTCTTCGAGCGCTTCCGGCGACCTCCCGAGTCCGGCCAGCAGCAACGAATACCAGGTGTGGGCGGTTGCGTGGCTGGGGTTCAGCTCGATGGCCCGGCGGTACTCGCGCCCGGCGCCGGGCCAGTTCCGCTGCCACTGGAGGGACGCCGCGAACGCCGTGTGGGCGTCGGCGGATCTGTCGTCGAGCGCGAGCGCGCGCTCCGCCGCCCACTTCGCCCGCGAGTACACTTCCGCTTCGGGCAGGCTGGAGAGATTGAGCTGGTAGGCAGTCAGGTAGGTGAGCGCCAGTCCGGCGTGCGCATCCGCGTAACTCGAGTCGCGCCCGATCGCCCGACGAAAATACTCGATCGCCTGCTCGTGCCCCGCGCGTGTCCGCGTGTTCCACAGATAGCGGCCCCGCTGGTAGAGCTGGTACGCTTCCGGGTCGCTGGTCCCGCGCCTCGTGAGCGCTGTCCGCCCCCGCTCCTCCAGCTCGAGCTCGAGGGCCCGCGCGACGTCGCGCGCGATCTCCTCCTGCACCCGGAAGATGTCGCGAAGGTCGTGGTCGTAGTTCGCGGCCCAGAGGTGCGCGTCGGTGCGGGCGTAGATCAGCTGCGCCGAGATGCGCACACGCCCGCCGCTCTGGCGCACGCTCCCCTCGAGGATGTGCGTGACCCTCAGCTCGCGCGCGATGTCCCGGAGCGACTTCTGACTGCCCTTGTAGTGCATCACCGAGGTGCGCGAGATCACCGTCAGCTCGGGCACGCTCGACAGGCGTGTGATGATCTCCTCGGTGAGGCCGTCGCTGAAGTACTCGTTGTCCTCATCCCGGCTCAGGTTGACGAAGGGCAGCACGGCCATGGAGCTTTCCTGCGGCTCGGGGGCGCGCGGCCTGACGGCCCAGACGGCGGCCACGACAAGAATGACCGCCGTCGCCGCGAGCGCGGTGGCCCCCAGCCACCTCCGCCGCGGCGTAGTCGGGCCCCGTTGCGATACGGGGGACGCGTTCGCGGCGACCGAGCCTCCCGCCGCCGCCTCGTCTGCCGGTGGAGGGGGCTGGAGAGGGGCTTCCGGCGCCCGCTCGTCTAGCGGTTCGGTCCGCGGTGCTACCGTCTGCGCCGCGGCCGCTGGCTCGCTCCGCAAGTGCTCCGCGAGCGCGGCGACCTTGGGGGCTGCGTCGATCCCGAACTCCTGCTGGAGGAGTCGCCGGTGAACGGCGGCGTGTTGGAGCGCCCCGGCCCGGTTGCCGCTCGCCTCCAGCGCTTGCATGAGCCGGATGGCGACCCGCGAGTCGTAGGGATCCTGCGCCGCCCTCATCTTCCACCAGTCCGCGGCCCTCGAGAAATCCCGCTCCCTCTCGGCCTCCTCGCCCAGGGCCTCCAGCGCCCTGCGGTGGCCGGCGGCGAGCCGCTCGCGCTCCCGCTCCGCCCACTGCTCGAACTCCGGAGCCCCGCTCAGAAAGAAGCCGTCGAGGAATGGACCCCTGTAGAGCGCCACCACGCGCGCGTGGTCCGCTCGCTCGAGCGCAGTCTCGAACTCCGCCAAGTCCGACTGGACCACGTCGGCGTTGAGCCGCAGGTCGTCGCCCTCGGAGAGGAGGGCGCTTTCGCCGAGCGCCGACCGGAGCACGTAGGTGGAGACCTTGAGGAGGTTCCGCCCCCGCTCGGCATCGCTCTCCGGCCAGAGGTAGGCGATCAGCTTGTCGCGGCTCAGCCGCCCGGCGGGGGCGAGCGCGAGGATGGCGAGCAAGGCCATCCGGTGGCGTTGGGCGGCTCGGCCGGTGAGAGGGACCCTGCCGTCCCCTTCGATAGATGGGCTCCCGAAGAGCCTGAGATAGCAGGTCGTCGAGGAGCTCATCCAGAGTTCACCGGAGCGACACGGCGCGTTCACTCTCCCCCGTCACCATACCCGCGCGACCGCTCGTGCAGCAGCCGCGGGAGCGGGTCGCGTGCGCCGACTCACACGATCACGCAGAGGGGAGACCAATGTCAATCCGATTCATCATGCTCGCGGCGTCACTCGTACTCGCTCCAGCGGCAGTCGTCGGATGCGGGCATGATTTGCCGGGGCCTACGGGGACGAGTCCGGGCTCCGTCGACGGACGTACGGACCGAGGCGTCTCCGAGCTGGCGCTCGCGCCGTCGAGTCTGGGCTGGCAGCAGCAAGGCCGAGCCCTCGTGGCGGCCAACAACCTGAGCCCGCTCGCGGCGGCTCGGGTCTACGCGGCGCTGAGCGTTGCCCAGTACCGGGCCGTCATGGCTACCGATGATCCCGATCGCGACGGCCAGCTGCCCGCGAACGGCCTCGGGATCGGGGGACGTAGCGCACTGGAAGCCCACCGTGGTGCGGTCGCCGGCGCCTCGGCCGTAGTGCTGAGCTTCTTCTTTCCGGCGGCCGCGGCGAATCTGGAGCAGCGCGTCGAGCTGGAAGGCGCCGCCACGCCGGGCGGGGTGCACCCGCAGTTCACGCGAGGTCTCGCCACAGGACGCAGCGCGGGCGACGCGCTTGTGGAGCGGACGCGCAATGACCGCTTCACCGCCCGCTGGACAGGGACCGTCCCGGCGGGGGCCGGAATGTGGATGGCCAATGGGCCGCCCGCGGGCGCCACGTTTGGCGGCGTCGTGCCCTACTTTCTCACGTCCGGCGATCAATTTCGTCCGCCCCCGGCGCCCGGCTTCGGCTCTCCGGCGTTCCTGACGGACCTCGACGAGATTCGAACGCTCGCGTCCACCCGAACGCCCGCGCAACTGGCGAGCGCGCTGTACTGGAACTTTCCGACCGGCACGTTCACGCCACCCGGCTACTGGAATCTCGCCGCCGCCAACTACATCGAAGAGTATGCGCTGGACGAGCGCGCCGCGACGCACGCCTTCGCGCTGATGCACGCGGCGATGATGGACGCGCTGATCGGCTGCTGGGACGCGAAGTACTACTACTGGACGATGCGGCCCTCGCAGGCGGACCCGCTGATCGCGCTGACCTTCGGGTTGCCGAACCATCCATCGTATCCCTCGGGGCACTCGTGCGCCTCGGCCGCCGCCGCCGCGGTCCTGAGCCACCTGTTTCCCGACCGGACGACGGAGCTCGATGCGTGGGTGACGGAAGCAGGACTGTCTCGCATGTACGCCGGTATCCACTATCGGTTCGACATCGCAGCCGGCTGCGATCTTGGTGAGGCCGTAGCACGATGGGCGATCGCGCTCGACCAGGAGCCCGGACTGCTGGCCGCAGTCGCGAGATAGCAGCGCGCCGTCCCGAGCGTCGGACGCGGCAGCCGCGGCGAGGGCCGCGCTCGGGGCGCGCGCCGACGCGGCTCGCGCGGCCAGGGACCAGCAGGCACGCGGCGTCGTCGCGGTGGCCAACCGACTCGACGCGGACGCGTCGCTCGCCGCGGCGCGGTCACAGCTGGCGGAGGCGGAGCTGGGCGCACGGCTCGCGCGCGCCGAGCTGGCCCACGCTGCCGGAGTGTGGAGTGGCGGCGGCGGCCGGACGGGCGTTGCAGGCGCGAACCGGGGCGTGGCCAGTCGCAGCTCCGAACCCTGACGCTGGACATCGGCGAAGGAGCTGAAGCGGCGGCAGGGGCCGGAGTCCTCCGGCCGGCCGCCGGCAAGGGCTTGTGAAGGATGGAGTTGACGCCGGTCTTGACGCGGCGTCGCGAGTCCGGGTGTATCCTGGTCCCGTCGCGTGGTCGACCCGCGACGTGACACTCGCCTCGAGGACTCCCTACATGTCACACCGTACCGCGCGTCAGACGATCCGGACGGCGCCGAGCAGCAGGTCGCCGAGCGCGACGCCGCGCGCGTGGTGGGCGATCCTGATCCTCTCGCTCCTCATCGCGGCGTACGGCGCGAGCTACGTCGTGCGCGGCGAGGCGGCGTTCGCCGGCGAGCTGGCGGCGTCGTTCCGCGCGCGCCCGTGGGGCATCATCAGCCACGCCGCCTTCGGGACGCTCGCGCTGCTCACCGGCCCGCTCCAGTTCCGCCGCGGCCTGCTCGCCAGGCGCCGGCGGCTGCACCGTGTGCTCGGGCGGATCTACGTGGGCGCCGCGCTCGGCACCGGCGCCACCGGGCTCTTCATGGCTGCCTACTCGTTCGGCGGTCCCGCCACGCACCTGGGCTTCGGCCTGCTCGCCGTCCTCACGCTGACGACGACGGGTATGGGCTTCGTGCGCATCCGGGCCGGGGACGTCGCCGCGCACCGCGAGTGGATGGTGCGCAGCTTCTCGCTGATCTTCGCGGCGGTCACCCTGCGCATCGACCTGCCGCTGCTGATCGCCGCGCACGGGGGCGAATTCGCGCCGGCCTATCAGTGGGTCGCCTGGCTCTCCTGGCTGCCGAACCTCGCGTGGGCGGAGTGGTACGTGCAGCGGTCGCGCGGAGTCGTGACGGTGCCGGCGCCGAGTAGCGCGGCTGCCTGAGGCAGGCGCAGGCGCTCTCGGTCAGGACAGACTGTTCGAGTGAACCGCGGAGGACGCGGAGGGCGCGGGGGCTCGTCATCCCCGCGCAGGCGGGACTCCACGGTGCCGCTCCGGCGTCATTCCCGCGCACGCGGGAATCCAGAATCCCGGGTGGATGGCAGGTGCTGGATTCCCGCGTGCGCGGGAATGACGACGGAACCGCAGTCTTCCGCGCCCTCCGCGCCCTCCGCGGTTCAAGCATTCAGCCCCGAGCCTCGACTCGCATCCTGATCGCTCCCGGCCGGAGTGTCACCATCGGCCGCATCGCGACCTGCTGGCAGGACTTCGACGACGTCCGCGCGATGCTCGGCCGGGAGCTGGTCGACCCGCGGCGCGCGCTCGCGTACTTCGAGCAGGTCGAGCCGGAGCTGTACCGGTTCCCCGCCATCGACGCGCCGAGCTTCCGCCGGGCGGTGGAGGCAGCGTTCGCGGTGTAGCGGTGTAGCGCGCCGCGTGACGACGCTGGGGATGTTCTGCCCATCCGCGACTGGACCGCGCGTGATACGGTTCGCGCCCCGAGGCAGTTCGTGACGGCCGGCTCGTGCGGCCTGGCGGGTTCGGGGCGCCCTTGCTTGGATGGCGCGGCTCCACCCGCTGTCGCTCCGACCGCCGCGCGAGCGGCACGGGGGAAATGCGCTCAGGTCCGGACGGCACGGTCGACGAGATGC
>DATFPD010000200.1:0-15050 GCA_035265005.1 Gemmatimonadaceae bacterium | reverse complement strand
GCTCCGCGGCGGGCACATCCCCGGCGCCCGGAACGTGCCGTGGGCCCGCGCCGCGAACGCCGACGGCTCCTTCAAGACCGCCGCCGAGCTGCGGGCGATCTACGAGGCCGAGCAGGGGCTGCGGCCGGGCGACGACGTGGTCGCGTACTGCCGGATCGGGGAGCGCTCCTCGCACAGCTGGTTCGTGCTGACGTACCTCCTCGGCTACGAGCGGGTGCGCAACTACGACGGCAGCTGGACCGAGTGGGGCAACGCCGTGCGGGCGCCGATCGAGACGGGGGCGTGAGGCGGCGCGCGTGACGGCGAACGGCGAGTTGCCGGTTGTCAGTTGAAGTTGCGAGTTGGCAGTGGTGCGCCGTTCACTCACGAGTGACAACTTCAACTGACAACCGGCAACTCGCCGTTCGCCGTCACGGTAGTGGGTCAGTTCGAGGGCGGCCGCCGCGATGGCAACGGCGACGGCAACAGCGACGGCATTTTGACAGGATGCACAGGATGGTGAACAGGATGAGGGCCGCTCGGGAGGCCCCGCGTCCCGTGAGCACTGCATCCTGTTCACCATCCCGTGCATCCTGTCAAAATGCCGTCGCTGTTGCCGTCGCCGTTGCCTCAAACTGACCCACTACCCGCCGTCACGTGGCCCTACCCGGTAAGCATCCGGCGCAGCACTTTGGGCGGATGCGCCAGATTACCACCGGGACACTGCTCCTGCTCGCCGCCGCGTCCGCGCCGGCCACCGCGCAGCGGACCCACAAGCTCCCCGCCACGCCCGCCACGGTCGCCTACGGGCACTACTGGGCCGAGACGCCGCCGGTGCTGCGGATCGCCTCGGGCGACGTCATCGACGTCGAGACGATGATCACCAACCGCCCCGACCGGCTGGAGGCGGCCGGGGTGCGCCCGGAGGAGGTGCAGCAGTCGCTCCGGGACATCGTCGCCCAGGTGACCGACCGCGGGCCGGGCGGGCACATCCTCACCGGGCCGGTCTACGTCGAGGGCGCAGATTCCGGCGACGTGCTCGAGGTCGAGATCCTCTCGGTCGACCTCGCGATCCCCTACGGCTACAACGGCTGCAGCGGCTTCGTGCGCGAGCTGTGCACCCGGGAGGGCGCGCCGACCCGCATCATCCGCCTGGACGGGAAGCGCATGACGGCCGAGTTCGCCCCCGGGATCGTGGTGCCGCTCCGGCCCTTCTTCGGGTCGATGGGCGTGGCGCCGCCCAGGTCGTCAGGGCGGGTGAGCAGCAACCCGCCCTCCACCCACGCCGGGAACCTGGACAACAAGGAGCTCGTTGCGGGTACGACCCTCTACATCCCGGTGCACGTCGCGGGGGCGCTGTTCGAGGTGGGGGACGGGCACGCGGCGCAGGGGGACGGCGAGGTGGACCAGACGGCGATCGAGACCTCGCTGCGCGGGCGGCTGCGGCTCACCGTCCGCAAGGACATGCGCCTCGACTGGCCGGTCGGCGAGACGCCCACGCACTGGATCACGATGGGGATGGACACGAGCCTGACGACGGCGACCCGGACCGCGGTGCGGGAGATGGTGAAGCTGATCGAGCGGACCACCGGGCTCACCCAGATGGAGGCCTACCAGCTGGCCTCGATCGCGGCGGACCTGCGCATCACCCAGCTCGTCGACGGGAACGTCGGGGCGCACATGATGGTGGCGAAGTCGCTGCTCGCCCCGGCGCGAGCCCGGCGTTAGGTGACGACGCCCCCGACGGGCCCGCCCTAGTGGGCGCCCTCTCGGTGGCGTTCGGCATCGCCGTCGTGCTGCTGATGCTGCGCGACGTGGTGCACGAGCTGTTCGACCCCGACGACACGGGGGCGCTGAGCCGGTACGTCATGCACGGCGCGTGGCGGCTCCTGCGCAGGATCGGGCGCCGGTGGCGCGGGGCGATCTACCACGCCGGCCCCGCCGCCCTGATGTCGGCCGCGGTGACGTGGACGGCGATGCTGATCCTCGGCGGGGCGTTCGTGTACTGGCCGCACCTGCCGGCGGGCTTCAACGTGAACCCGAGCCTGCCGCCCGAAGCCACCCGCGGCTTCGCCACGGCGCTCTACGTCTCGATGGCCACGTCGACCACGCTCGGCTCGAGCGACATCGTCCCGGTGCTCGACGGCCTGCGCTACGCGGGCGCGATCCAGAGCCTGGTGGGGGTGGTGCTGATCACGGCCTGGATCACCTGGGTGCTCTCGATCTACCCCGTGCTGGCCGAGCGCCGCGCCTTCGCCCGCGAGGTCGAGCGCTTCCGGCGCACCCAGCCGAGCCCCGAGGCCGCCGTGCGGGAGCTGCCGCACGAGGCGGTGACCGAGCTCATGCGCTCGCTCACCGAGCAGGTCCTGCGCGTGAACAGCCAGCTCTCGCAGACGCGCGTCACGTACTACTTCCAGAACCGGTCGCCCGAGCTGGCGCTCGCCATCCAGCTCCCGTACGTGCTCTCGCTGGCGCGGGCCGCCGAGGCGGTGCCGGGGCCGGACGGGGCGATCCGGAGCCGCGGCGCGCTCCTGCGCGGGGCGGTGGAGTCGTTATGCGAGGAGATCGGGACGCAGTTCCTCGACCTGCCGGAGGACGCCCCGCCCGAGCGCGTGATCGAGGCGCTCGCCGCGGACCACCTGCTGGACCGGCGGGGCTGAGGCCGCCCTCCTCAGGCCCGCCCGGCGCCCACCGCGCCGTCCCGCAGCAGGCGGACGACGGCCTCGCGCATCTCGCCGGCGGGGACCTCCTTCTGGCCGAGTGCCCGCGAGATCTGCCGGCCGAGCACCACGCCCATGATCATGAATGGCAGCAGCAGCGCGGCGGTCTGGACGTGCGACTCGTCGACCCCCCCCCCCGCCGAGACGGTTGCCAGCACGTTGTGGATTGTCGCCCGGTTCCTGGCCACCTGCTCGGTGAAGAGCAGCCGCGCGAGCTCGGGGACCTTCGGCAGCTCGCTGATCGCGATCAGGATCAGCTCGATCTTCCCCGGCTGCTCGTAGTGCGCCCACATCTGCTCGATCAGCCGCGCCAGCAGCTCGTCGGGGCGCGCCGCCCCGCCGGCCTCGGCGGCCAGCGCCTCCACGCGCAGCATGAGCGTCGCCGCCCGCGCACGCATCATCTCGATCAGCAGCGCTTCCTTCGACTCGAAGTGGTGGTACACGGCGCCCTTCGACACGCCGGCGCGCGCGGCGATCTCGTTGAGCGTCGCGCGCTCGTACCCGACCTCCGAGAAGAGCTCCAGCGCGGCGCTGAAGATCTCCTCCCGCCGCTCCTCGGGCGCCTTCCGGCGCCGCGCGCGCACGGCCCCCTTGGACACCACCGGAACCGCGGCGGCGGCCGCCCGCTTCGTCTTCTGAGCCACGCTGGCCTCCGGCTGGGTGCGCGTTGACATACCGACCGGTCGGTATGTAACTTCCCCTGCTCGAATCGTCAACCCGGCCGCGGCGGGGACACGGATGAACACGGACGACGACACGGATCAACACAGAGGAGTGCCGTGTGCATCCGTGCCGTCGTCCGTGTTCATCCGTGGTAAGCCGTTGCCGTCCAAGATCCCGAACTGCATAACGTTCATGCCCCGATCTTCCCCTGCTGCGTGGCTGCTCCTCGCGGCTGCCGCCGTCGCCGCCGCCTGCGCGAAGCCGACGCCGCCGCCCAAGGCGCCGCCCGAGGTCTCCGTCGTCACGGTCGAGCCGCGCACGGTGGACGACCGCTACGAGTTCCTCGGCGACGTCGAGCCGTCGCGCAGCGTCGCGGTGCGGGCGCAGGGGTCGGGGACGATCGTCGAGCGCAGCTTCCGCGAGGGCACCACCATGCGCCCCGGCGACGTGCTGTACCGCATCGACCCGCGCAACTCCGACGCCGACGTCCGCTCGGCCGAGGCGGGGCTCGCCGAGGCCGAGGCGCGCCTCGCGAACGCGACGTCGAACGTCGCCCGCTTCCGCGCCCTGCTCGCCGACAACGCCGTCGCCAGGCAGGACGCCGACAACGCCGAGGCCGAGGAGAAGCGCGCCCGCGCCGCGGTGTCGGCCGCGCACGCCGCGATCGACCGCGCCCGCAAGAGCCTCGACGACACCTACGTCCGCGCCGAGATCGGCGGGCGCGTGGGGCGCGCGCTCCTCGACGTCGGCTCGCGCGTCACCGGCCCCGGCGACGTGCTGACGACGATCGACGTCCTGGACCCGATCTACGTCAGCTTCCGCCCGTCGGCGCAGCAGGAGTTCCAGTGGCGCCGCGACCCGGCCACGCGCACCGCGCTGGCGCCGGGCGGTCCGGCCACGGTGCGGGCCGTGCTCGGCACGAGCGAGATCTACCCGCGCCCCGGACGCATCGGCTTCGTCGACCCGGTGGTGGACGCCGCGACCGGCACCCGCCAGTACCGCGCGCAGTTCGACAACCCGGACCAGCTGCTCCTCCCCGGCCAGTTCCTCCGCGTCAGGCTGGAGGGCATCAAGCGCAACGGCACGATCGTGGTCCCGCAGCGCGCGGTGCTCCAGCAGATGGGGCGCCAGATCGTCTACGTCGTCGCGGCCGGCGACACAGTGCGCGCCGCCGACGTCGTGGCCGGCGCGTGGACGGGCGGCGACTGGGTGATCCAGGACGGGCTGCACGGCGGCGAGCGCGTGATCGTCGACGGCGTGCAGAAGGTGTCCGCCGGGATGCGCGTGCGCCCGACGCCGCTCGCCGCGGCGGAGACCGCCTCCACCGCCGCCCAGCACTGAGCGGAGCGAGCTGCCGATGAGCGCCAGCGCGCCCTACACCGCGAAGTTCTTCTTCATCCGCCGGCCCGTCCTGTCGGCGGTGCTCTCGATCGTCATCACCCTGCTCGGCGTCATCTCCGCGCTCACCCTCCCGATCGCGCGCTTCCCGAGCATCACGCCGCCCTCGGTGCAGGTGACGGCGAACTACCCCGGCGCCACCGCCGAGGACGTCGCCCAGTCGGTGGCGGCCCCGATCGAGCAGCAGCTCTCCAACCTCGACGGGCTGCTCTACTTCAAGTCGGCGAACTCCAGCGCCGGCGTGATGAACCTCCAGGTCTACTTCGACGTCTCGCGCAGCCAGGACCTGGCCGCCGTCGACGTGCAGAACGCGATCAAGCTCGCCGAGTCGCAGCTCCCCGAGGAGGTGCGCCGCCAGGGGATCACGATCAAGAAGGCGAACACGGACATCCTGTTCCTGGTCGCGCTCACGTCCGAGGACCCGCGCTACACCGCCGCGTACCTGAGCAACTACGCCAAGCTCTACATCGAGGACGAGCTGAAGCGCGTCCGCGGCGTCGGCGACGCGCTGGTGTACGGGGAGCTGGAGTTCTCGATGCTCCTGAGCCTCGATCCCGACCGGTTGGCGCAGCTCGGCCTGACGGTGCAGGACGTGGCGCAGGCGGTGCGCGAGCAGAACGCCACCAACCCCGCCGGCCGCCTGGGCCGCCAGCCGTCCCCGAGCAGCACGCAGCTCACCCTGCCCGTCACGACCTCGGGCAGGCTCCGTACGCCGGACGAGTTCGGGAACATCATCGTCCGCGCCCGCCCCGACGGCTCGGTCATTCGGGTGAAGGACGTCGGCACGGTCTCGCTCGGCTCCAAGAGCTACGAGGGGAGCGGGCGGCTCAACGGCAAGCCGGCGGCGCTGATCCAGGTCTACACCCGCGCCGGCGCCAACGCGCTCGACGTGAAGAAGGCGGTGCTGGGGCGGATGGGCGAGCTGTCGCGCACCTTCCCGGCGGGGGTGAAGTACCAGACACCCTTCGACACCACGCCCTTCATCACCGAATCCATCAAGGAGGTGGTGAAGACGCTGGTCGAGGCGATGCTGCTGGTGACGCTGGTGGTGTTCCTCTTCCTCCAGAGCTGGCGCGCGACGCTGATCCCGCTGCTCGCCGTGCCGGTCAGCATCGTCGGCACCTTCCTCGGCATGCAGGCGCTCGGCTTCTCGATCAACACGCTGACGCTGTTCGGCCTGGTGCTGGCGATCGGCATCGTGGTGGACAACGCCATCGTCGTGATCGAGAACGTCGAGCGCATCATGGCCACCGAGCACGTCTCGGCCACCGAGGCGGCCGACCGGACGATGTCGCAGGTGGCCGGCGCGCTGGTCGCGATCACGCTCGTCCTCTGCGCGGTGTTCATCCCGGTGGCGTTCCTGGGCGGGATCACCGGCGCGATGTACAAGCAGTTCGCGGTGACGATCGTCATCTCGACCGTGCTCTCGGCGGTCGTGGCGCTGACGCTCACCCCGGCGCTCTGCGCGCTCCTGCTGAAGCACGCCGCGGAGGAGACGGACAACCGCTTCTTCCGCGCCTTCAACGACTGGTTCGGGCGCCTCACCGCTCGCTACACCCGCTACACCGGGCACGTGGTGGACCAGCCGCGGACGTGGATGGCGGTGTTCGCGGTGATGCTCGTGCTGCTGGCGGTGCTCGGCCGCCGGGTGCCGTCCGGGTTCCTCCCGGGCGAGGACAAGGGCTACTTCGCGGTGACGATGCAGCTCCCTGACGCCGCGTCGCTCAACCGCACCGGCGCGGTGGTGGAGCGGGTGGAGGGCATCCTGCGCGCGCAGCCGGAGATCCGGAACATCGTCGCGATGAACGGGCGCGACATCCTCACCGGCTCGGCGCAGACCAACACGGCGCTGGTGTTCGTGAACCTCCAGCCGTGGGACGAGCGCTCGGCGAAGGAGCACGGCGTGGACGCGGTGATCGCGCGGGTGAACGCCCAGCTCGCGGGGATCAAGGAGGCGAACGCGTTCTCCTTCAACCTGGCGGAGATCCCGGGCCTCGGCTCGACGTCCGGCCTCGAGATGAACCTCCAGTCGCGCGGCGGCGGCGACTACCGCCAGCTCGCCGAGCAGGTGCGGGCGATCGTGAAGGAGGCGAACGAGTCGGCGGAGCTGAAGGGCGCCAACGCGTCCATCCGCACCGACGTGCCGCTCGTCTACCTGAACGTGGACGCCGACGCGGCGCAGGCGCGGGGGGTGGGGCTGCCGCAGCTCTTCTCGACGCTCCAGTCGATGCTGTCGACGCTCTACGTCAACGACTTCAACCTCTACGGCCGCACCTACCGCGTGCAGGCCGAGGCGCAGGCGCAGTTCCGCCAGTCGCCGGAGGACATCGGCCGCTTCTACGTGCGGAGCGCGCGCGGCGAGATGGTGCCGCTCTCGGCGCTCGTGCGCCCGGAGATGCGCTCGGCGCCTAGCCTGATCACGCGCTTCAACGGCTTCCCGTCGGCGCTCACCACGGCGCAGCCGGGTGCGGGGCGCAGCAGCGGCCAGATGATCGCGGCCGCCGAGCGCATCGCCGACCGGTACGCGGACGCGGGCGTGGGCTACGCCTACAGCGGGCAGTCGTTCCAGGAGAAGCAGTCGGCGGGGACGGGCGCGCTGGTGTTCGTGTTCGCGCTCGTCCTCGTGTTCCTCATCCTCGCGGCGCAGTACGAGAGCTGGTCGGTGCCGTTCGCGGTGCTGCTCAGCATCCCGTTCGGGATCCTCGGCGCGTTCCTGGGCATCTACGTTCGCGGGATGCCGAACGACGTCTACTTCCAGATCGGGCTGCTGGCGGTGGTGGGGCTGGCGGCGAAGAACGCGATCCTGATCGTGGAGTTCGCCTCCGACCTGGTCAGGCACGGGCGGTCGACGCGCGAGGCGGCGCTGGAGGCGGCGCGCGACCGCTTCCGCCCGATCCTCATGACGTCGTTCGCCTTCATCGCCGGCGTGCTGCCGCTCATGATCGCCAGCGGCGCCGGCGCGGCGAGCCGCCGCTCGCTCGGCACGGGCGTCTTCGCCGGCATGCTGGCGGCGACCACGGTCGGCATCTTCTTCATCCCGCTCTTCTACGCCGTAGTCCGCTCGGCCGCGACGCGTAACTGGCGCCGCCGCCCGGCGGTCGTGGTTCCGCCGGTCGAGACCCCGGCGCCCCGCCCGCGCATCGCGCTCGAGGCATGATTGGGGAACTGCATCTTGACAGGATGAACAGGATTGACAGGATGAAGTGCTTCGGGATGCATCCGTTAGGCTTCCATCCTGTCAATCCTGTTCATCCTGTCAAGATGCAGTCGCAGTCGCCGTCGCCATCCCTGAGATGACACTTACCGAAGGCTCGTGATGGTTGCGAAGATGATCGCTCGTCGTTCTGTCATATTGCTCGCGGCCGTCGCCGGCGCGTGCGCCGTGGGGCCGTCCACGCGCGCGGCGCGGCAGGCGCCAATGCCGGCGGTGGAGGGGCGCGTGGGCCAGGCGACGACGCCGGCGGCGCGGGCGTTCCTGGACTCGCTCGCCCGCGTGCGCGGGGCCGAGCACGGGGTGCCTGACGCGGCCGCGCCGCTCCAGCTCGACTCGGCGCGCGACGTGCGCTGGCTCGGGCTGCTGCGCGACAGCCAGCTCGTCGCGCTGGTGAACGCGGCGGTACAGAACAACCAGACCGTCCGCGCCGCGGCGGCCCGCGTCCTGGCGTACCGCGACCAGGTCACGGTCGCGCGCAGCCAGCTCCTGCCGCAGCTCAGCCTGAACACCTCCACCACCTCCAGCCAGACCATCTTCGGCAACTCCCTCCCCGCGCAGAGCGACGCCGTGCGCCTGACCGGGGACGTGCAGTGGGAGCTGGACCTGTGGGGGCGCGCGCGCCGCTCGACCGAGGCCGCGCAGCTCGACTGGCTGACGCAGGAGGACGACCGCCGCGCCGTCGTGCTCTCGCTGGTGAGCGGCGTCGCCACGGGGTACCTGGAGCTGCGCGAGGCCGACCAGGACGTGCGGATCGCCGAGGAGGCCGCGGCGGCGCGGCGGGCGACGCTGGAGCTCGCCCGCAAGCGGTTCGCGCAGGGACTCATCTCGGAGCTCGACGTGCGGCAGTTCGAGTCCGAGGTCGCCAGCTCGGCGATCAGCGTCGCCCAGTTCGCGCAGCGGCGCGTGGAGGCGGAGAACCAGCTCAGCCTCCTGGCGGGGCTGCCGCCCTCGTCCATCCCGCGCGGATCCCTGTCGGCGTCGCCGTCCGACGCGCCGGTGCTGCGCCCGGTGGACGTTCCCGACTCGATCCCGTCGGAGATGCTCGCCGCGCGCCCCGACGTCAGGCGCGCCGAGCGCGCGTGGCAGGCGGCCACCGCGCGCGTCGGCGCCGCCGAAGCGAGCCGCCTGCCGCGGCTCTTCGTCGCCGGCCAGTACGGCACGCAGCGCCCGGGCCAGACGGGGCTGTTCCAGCCTAACGGGGAGATCTACACGCTCCAGGCCGGAATCTCCCTGCCGCTGTTCACGGGCGGCCGGCTCCAGGCGCAGCAGGACGTGGCGCAGGCGCAGGTGATGGAGGCGCGGGCGACGCTGGAGCAGACGCGCCTGAACGCGATGCGCGAGGCGAGCAACGCCCTGGCGGCGGTCCGCTTCACGCGCGACCAGCTGGCGGCCCAGGAGACCCAGGTGCGCGCCCTCACGCGGGCGCTCGACCTCGCCCGCCAGCGCTACGGCAGCGGCGTGTCGAGCTACCTGGAAGTGCTGGACGCGCAGCGCAGCCTGTTCGCGGCGCAGATCGCCTTCGCCCGCGTGCAGCGCGAGCACAACGCCGCGGCGGTGCAGCTCTACCGCACGCTCGGCGGGGCGTGGTAGGCGCCGGGCTCGGGCATCGGGACTCGGCCATCGGGACTCGGCACTCGGCAGGGCTTGGCCGAGCGCCGAGTCCCGATGGCCGAGTCCCGATGCCCGAGTCCCGATGAGGCGGAACTCCCGACACTAGCGCCCGTACGGAAAATGCTGGAGCTGGCTCACCACCCCAACCTCGTTGCGCCCCGGGAGGCAGAAGAGATGAAGATCCCGAAGATCATTGGCGAGCAGCCGATCGTCGAAGACTCCGCGACCGGCCTTCCCAGACCCGGCGCCCGGCCCGGGCGGCCGGGGGTCGAGAACGTCGTGCCGGAGATCCTGGCGAAGGTGCTGAAGAAGGACGACCCGAAGGGGGAGAGCGGGCGCCGCAAGCCGAAGCGTTAGGCCCCCGCGTCAGCCCTTCCCGCCGCCGGCCCGCGCGCCCTCGCGCGGGCCGTGCGCCGGGTTGGTGACCGGCGGCGGCTCCTGCCCGCGCAGCGCCATCTGCCCGCGCCGCGAGTAGTCGATCGACTTCGCCAGGATCCGCGCCGCCTCCTGGTCGGCGTGGAAGCCCATCGAGTTCTCCGCCTCGATGAAGTCGGCCAGGAACTGGGCCTTCCGCTGGTAGTCCCGCGCCCGCGCCACGGCGCGGGCCACCGCCGGCAGCGTGCTGTCGCGCGCCACCTGGGCCGCGATCTCGCGCGTGAGCTGGAGCACCGCGTCGAGTGCCATGTTGCGCATTTCGAAGGTGCGGTCCTGAATGGTCTCGACGCGCGCCTTGAGCTCCGCCTCCTCCCACTTGTGGCAGGTCTGGCAGGCGCGGTTGATGTTGAGCAGCGGGCTCCGCACGTGGTGGTCGGAGATCTTCATCGCCCCCTCGCGCTTGTACGCCATGTGGCAGTCGGCGCAGGCGACGCCCGAGCGCGCGTGGATCCCCTGGTTGTACATCTCGAACTCGGGGTGCTGCGCCTTCAGCACCGGCGCGCCGCTCACCGCGTGCACCCAGTCCTTGTGCCCGGTCGAGTCGTAGTAGGCCATGATGCTGTCGGCGGTGAGCCCCTTCGACCACGGGTAGGTGAGCCGCTTCCCGGGGCCCTTGAAGTAGTACTCGACGTGGCACTGCCCGCAGACGTAGGTGCGCATCTCCTGCCGCGTGGCGTCGCGGTTGACATCGTAGTCGCGCAGCCCCTGCCGCGCCTTGACCAGCCTGATCCCCTCGAGGAAGCCGGGGCGCGTGACGCGAAGCTGCATCGTCCCGGGGTCGTGGCAGTCGATGCACGACACCGGGTGCTGCACCAGCTTGCGCGCCTCGAAGTAGGGCATCGGGTTCATCGCCTCGAACCCCTTGATCGGGTCCCCGTTGCCGACGCGTCGGTACGGGACGTACACCGAGGCGTGGCAGTGCAGGCAGGTGCCGGGCTGCTTCGTCACGTGCTGCCGCTCGGTGAACTCCTGGTCCTCGAGCATGTACGCGTGCCCGCGCTCCTCGCGGAAGTCCTGCGAGAACGCGTAGCCGGCCCACAGCTCGCGCAGCCGCGGGTCCTCCTGGAGCCGCGACTGCGCCACCACCGAGCGCGGGTCGGCGTCGCTCGGCGTGTGCGGCTCCCCCTCGCTCCCGCCGTAGCGCGTCCGCACCTGGTCCACCGTCTTCCGGTAGTCGTCGTACTGGAGCGGGAAGTTCTTCCCCCACACCGCCGGGTCCTGGGTCGTGTCGTCGAGCGCGACCACGCGGTAGAACGGAACCCGCGCCTCCTGCTGCCGCCTGACGATGCTGGTCAGCAGCGCGGCGACCCCGACGACGGCGAACGCGGCGCCGGCCGCGACGAGCACGAGCCAGCGGGTGCCGAGCCGGCGCCGTCGCGGCGGGGGCGGGGGCGGGGGCGGAGCGTCATGCGGTGCGGTCATGCGAGTGGCGACGAGTTCGAGTTGGCTGCTCCTATCCGTGTTCATCCGTGTCCCGCTCTCATCGTATCCGCGGCCGGTTCATCATCGGACCCAGTGCCCCACGTACTTGTGGCAGCGGATGCAGGAGATCGGCTCGCCCGAGGACGCGGCGTGTACGGCCGGGGGCGGCCCCGGCTGCTGCGAGACGGCGCCCGGCCCGTGGTCGATCGCCTCGGTGATCTCGGTGTGGCAGTGGCGGCAGGCGGCCTCGGTCACGCGACGGTTGCCCGCGGTGATCCGCAGCGGGTCCGGGTAGCCGCCGACGGTGAAGTAGAACGAGTGCCAGAAGCCGTTCTTCGCCTTCACCGCGTACTTGCCCACGAGGTCGTGCGGCGTGTGGCAGTCGTTGCACGTCGCCACCGAGTGGTGGCTCCCCTTCATCCACGCCGCGTAGTGCTCGCTCATGATGTGGCAGTTGGCGCACGCCGCGGGGTCGTGGCCGAGGTACGAGTAGCCGCGCGCGTAGCCGAAGGTGAAGACGCCGAGCCCCGCCGCCGCCCCCACCGCCGCCGCCGCCGCCGCGAGCGCCCACCGCCGGCTGGCGGTCATCGGGCGTACGACAGCTCGGCGTAGCCGAAGTGCGCGCGGCCGCGCCCGGGGAAGATGCGCTCGACGACCGCGCCGCCGTCCGCCCGCGCGGCGTAGGCGCCGAGCGTCCACCGCGTCGTCAGGCGCCAGTCGACGCTCAGGTCCCACAGCGCCGCCAGCGGCCGCGCGCCGTTCGAGGGCCGCCCGGCGTAGCCGAAGCTGCCGTGCTCGAACGCGCCGCCGCCGGCGTACCAGAGGTCGGCGCGCTCGGCCAGGCGGAGCCGGCGGGCGTCGAAGCGCGCGGTCACGGTGCTCCGCGGCCGGAGCAGGAGCGACGCGAAGGCGTCCTCGACGTTCATCGGCGTGAAGAACGGGAAGCGCGCGTAGATCCGCGGAGTCGGCAGCATCGTGAAGAACGTCCCGTGCCGGTCGTCGGCCGCGTCGCCGTCGCCGCTCGCCCGGTACCAGCCGGCGCGCACCCACGGATGCAGCGGCGCGAGCGCGGCCGCCGCCGGCTGGAGTCCGGCCTCGGCCGCGGCGGCGTGCGCGCGGTGCGACAGCCGCCCCCAGTCGCCGCCCTGGAGCGCGCCCCAGAGCAGCACGTCCGCCTCGCCGGCGCCGGTGCGCACCGTCTGCACCCAGTGCCCGCCGGCGGTGGCGACGGCGAGCCGCCGGTCGTCGCCCTGCCGCTGCGCGAGCGGGCGGTTGTCGGTCTTCAGCACGCCGCGCGCGTCGTCGTAGTACGCGGCGAACAGGCGCACGTCCCCGGCGAGCCGCCGCCCGTTCGTCGGCAGCGTCAGGGAGGCGTAGCCGAGGGTGACGTCCAGCTCGTCCCAGCCGTTCGCGTCGAACGCGCCCTGGGTGGGGCGCGCGAGGAGGGCCGTGACGTTGCGGCCGCCGCGGTCGAAGCTGTAGTGCCCGCCGTCGAAGCTGCGCCCCACGTGCGACCAGCCGAAGGGGCCGATGAGCCGCTGCGACACGCGGTCGCGCTTCACCGCCGCGACCGTCTGGCTGGCGGGCGCCACCTCGGCGCCGTCGGAGAACTCCCACCGGCCCAGGCGCAGCGCGTGCCCGCCGTCCTTCGGCGGCGCGCCGACGCGGACGAAGCCCTGCTTGAGGAAGACCCGCGCGAGGCTCCGGCGCCCGCCGCCGAAGGTCACGCCGTTCGCGACCGCGTACGACCCGCCGAGCCCGAGCTGGCCGCGCGGCGCCCCCTCGTTCGCGTCGTCCGGGAGGGCGAGCAGCGCCGGCGCGGCGAGCTCCGCGCGCCATCCCCACCGCGCGCGCTGCTGCGCCAGTCCGGCGCGCGCGTGTACGCCGACGAATGCATAACGACCGGGGCCGCGGTCATCCGCCGCGCGGAACCAGTCCCACAGCTCGGGACGCACGCGCAGCGCCAGCACGGGCGCGACCACAGGCGCGACCACGCCCGCCGAGGCGGTCTGGGGAGGAGCGGGCTGGGCCGCCCGGCTGGCCCACGGAGTGATGAGCGCGAGAACCATCGGCAGGGTGAAGCGCGAACGCATGGGGGGTCGCCGCGGTGCAAGCCGCAGTCCAGCGCGCGCTCGTCCCATCGACGGTTAGGCGCTCCCGCGCGATGTCGGGCGGGCGCGCGGCACGACGGGCGCCGGCGCGGTCGGGGACTCCCCGACGGCGCCGGCGGCCGGCGTGATCCCCAGGCGCAGCTGCATGCTGAACGCGACGCGGTGCGCCAGCTCCCGCATCTGCTCGGCCGCCGGCCCCGCGAAGCGCGCGTCGATCGTCGCTTCCATCACCGCGAGCCATCGCGCGAAGTGCTCGGCCGAGAGGCCGGGCATGTCCGCGTGCGGCCGGAAGGCGTTGCCCGAGTAGCGCCCGGTGTGGAAGAGCATCGTCGACCAGAACGCCACGATGCGCGGCATGTGCGCCGCCATGTCCAGCTCGGCGAAGTACGGGGCCAGCAGCGGCTCATCGGCAATTCGGGCGTAGAACGCCTCGAGCAGCCCCTGGAGGTCCTCGTCGCGCAGATCTGCTCGCTCGGCCATCACCGCTCGCCCGGGCGCGGCGCGATCGTCGCGAGGATGAGGACTTCGCCCGCGTCGGTCGCGCGCATCCCGTGCAGCTCCTGAGGCTCGAACGCAGCAACCTGTCCGGGCCGCGCGGCGCGCTCCCCGTCCGGCCCCGAGATCACGCCCGCCCCTTCGAGCACCTGAAGCACGACGGTCGACGGGCTGCGGTGTGGCGGCACGCGCTGCCCCGGCCCCAGCCGGAAGACGATCATCCGCACGTCGGGGGAGTCGACCAGCACGGCCGTCGCCGGCCGGTCCGGCCGGGTGGCGGCCGCCGCCCGTGCGGCCACGGCGGGGTCGAGGAGCACCGGGTGGTCGGTCGATGGCTGCATGTGAGTCATGATTGAAGGTAGTCCGGTGCGGCGTCGCTCAGAGCGCGCAGCGGAAGCCGAGGGTCTCGAGCGTGCTGCGCGCGGTGAGACCGGCGCGCAGGGCGGCGCGCAGGAACGCCGGGTAGTTGGTCGGGTCCGCGGCGCCGATGGCGGCGCCGGCGCAGGAGGCGTCGTGGCTCCGGCCGCCGGCGGCGTGCGCGTGGTGGCTGTGCCCGGACGCGGACGGCGCGCCGTCGAGGTCGGCCACCCACTCCCAGGCCAGGCCGTGGAGCCCGCGCACGCCGTACACGTTAGGCGCGCCGGCCGCGCCGGCGGCGCCCACCGGCGGCAGCGGGCGCGGGCGGCCGGCGTAGAGCGCGACCAGCCGCTGCACGAACGCCGGGTCCCGCGTGGCGTCGCGCCGCGTCTCGCTCGCCGCCGCCGCGTACTCCCACTCGGCGGCGGTCGGGAGGCGCTTGCCGCGGGCCTCGCAGTAGGCGCGGGCGGCGAACCAGGAGACCCCCGTCACCGGCCGCCGGAGGTCGGTCGCGTCGCCGGCGTTCGTCTCGCCCCGCCACTCCGCCAGGTACCCCTCGCGGTCGGCGAGCTCGGGGGACACGCGGCCGCGCGCCCAGCGCGGGTCGTCGCGCACGAACGCCAGGAACTCGGCGCGCGTCACCGG
>DATFPD010000199.1:0-18610 GCA_035265005.1 Gemmatimonadaceae bacterium | reverse complement strand
CATCGCTTCCATCCCCGCCATCCCCCTCTTCCCCTTACTGCCCCGCCATCGCTTCCGCCACCGCGGTCGGGAGGGCGGCCGGGTTGCCGGGGGTCACGGACTCCAGCGAGAGCCGGAGCGAGAACTTCGAGAAGTGGCTCTTGAGCTGCACCAGGTACCGGTTCTCGTCGTCCGTGAACCAGAGCTGCGCGTCGCCGTTCTCGGCGAAGAGGCCATTCGCGCGGATCGTCGGGCGGACCACGACGGTGGAGAACTTGCCCGCGCCCACCTCGACCGTCTCGTGCCGCAGCCCGCTCAGCACCACCGGGTTGCGGTCCGGACGGAAGTAGCGGTCGTAGCGCCTCGTCTCACCGGCGCGCACGCCGGCCAGCCGCACCGCGTAGATGAACGAGCCCTCGTCCAGTGGGTCGCGCACGCTCGCGCGCACCGTGTCGCCCTGCTTCTGGTAGACGCCCTGCTCGGGGTAGATCTCGTAGAGCGCCGACTTCTTGTAGCGCCCCTCCGAGATCTCCTGCCGGTAGCGCAGCGACGACAGCGTGGCGACGTCGATCCAGCTCTCGTAGCGGTCGTGCACCCGGAAGCCCGGGATGCCGCCGTCGATCGAGAAGACGACGTGGTACGCCGGACGCCCGCGCACGGCCTCGATGCCGTCCACCCGCATCCGCGCCTTCCCCACCGGGAGGCCGCCGAAGTACGCCCTGTAGACCAGCTCCTCGCCGACCGAGAACGGCATCTGGCGCGCGCCCACGTCCACCGCCACCGGCTGAGGCGCCATCTGCGCGACGGGCTGCGCCGTCGGCGCAGCCGACGACTGCGCGGCGAGCGGCGCGGCACCCAGCGCCAGCCCGGCCGCGACGGCCGCCCGAATCCATGTTTGTCTCGCCCCGAGGGCGAACGAGTGCGCGCTCATATAGTATCTGACTCGGCCGCAGGCGCCCGGGTCACGGGTCCGCGCCGTCCATTGAATTGTCAGCGAGATGGAGTTAATTTACTCGCGGGTAGAATACTAATCGAAAAGTGGTCTCAGCGAAAGAGGCTCGGATGACACAGGCAGAGGGGCGGCGGTCGTCGGCGTCGATGAAGGCGATCCGCTGGGAGCGGCGCCCGGACGACAGGCCACAGGAGATCCTCGACGCCGCTCTACGCGTGTTCGCCGCGCAAGGTTACCGGCAGACTCGACTGGAGGAGATCGCCGAGGCCGCCGGGGTGACCAAGGGAACGATCTACCACTATTTCGAGAGCAAGGAGGACCTCCTCCTCCAGATCGTCGAGCAGAAGCACGCCCACGCCTTCGACCGACTGGTCGAGCTCGTCCGCGAGCAGAACGGCCCGGCGTCGGCGCGGATCCGGCTGGTGGTGCGCAAGGGGTTCAACATCTCGAACGCGGAGTTCCGGGACGCCACCTGCCTGCTGCTCCAGGGGGTGGTGCAGGAGTGCCCCGAGGTCTATAAGCGCTGGCTGGCCACGGGACCGGTCAGGGGGTGGCAGATCGTCGCCCGGCTGATCGAGGAAGGGCAGGCGACCGGAGAGTTCCGCCAGGACGCCGACGCCGAAGTGGCCGCCCGGATGCTGACCTCGGGGCTGATGCTCCAGCTCATCTGGCAGCAGACCCCCCAGCTCCTCCCCGACGCCTGCATCGACGCCGACCGCCTCCTCGACTCCGCCGTCGAGCTCTTCCTCCACGGCCTCCGACCGGCCGTCACCGTCTCGGCAGGAGCCACGGGCGAGTATTCGACTCGCGGGTAGACACTGGTCTTTCCCGGCGACATACAGGGCGGGTCTCGAACCCGCCCCTACACTCGTGTCGCCTGGGCGAGCTGGCGCTCGAGGTCGGCAGCCGAGGGGTCGAGCGCCGATTCGCCCTCCCCCAGGGCGTAGCGCCAGGTCTCTCCGCTCTCGTTGACGAAGACGCGGTGCGGCGGTAGGCCGGAGGGCGGCTCGGCCACGCCGTCGTCCGTGACGGGCGCATGACGGTCGCCGCGCCGGCGGTCGGTGCCGCGTCGGTCGTAGACGAACCAGCGCCGGCCGTCGCGGTCCAGGTAGATGAGCGTGCCGTCCGAGCTGCGGGTGGTCCGCGGGAGCTGCGCGGCCCGCCGCCGCTCGCCGCCCCCGCGCCACCAGTCGGTCGCGCTCGCGGCCTCGAGGACCCGGGTGAAGCCCGCGAGGTCAATCGGCATGTCGAACCAGGGGATGCCGCGCTCGCGCGCCCGGGCGGCCAGCTCCTGTGCCTGGCCCGGGACCCCGAAGATGGCGATCCCGACCTGCCGCTTGGCCGCGCGGGCGAAGAAGAGGTCGGAGCGGGCCGCGTCGAGCGAGCCGTCGAGCAGCACGACGAACAGCGGGCGCACGCGCGCGAGGGCGTCTTCGGGGCGCTCCCCGGGGTGGGCGAACGCCGGGACGCGGTGGGCCAGTTCTGCGAGAATCCCGAGCAGCGCCGCCGCCATCGGATCGTCCGAGAGGACCAGGACGGTGGACGACCGCGCCGCCGTCCGGTTCGTGCCATCGCGAGCCATCATAGTTGCGTGATTCGTGTCACAATCTGCGCCACCAGGGCGCCGATGCGCGGCCAATGCGCCCCCCGGAGCGCGAGGCGGCGCTACTTCGCTCTGTTCTCCCGTTCACGCGCGTTCTACATTGGCCGCGCGGCGGATGGACCGCCCGAGTGCTGACAGCCGGAGACGCCGCTGATGCCCGAGATCACGAAGCGCCCTACCTCGACCTTCGCCCCTGGAGGGGCCCTGGCTGGATACCAAGAGGTCGTGCTGGTCGTAGACGACAGCGAGGCAAACCGCTACGCGGTGGGGCAGATGCTCCGCCGGGCCGGCTTCGGCGTGATCGAAGTCGGCAGCGGGGAGGCGGGGATCGAGCGCGCGATGGAGGGGGCCGACCTCATCATCCTCGACGTGCACCTTCCCGACCTCGACGGCTACGAGGTCGTCCGCCGGCTCAAGACCGACGTTCGTACGGCGCACATCCCGGTGCTCCATCTCTCGGCGGTGCGGCGTGACGTCACCGACCGCGTGCAGGGGCTCGAGGCCGGCGCCGACGCGTACCTCACCCACCCGGTCGAGCCGAACGAGCTGGTGGCGATGTCGAAGGCGCTCCTGCGCCTGCGCCGCGTCGAGCACGAGCTGGTGCGGCAGCGGGGCGAGGCGATGCGCCTGCACGAGCAGGCGCAGGAGGCTCAGGCGCGCGCCGAGGAGGCGCATCGGCAGGCCGAGGACGCGAGCCGGGCGAAGAGCGACTTTCTGGCGGTGATGTCGCACGAGCTGCGCACGCCGCTCAACGCCATCGGCGGCTACGCCGAGATGCTGGCGATGGGGATCCACGGCCCCGTCACCGCTGCACAGCGCGAGGCGATCGTGCGCATCCAGGCGGCGCAGCGCCACCTGTCGTCGCTCATCAACGACGTGCTCGACCACGCACGCATCGAGACGCGGCGCGTGCAGTACGCCATCGCCGACGTCACGCTCCACGACGCGCTGGTCGAGCTCGACGCCCTGGTGGCCCCGCAGATGGCGGCGCGGGAGCTCGAGTACGTCTACATCCCCTGCGACCCCCAGCTCGTCGCGCGCGCCGACCGCGAGCGGGTGACGCAGATCGTGGTGAACCTCGTCGCCAACGCCATCAAGTTCACGCCGCGCGGCGGCCGCATCACGCTCGACTGCGCCGCCGACGACGCACAGCACGTGACGCTGCGGGTGCGCGACACCGGGCCCGGGATCCCGGCCGACCAGCTCCAGTCGATCTTCGAGCCGTTCGTGCAGCTGGACCAGCCGCGCTCCGCCCCGAACGACGGCGTGGGGCTGGGGCTGGCGATCAGCCGCGACCTGGCGCGCGGGATGGGCGGCGAGCTCACGGTCGAGAGCCGCGTCGGCGAAGGCGCGACGTTCATCCTGCGGCTGCCGCGCGCGTAGGGGACGGGGGATGGGGGACGGGTGTCAGCGGTAGCAGCGCATGCCCCGTCCCCCATCCCGCGTCCCTCCCCCACCCGGCCCACAACCTGCGACGTCCCGTCACCCCACAGTGGCGAGGAGCAGACATGGGCACGACGCTGGATCAACCCGTCCACGCGCGCGGGATCGCGGCGCCGCGCTTCGCGGCCGGCGTCGAGCGGATCCTGACGGTCTTCGTGAACGCCTACATGGTGGGCGCGCCGGGGGAGCCGTGGGTGCTCGTGGACACCGGGCTGCCGGGGTTCGCCGGGGCGGTGCGCGGCGCGGCGCGGCGGCGCTACGGCGGCGACGCGCGGCCGGAGGCGATCGTGCTCACGCACGGCCACTTCGACCACGCCGGCTCGGCGATCGCGCTGGCCGACGAGTGGGACGTGCCGGTGTACGCGCACCGCGGCGAGCTCCCCTACCTCACCGGCCGCTCGGACTACCCGCCGCGGGACCCGACCGTCGGCGGCGCGCTGGGGCTCATGTCGCGCACGTTCCCGACGCGCGGCGTGAACATGGGGCGCCGCGTGCGGGCGCTGCCGGCCGGGGGCGTGATCGCGGAGATGCCGGGGTGGCGGTGGCTGCACACCCCCGGGCACACGGCCGGCCACGTGTCGCTCTACCGCGAGTCGGACGGCCTGCTGCTCGCCGGCGACGCGCTGGCGACGGTGAACCAGGACTCGGCGCTCGCGATGGTGACGCAGCGCCCCGTGCTGTCGGTGCCGCCGGCCCCGCTGACGACGGACTGGGGCGCCGCGCGCGACAGCGTTAGGCAGCTCGCCGCCCTGCGCCCCTGGACGATCGCCGCCGGCCACGGCCGCCCGGTGAGCGGCCCCGACGTGGCCGAGGACCTCGCCGACTTCGCCCTCCGCTTCCAGCCCCCGCGCCGCGGCCGCTACGCCCACGAGCCGGCGCAGACGGACCACCGCGGCGTCATCTGGGTCCCGCCCCCGCCCCCCGACCCGCTCCCGAAGCAGCTCGTCGTCGCCGGGCTGGTGGTGGGGGCGGTGTGGGCGCTGACGAGAGAGAAGGACTGAACGGCTGCGTCCTGCGGACTACGCCTGCGACCTGCGAGCTGCGACCTGCGACCTAGCTGCCTCGGGACGCTGGGGCCTCCCGAGGCTGTCAGGTCGCAGGTCGCAGCTCGCAGGTCGCAGGCGTAGTCCGCGGGTCGCAGCTGTCGTTCGCAGCCGTTTCCGTCCTGAGCCCGAACGCCTCGGCGATCAGCTCGTACGAGCGCCGGCGCGCCGCGGGGTCGTGGACGATCGTCACCACCATCACCTCCTCGGCGCCGTAGTCGCGCGCCACGGCCTCGAGCCCCGCGCGCACCGTTCCCGCGTCGCCGACGATGAGGCGGCGGTTGAGCGCCGGCACGATCGGGAGCCGCGCCCCCGCGGGGCTGCCGCCGGCGCCCTGCGCGTCGTGCTCGGCCAGGAATCGGAGCGCCGTCTCGACGGGCGGAACCGGGATGAACTTTCCCTGGTGCAGCAGCCGCATCGCCATCCGGAAGCTCGACGCGAGGCGCTCGGCCTCCTCGGCCGTGTCGGCACAGAGCGCCCACGCCGCGACGGCGACCCGCGGCGCGTCGAGCCAGTCCGAGGGCTCGAACTCGCGGCGGTAGCGCGCGGCGATCGACACGCCGGTGGGAGTAATGAAGTCGGCGAACGCGTACGGCAGCCCGAGCTGCGCCGCCCAGACCCCGCTCTGCGGCGAGGAGCCGAGCAGCCACGGCGCCGGGACCTCGGGGCGCCCGGGGAGCGACCGCGCCAGCCGCGCGAACGGGTGCTCCGGTGGGAGGGTGTCGTCCAGGTACGCCAGCAGCTCGGCGAGCTGCTGCGGGAAGTCGTCAGGCATCGCGTGCCGGCGGTCGCGCTGGAGCGCGAACGCGGTGTTCGGGTCGGTGCCGGCGGCGCGGCCGAGGCCGAGGTCGATGCGCCCGGGGAAGAGCCCGGCGAGCATGCTGAACGTCTCGGCGACCTTGAACGGGCTGTAGTGCGGCAGCATGACGCCGCCGCTCCCGACGCGCAGCCGCGACGTGGCCGACGCGATCGGCCCGATCAGCGCCTCGGGACTCGCGCACGCCAGCGTCGGCGTCCCGTGGTGCTCGGCCACCCAGTACCGGTAGTAGCCGAGCGCGTCGGCGAGGCGCGCGAGCTCGAGCGAGTCGTGCAGCGCCCGCGACCCGGTCGACCCCTCGGGGATCGGCGACTGGTCGAGGACGCTCAGGCGGAGAGGAGGAGATTGGGTCGTCACGCGCAGCTACCACTAAACGGCGGGACACGGATGAACACGGACGACGGCACGGACGAACACCGATCTCTCCATGCGCAGCTCAAAGCTCCTCTTGCGTGGCTGGGAAGGGCGTTGGATGCCGCCGGGACGCATCCGCGTTCGTCCGTGCCGTCGTCCGTGTTCATCCGTGTCCCGCCGTTGCACGGGACGTGATCTCGTCCACCTCGGCCAGCTCCTCGGCCGTTAGGCGCCAGCTCGCGGCGGCGACGTTGGCGCGGACCTGGCCGGGCTTCGTCGCGCCGGCGATCACCGACGCGACCGCGGGGCGCGCGAGGAGCCAGGAGACGGCGAGGGCGAGGATCGTGCGGCCGCGCGACTCGGCGAACGCGATCAGCGACTCGACCACGTCCAGGTTGCGGTCGGTGAGCAGCGACTGGTAGCTGCTCTCGCGGAGGCGCGTGCCCGGCGGGAGGGGGCGCCCGCGGCGGTACTTGCCGGTGAGCAGCCCACTGGCGAGCGGGAAGAAGGGGAGGAACGCGACCCCCTGGCGCTCGCACTCGGCGAGCACGTCGGGCTCGGGCTCGCGGTGGAGGAGGCTGTACTGGTTCTGCACGCCGACGAAGCGGGCCGCCCCCGGGCGTGCGGCCGACTCGGCCTCCCGGAGCTGCTCGGCGGAGAAGTTGGAGCAGCCGACCTCCCGCACCTTCCCGGCGCGCACCAGCTCGTCCAGCGCGCCGAGCGTCTCGGCGATCGGCACGGACGGGTCGGGCATGTGGAGCTGGTAGAGGTCGATGCGGTCGGTGCCGAGCCGGCGCAGGCTTCCCTCGACGGCGCGGCGGACGATCGCCGCGCTCCCGCCCGTGCCGAAGGTGCTGCGCGGGTGGCCGAACTTGGTGGCGATGATCGCCGCGTCGCGGCGGCCGGCGAGGGCGCGTCCCAGGTACTCCTCGCTCAGTCCGTCGGTGTACATGTCGGCGGTGTCGAAGAAGTCGATCCCGGCGTCGAGCGCGGCGTTCACGACCTCGGCGGTGGCGGCGGCGTCGAGGCGGCGGCCGAAGTTGTTGCAGCCAAGGCCGATGATGGAGACGTCGAGCGAGCCGATCCGTCGTCTGTCCACGTGCGATATTCTCGTCGAGGGCGTCAGGTACCAGGTACAAGGAGTGAGGCGCCAGGGAGTCCGCAGGTTCCCTGCCGCCCCCGGCCGTACGCTCGCGCACCGAGTGACCGTCACAACGCCGAGCGGGGGCCGGGTCGGGCCAGGGGTGTGGGTGTGACATTCCGTCACGCATCTTGCGCTCGTAAACATCCGCCGTCATCATGCTGACGTAGTCCGGCCGCGCGGCGCACGACAGCGCGCGGTCTGCCGCCCGCCCACCTCGCCGACGATGGCGGCGTCGGCTTCTCGAACGAGTTCGACCGCAAGACCTCGAGACTTCCGCGATACTCTCGCGGCGCGCCCGACTCATTTCGTGCGCCCGCGTTCTTGCGGCCGCCACACGACCGTGGCATCCGCATTGTCGTCCCCCCGGAAGGAGGTTCGTGCATGGCTCGTCGTCGTATCGCTCGTCTGAGCGCGGCCGCCGCAACTGCCGCCGCCGCGCTCGTCCTGGCCGCCTGCTCCGACGCCACCGTCGCGCCGGAGTCCGCCGCCGCCCCCCTCCTCGCCACGGCCGTCCGCGGAGCCGCACCCGAGCAGGTGATGCCAGGTGAGGTAATCGTGAAGCTGCGCGATGGCGCCGACGTGGAGGCAGTGGCGAAGGCGCACGGTCTCGCGCTCGGCGAGCGCGGCTACAAGGGCACGTTCGCCGTACTGCGCGGCGCCGCGGCCGGCGCCGAGCGCGCGGCCGCCGCGCGCCTGCAGGGTGACGCGCGCGTCGAGTACGCCGAGCCCAACTTCCTGCGCCAGCCCTCGACGATCGACGCGCGCCTCTGGGCGTTCTCGAACCCGGGCGGGCTCAACATGCTGTTCACGACCGGGCGGTACGCCGGGCTGCCCCTCGGGGCGTCGTCCGCGTCGCTGGTCGACGCCGACGAGGACAACGTCGAAGGGTACGCGGCCGACGGGGCGGACGTCGTCGTCGGCTCGATCGACACCGGCGTGGACCTCACGCACCCCGAGTTCACGGGGCGGCTGATCGCGGGGAACGACTGGTACACCGGCGACAACAACCCGAGCGACGAGGACGGCCACGGCTCGCACACCACCGGGACGATGGCGGGGACGACCGTCGGCGTGGCGGGGATCGCGGGCGCGGCGCCGCACGTCAAGGTGTACGTGCAGCGGGTCTGCGGCCGGCGCGGCTGCCCGACCTCGGCGATCGTCAACGCGATCCGCGCGGCGGCCGACTTCGGCGTCGTGGCGATGAACATCAGCATCGGCGGCTCCAGCGAGGCGCAGTCGGAGAAGGACGCGATCGCCTACGCGCTGAGCAAGAACGCGCTGGTCATCGCCTCGGCGGGGAACAACAGCACCGGCACCGTGAGCTGCCCGGCGTGCGACGTGAACGCGATCTCGGTCGCGGCCACCGACTGGCGGGACGCTCGCGCCTCGTACTCGAACTGGGGCGCCGGCCTGGACATCGCGGCCCCGGGCGGCAATTGCTACTCGAACACGACGCCCGAGGGGTGCATCTACAGCGCCTACCTGGCCGGCGGCTATGCCTGGGAGCAGGGGACGTCGATGGCCGCGCCGCAGGTGACCGGCACGGCGGCGATCGTCGCCTCGAAGACCGGCTTGCGCGGCACCGCGCTCCGCGACCGTATCCTGAGCACCGCCGACGACCGCGGCGCCCCGGGCTACGACACGATCTTCGGCAACGGGCGGCTGAACAGCTACCGCGCGGTGACCGGGACGTCGCTGGCGGCTGGGCAGTAACGAACCAGGGTTCTGGTGGGCCCTTGATGAATCAGGGGCCCACCAACCTGCCCGTCCCGCGCAGCGCCCCCACCTCCTTCCTCCCCGCCCATGCGCCCGAGCCTTCCCCTCGCCGCACTCGCCCTCCTGGCCGCCGCCGCCTGCGGCGACTCCACACCTAACGATCCGGTCGCCCCGAGCCTGATCATCAACGGCCAGCCGACCGGCGGCGCCTACGGCAACGTGGGCGCGATGCTGCTGGACTTCGACTTCGACGGCAAGGTGAGCGGCGGCGACCAGTGGTGCACCGGCAGCCTCATCTCGCCGACCGTCTTCCTCACCGCCGGCCACTGCACGGCGGACATCCCGCTCTACGCGCCCGGTGCGCCGGTGTACGTGTCGTTCGCACCGGACCTGTACGCGAAGGGCGCGAAGTTCATCAAGGCGACCGGCTACGAGACGGACCCGGACTACGGCACCGCCCCCGCCAACCTCCAGGGCACCGGACACGACCTCGCCGTCGTCTTCCTCCCCGCGAGCGCGACGAAGGGGATGACGTCGCTCCAGCTCCCGCCGGCGGGCTACCTGGACCAGCTCCAGGCGCAGGGCGGGCTGTCGGGCCAGCTGTTCGTGAACGTCGGCTACGGTACGTCGGCCAACCACTCGGGAATCCCGATCCTCGGCTACGACGGCAAGCGCAACTACTCGCAGTCGCTGTACATGGGGCTCAACTCGCAGTGGCTGGGGCTCAACATGAACACCGCCGCCACGGGCCTCGGCGGCGACTGCTACGGCGACTCGGGCGGCCCGAAGTTCCTCGACGGCAACACCACGATGATCGTCGCCACCGTCACCACCGGCGACTACTGGTGTCGCGCGACGAGCTGGGACTACCGGCTCGACACGCGCGAGGCGCGGAGCTTCCTCGGGCACTTCGTGGCGCTGCCGTAGGAGGCAGAACTTCGGCCATCGGGGCTCGGCGGGTGCCCGCCGCAGGCGGGCGGGTGGGCTCGGCCATCGGGACTCGGCACTCGGCGGTGGGGCATCCCGGGGCACTCACTGGTGGGCCCTTGATTCATCAAGGGCCCTGGGCTGCCAGATCGGGATGCCTGGGCCCTTGATGAATCAAGGGCCCACCACTGCCTGGCATCCAGCCGAGTCCCGAGTCCCGATGGCCGAGCCCACCCGCCCGCCTGCGGCGGGCACCCGCCGAGCCCCGATGGAACAGGCGCCCGTCGTCAGGCAGTGCGTTTCCGCGACGCGGACGGGCTGGACTTCCCCTGACGTATTGGCCGGGTTCGCTCTATCTTGCTCTGACGCCTCGGGCGCAGGGCTCGGCGCGACCACGCACGACCGGCGGAGTGCAGCTGCATGCCCGAACGGACACACGCCGAGCGCGCCGACCCCCGCGTCAGCACCGGCATCCAGGGGCTCGACGACATTCTCGGTGGCGGGCTGCCGAGCCACCGGCTCTACCTCGTTGACGGCGAGCCGGGCACCGGTAAGACGACGCTGGCGCTCCAGTTCCTGCTGGAAGGCCGGGCCCGCGGCGAGCGCGGGCTCTACGTCACGCTCTCCGAGACCGCGGAGGAGCTGCGCGCGTCTGCCGACTCGCACGGCTGGTCGATCGACGGGCTCGAGATCTTCCAGCTCCAGGCGTCCGACGCGGCCGGGGACGAGGCGTACACGCTCTTCCACCCGGCCGAGGTGGAGCTGAGCCAGACCGTGGAGGCGGTGTACAGCGCGGTCGAGCGGGCCGAGCCGGCGCGCGTCGTGTTCGACTCGCTCTCGGAGATGCGCCTGCTGGCGCGGGACGCGCTCCGCTTCCGGCGGCAGATCCTGTCGCTGAAGCAGTTCTTCGTCGGGCGCGACTGCACCGTGCTCCTGCTCGACGACCGCTCAGCCCCCGAGGCCGACCTCCAGCTCCACAGCCTGGCGCACGGCGTCCTGATGCTCGAGCAGCTGGCGATGGAGTACGGCTCCGAGCGCCGGCGGCTCCAGGTGAAGAAGCTGCGCGGCGTCCGCTTCCGCGGCGGCTACCACGACTTTCGCATCCGGACCGGGGGGCTCGAGCTCTACCCGCGCATCCTCAGCGACCGGCTGGTGGACGGCATCCCGCGCGACGAGATCCCGAGCGGATCGCCCGAGATGGACGCGCTGCTCGGCGGCGGACTGACGAGGGGGACGAGCCTGCTCGTCACCGGCGCCGCCGGCACCGGGAAGACCGTCCTGAGCGCGCAGTACGCGCTGACGGCGGTGCGGCGCGGCGAGCGCGCCCGGCTCTACATGTTCGACGAGCGGGTGGCGACGTTCCGCAGCCGCGCGGCCGGGTTGGGACTGGAAGTGGAGGACGCGCTGGCGGACGGGCGGCTCACGCTGCGGCAGATCGAGCCCACCGAGCTGTCGCCGGGGGAGTTCGCGCACGAGATCCGGCGGGCGGTGGAGCAGGAGGGCGTGAGCCTGATGGTGCTCGACTCGATCAACGGCTACATGCAGGCGATGCCGACCGAGCGCCAGCTCACCGTGCAGGTGCACGAGCTGCTGACCTACCTCACCAACCACGGCGTCACGATCGTGATGACGCTGGTGCAGCACGGCGTCTTCGGCGGGCCGGTGGACGAGGCGGCGGAGGTGAGCTACCTCGCCGACGCGGTCATCCTCATGCGCTACTTCGAGCACGCGGGCGCGGTGCGGCAGGCGATCTCCGTCGTCAAGAAGCGGAGCGGCGCGCACGAGCGGACGATCCGCGAATGCCGCGTGGGGCCGGGGGGGCTGCACGTGGGGGAGCCGCTGCACGAGTTCCGCGGCGTGCTCACCGGCGTCCCAGAGTACGTCGGCCACGGCGAGCCGCTGATGGCCGGCTCCGTCGACGACTCGGCGCGCTGACCGGCGGGGCCGATGGAGTCGGTGGGATCGGCGGAGCCGGTGGTGGACCGCTCGGGCGAAGCCGCCGTGCTCGCGCCGAGTGGGCGCGACGGCCCGCTCGCCGCGCAGGTGCTGGGGCGATGGGCGGTGCCCGCGGTCGCGTACGCCGACATGGCGGCGCTCTGCGCCGCGGTCCGGCGTGGAGTCGGCGTGGTGGTGCTGGCCGAGGAGGCGCTCCACGCCGACGCGCGCGACGTGCTGCTGCGCGAGCTGGACGCGCAGCCGGCGTGGTCGGACGTGCCGCTGGTCGTGCTGACGCCGGAGGGCGAGCTCGCCCGGGCGATCTCGAGCGGGGTGGAGGCGCTGGCCCGCCGCGGCAACGTGACGCTGCTGGAGCGGCCGGTGCGCGTGGCCACCCTGGTGACCGCGGTGCGCTCGGCGCTGCGGGCGCGCGAGCGGCAGTACGACGTGCGGGACGCCCTCACCGAGGTGGAGGCGGCGCGCGTCGAGGCCGAGCGGGCGAACCGCGCGAAGAGCGATTTCCTGGCGGTGATGAGCCACGAGCTGCGCACCCCGCTCAACGCCATCGCCGGCTACGTCGAGCTGATCGAGCTGGAGGTGCACGGGCCCGTGACCGGCGCGCAGCGCGAGGCGCTCCGGCGCGTGCAGAAGAGCCAGCGGCACCTGCTCGGGCTGATCAACGGCGTGCTGAACTACGCGCGGATCGAGACCGGCACCGTGCGCTTCGAGCTCGCGCCGGTGCCGGTGGACGAGACGCTGGCCACCTGCGAGGCGCTGATCGCGCCGCAGGCCAGCGCGCGCGGGCTCCGCCTCGACTTTCCCGGTTGCGACCCCGCACTGGCGATCCACGGCGACATGGAGAAGGTCCGGCAGATCGTGCTCAACCTGCTCACCAACGCGGTGAAGTTCACCGAGCCCGGCGGAACCGTGTCGATGACCGGCGAAGCGCGCGACGGCACGGTCCTGGTCCGCGTCGCCGACACCGGCTGCGGGATCGCGGACGACAAGCAGCAGGCGATCTTCGAGCCGTTCGTGCAGGTGGACGTGCGCCTGACGAGGACGCAGGAGGGGGTGGGGCTGGGGCTGGCGATCAGCCGCGACCTGGCGCGCGGCATGGGCGGCGAGCTCACGGTCGAGAGCACGGTCGGCGCGGGGTCCACCTTCACCCTCTCGCTGCCGCGGGCGTAGCCGCGGGCGTGAAGGTTGCTGGCAGCCCGGGACCGATGACTACTCTCCAGATCATCGGCGTCCCGATGGACCTGGGCGCGAGCCGGCGCGGGGTGGACATGGGACCGTCCGCCATGCGGGTGGCTGACCTCGACCGGCGGCTGGTCGCGCTCGGCCACGCGGTGGAGGACCGGTGCGACGTCCGGGTGCCGCTGCGCGAGGGGCTGCTCGACCAGTGCACGGACGCGCCGCCGCCGGGGCCCAAGTTCCTCCCCGCGATCGCCGGCGTCTGCGCCGAGCTCGCTCGGCTGACCGAGGGGGCGGTGGCGGCGGGGAAGGTGCCGGTCGCGGTGGGGGGCGACCACTCGCTCGCCGCAGGGTCGGTGGCGGGCGTCAGCACGGCGCTCGCGCGGCGCGGGGAGCGGCTCGGGGTGATCTGGCTCGACGCGCACGCCGACGTCAACACGCCCGAGACGAGCCTCACGGGCAACGTGCACGGGATGCCGCTCGCGCACCTGCTCGGCCACGGCGACCCGGCGCTGGCCGGGCTGGCAGGCGGCGCGGGGCCCGCCGTGCGCGCCGAGAACGTCGCGCTGGTGGGTGTGCGCGACATCGACGCCGCCGAGCGGCGGCACCTGCGCGAGTGGGGCGTGGCCACGTACACGATGCGCGACTTGGACGAGCGCGGGCTGCGCGCGGTGATGGAAGACGCGCTGCGCGTCGCCGGGCGCGGCACCGCCGGCATCCACCTCTCGTGCGACCTCGACTGGGTGGACCCTGTGCACGCGCCCGGCGTCGGCACCCCGGTCGCGGGCGGGGCGAGCTACCGCGAGGCGCACCTGGCGATGGAGATCGCCGCCGACTCCGGCCGCCTGACGTCGCTCGACATCGTCGAGATCAACCCCGTGCTGGACGAGCGCAACCGCACCGCGGAGCTCGCGGCGGGGCTCGTGCTGAGCGCGTTCGGGCTCAGGATCCTGTAGCGGAGCGCGCCGGGTCCTCGGCCTTCACGATCGAGATGGCGCCGTTGCGTTCGACGATCGCGTACTTGATCTGCTCCTCGCGCTCCAGCCCATTCTGCCGCGCGGCGGCCAGCACGTCCTCCGTGTGGATGCGCAGCTTGCGCATCCGCTCCGGATGCCACTCGCCGCGGCCGAGAACGACGACCGGCGTGCCGTCGGCCACGCGGCCGAAGCGCTGGGAGCGGTCCTTGAGCCAGGCGACCGTCACGTGCATGAGGCCGATGGTGAAGACCGCGAGGACGCCGTTCGTCAGCGAGCGGTCGTCGGAGACGACGGCCTGGATCATCATGCCGCCGACCAGGAAGATCACGATCATCTCGAACGGCGTCATGTGGTCCACGGCGCGCCGGCCGATGATGCGGAAGAGCGAGAGCAGCACCACGTAGGCGACCGCGGCGCGGATGATGGTTCCCACTTCGGGACCTCGTCGTCAGGCGTCAGGGGTAGATGAGCTGCCGGATCTCGAGCGCCGGCGGCGCGGCCGAGGCGGCGCCGGACGCGCCGTCCAGCGGGGGCGGCGGGCCGGCGAGGAGCGCCATCCGCCCGACGTGCCGCCCCGCCACGCCCGGCTGCACCGCGAACAGCACGGTGGCCGAGTCGGATTCCGGCGGGACCTGGAAGGTGTAGACGACGCCGTCGGAGACCGGCGCGGCGCTGACCGCGGTCGGCACCGTCCGCTCGACCGGCATCCCGTGGAGCAGGTCGTTGCCGAGCCAGATGCTCACCTGCCCGGCGGACATCGCGGCCTTGCCGACGTGCGCCGCCAACATGGTCGGCGTGCGGAAGCGGGCGAAGCGCTCGTAGTCCACGCGCAGCAGCGCGCCCTGGTCGCCGGCGGTCGCCCTGGCGAGCGGCCCGCGCCCGAACAGGCCGCTCAGGCCGAGCAGCACGAGGGCGGCCATCACCGCCCACCCCGCGCGCTGCACGCGGAACCAGAAGTACTCGAACTTCTCGTCGAAGCCGACCTCGACGTCACCGGCCCGGCTCAGTGCCATCGCCCACCTCCTCTACCGTCTCTACCGTCTCTACCGTCTCTACCATGTCGGCCCGCGCGGCGGCGCCGGCCGGCGCCGCGGGAGGGGTGGCGCTGCGCAAGAGCTGTGCGCGAGGGAGGAGCGTACGGCGGCGTACGCGCGCGACGGCTAGTTAGGCAGGGACGCCGTGCTACCAGAAGACGCGCCGGAGCCCGGCGGCGTCGCGGCGGCGCATGCGGAGGTAGATGACGAGGCCGGAGAGGGCGAGCAGGGCGAGCGACAGCCCCCAGAGCATCGCCAGCACCAGCCCGCCGTCGCCGAACGCCTCGCCGCTGTGCAGGCGGTAGAGAAAGGGCTTGTCGGCGTACGCCTCGCTCGACAGCAGCGCGCCGGTGCGCGCGTCGAGCACGAGCTTGCGGTCCTCGCCGCCGGCCGGCTTGCCGGTGTAGACCGCCACCGTCGGCCGCGGCCCCTTCATCTGGATGGTCACCCGGTCCACCGGCGCGTCCCCGGCCTGCGCGGCGGCCGTCGCCAGCGCCCGCGCGAGCGCGGACGACCAGACGTCCGGCGGCGAGCGCAGCGTGACCGGGCTGACCAGCTCCCGCGTCGCCTCCCGCTCGCGCTCCGCCTCGCCGAAGAACTCGGTGAAGGCGACGAGGAAGCCGGTAACGGCGGCGAAGAGCAGGAAGAGCGCGGCCGGGAAGCCGATCCAGCGGTGCCACTTTCTCCAGAAGGCGGTGGTGAGCATGCGGAAAAAGCTCGACGGGCGTTCGGCCGGCCGCCAGCGATCGCGCGGACTGGTGACGCGTCGCGCGCGCGCGCATTTTTCAGCGTGACGTCGAAGCTCCCGCTCCGCTACGCCGCCGTCCTCGCGCTGTGCGCCGCCGCCTGCTCCGGCGGCGCCGCGCCGCCGCCGCGCGCGGTCCAGCGGGCGGCCCCGGCCGCCGCGCCCGCCCCCGCCGCCGCCGCCGCCCCCACCGCGGCGCCCTCGGACGCGCCGACCGCCGACCCGCGCGACGCGCTGGCGCCGCTCGCCGGCGGCCGGGGCGCGGCGGCGGTGGACAGCGCCGCGGCGGCCGCCTACTTCGCGCAGCAGGTGGCGGAGAAGCGATACACGGACGCGCTGTTCGCGCAGCGCCTGGGCGCGGAGATGGTGGTGCGCAAGATCGCCTACCCGGCGGCCGACGGCCTAACGATCCCCGCCTACCTGTTCGCGCCCGCGGACGGCGCCGCCGCCGCCGCCGGCCGCGCGTCGCGCCCGGTCGTGCTGTTCGCCCACGGCGGCGTGCACGGCGACTTCGGGCTCGTGCACCTGGAGCAGGTGCGGTCGCTGGTCGCGCACGGGTACGTGGTCGTCGCGCCGGAGTACCGCGGCAGCACGGGCTACGGCCCGCGCTTCTACGCCGCGATCGACTACGGCGGGCGCGAGGTGGAGGACGTCGTCGCCGCGCGCGACTACCTGGCGACGCAGCTCCCCGCCGCGGACCTGGGGCGCGTGGCGGTGATGGGGTACAGCCACGGCGGCTACATCGCGCTGCACGCGGTGGTGCGCTACCCCGCGCTCTTCCGCGCCGCCGTCGCCCACGTTCCGGTGGCCGACCTGCCGACGCGCATGCGCACGCACCCGGCCTGGTACCAGGCGGTCTTCGCGGCGCAGCCGGGCTTCGGCGCCACGCTGGCCGAGGACCCGCGTCCCTACGTCGAGCGCTCGCCGTCGTCGCACGCGCGCCGGCTGCGCACGCCGGTGCTGGTGCACGCGGCCGACAACGACGACGACGTCTTCATCGCCGAGAACCGCATCCTCCGGGACTCGATGGTCGCGGCCGGCATGGACCGCGCGGGGCTCTACAGCTACCGCGAGTTCCACGAGCCGCCGGGCGGCCACTCCTTCGGCGTCCTCGACACCCCGCAGGGCCGCGAGAGCTGGGCGGAGACGCTGGCGTTCCTCGCCAGGCATCTCGGCCGGTCGAAATGATCGACCACAGAGGCACAGAGAACACAGAGGACGGGCACCAAGGAGATTGTCCCCCTGCCGGGACGAGATGCTGCCTCGGGGTTGAGGGACTCCCTCTCGTGTGCCGTCCTCTTCGTCTTCTGCGTCCTCTGCGGTTCAATCGTTCTTCAGCGAAGCCGACCGGCCGGGGGCCCCTCTCCCGTGTGCCCCTCCTCGGTGTCTCTCTGCCTCGGTGGTCGATTCTGTTCTTCGTCGCGGCTGGATGCGCGCCCGCGCACGGCGGCAGCGCGAGCACGAGCGGCGTCGTCACCATCCGCGCGCGCACCGTCCTCGACGGACGCGGGGGGACGATGCGCGACGCGGTGATCACCGTGCGCAACGGCACGATCGAGCGGGTGGACACGGGCGCCGCGGCGCGACGCGGGCCGGTCACGTACGACCTGGGCGCGCGCACGGTCATGCCGGGGATGGTCGACGCGCACGTGCATCTGGGGTGGTACTTCAACAGGGGCGGCACGCTCCACACGCCTGACGACGGCGACACGCCGGCCGAGTCGTTCCGGGCGCGGGCCGCGAACGCGCGGGCGATGCTGGCGGCCGGCGTCACCACCGTGCAGAGCATCGGCGGGCCCGAGGACGGCGAGCTGCGCGACTCGATCGCCCGCGGCGCGATCCCGGGGCCGCGCGTGCTGACGTCGCTCCAGCCGGTGACCGACCGCCGGCTCCCGCCGGACGCGCTGCGCCAGCTCGTGCGCCAGCGCAAGATGCAGGGGGCGGACGTCATCAAGATCTTCGCCTCGGCGGGGCTCGGCGGGGGCGGCGGGCAGACGCTGACCGACGAGCAGCTGGCCGCGCTCTGCGGCGAGGCGAAGGACGCCGGGCTGCGCACCGTCGTCCACGCGATGAGCGCGCCGAGCGTGCGCGCGACCGCGCTCGCCGGCTGCACCGAAGTCGAGCACGGGCTCTTCGCCACCGACGCCGAGCTGCGGCTGATGGCCGAGCGCGGAGTCTGGTTCGGCCCGCAGGTCTGCCTCGTCTTCCGCAACTACCTGGACCACCGCGAGACCTACGCGCGCTCGGGCTTCTCGAGCGACGCCTTCGCCGCCCTCGCCGGCGCGCTCCCGACGGCGCGCGAGACCTTTGCCCGCGCGCTCGCGACGCCCGGCCTCCGGGTGATCTTCGCCACCGACGCCGTGGCCGGCGCGCACGGCCGCAACGCCGACGAGCTCCTCTGCCGCGTGCGCGACGCCGGCCAGCCGCCGATGGACGCGATCGTCTCGGCGACCTCCCGCTCCGCGCAGGCCCTCGGACTCGGCGAGCGCGTCGGCGCCATCGCGCCGGGACTCGACGCCGACATCATCGCGCTCGACGGCGACCCGGTCGCGGACATCCAGGCGCTGAAGCGCGTGGCGTTCGTGATGAAGTCGGGCAAGGTATTCGCCGGCGACGAGCTCAGGCGGTGATTCGACACGGACAGCGACGGCACCGGCATTTCGACAGGATGAACAGGATGCACAGGATGGTGAACAGGATGGCGGCCCCGGGAAGCTTCCCGGGGCCGCCATCCTGTTCACCATCCT
>DATFPD010000198.1:0-2313 GCA_035265005.1 Gemmatimonadaceae bacterium | reverse complement strand
CGTCCGACCCGCGTTACGGCGACATCGTGCTCCGGTGCGTCGAGGAGCTCGTGCCGCGGGCGATCCACGTCTTCAAGCCGCCCTACGTGGACGACGCGAGCGACTTCTGGAGCTACGGCTACCACTCGTCGCACATCTACGGCTTCGCGTATCGGAAGCTGAAGCGGCGGCTGGGCGTGCTGGGCCTGGAGGCGCCGCCTGCCGAAGTGCTGATGCCGGGTCCCCTCGCCGCGCCGGAGGAGGCGCGGGCGGCCGGAGCGCCGGTCTAGGAGTCCACCCGCGCAAATACAGTGCGCGGGTGCGCCGCCGCCGACATCTCGCCCTCGCCGCTTGTGTCGTCGGCGCCGCCACGCCGCTCCTGCGCCACCGCCTCCGGCTCCCCAAGCCCGTCACCTCCGCGCTCGCCTGGCAGGCGCCGTTCGCGCTCGCGCTCGCGCTGCCGCGGACCAAGCTGCGCGACGCCGGCATCTACACGCTCCAGATGACCGCGTACCTCGCCCACTACGAGATGCCGAACGACGACGCCGAGGAGCTCCTCGCGCGCACGCGCGTGAAGTACCCCGCGGCCGCCGACCGCGTGATCGGGGCAGGCGAACTGCCGACGATCCGCCTCCAGCGCTGCCTCGGCCGCCCCGGCGACGTGCTGCGCCACGACACCTTCCTCTCGGCGGTGCACTGGTCCTGGTTCTTCTTCCCGCACGGCACGGTCGCGTACGTCCTCTGGCGCCACCACGACCACTTCGAGCGCTCCGCGGTGCTGATGGCCGCGACCTTCGACGTCGGCTGCATCGTCTACTGGCTGTTGCCGACGGCACCGCCCTGGTGGGCGGGTAGAACCAACGCCGACGTGCCCATCAGGCGCATCATGGTGGAGGCCGGGGAGAGATTCTGGGGACGACTCTGGGAGCCTCTCTACGATTCGTTAGGAGGGAACCCATTTGCCGCCATGCCCTCGTTGCACTTCGCCACCTCGGTCACGGCCGCACACGTGCTGGCCGGGACCGGACGCGTGGCCGGCGTGCTTGCGTGGAGTTACGCGGCCACGCTGGGGTTCGCGCTCGTGTACCTGGGTGAGCACTACGTCATCGACCTGATCGCCGGCTTCGCGCTCGCGGAGGGAATCCGGCGCTCGGAGCCGCGGCTGGGACCCGTGCTCCGCGGCCTGCAGCAGCGCATCCAGAGATTGGAGCCCCGGGGGGCCTGATGGCCGACGACGCGCGCGAACCCGTGACCCGCGAGCGCGAGGACCGCGACTACGACTCGGGGATCACCGAGGTCGACCTCGCGGAGCTGACGGCGGAGGAGGTCGAGGAGGACGAGCAGGACATCGAGCAGCGCGGCGCCGCCCTGCTGCGCGACCGCCGCCGCCTCTTCAGCCTCCTCGCCGCGGCGATCCTGATGATCGTCGCGATCTACGTGATCCTGCCGAAGGTCGTCGGCCTCGAGAACGCGCTCGAGAAGCTCGAGACGGCCACCTGGTACTGGATCGTCGCGGGGCTCGGCTGCATGGCGCTCGCGTTCATCGCCTACGCGACGCTCTTCCGCGGGGTGCTCGCCGGCCGTGACGCGGACGACCCGGTGCACAAGCGCCTCGACACGCCCGCCACGTACCAGATCACCATGTCGGGCTTCGTGGCCACGATCCTGTTCTCGGCTGCGGGCGCCGGCGGGGTGGCGCTCACGTACTGGGCGCTGCGAAAGGCTGGGATGGAACGCAGGAGGGCCGCGTGCCGGATGGTCGCGTTCATGGTGCTCCTGTACTCGATGTACGCGTACGCCCTGATCGTCTTCGGCGTGCTGCTCCGCACCGGCGTGCTGCCCGGCGACAACCCCGTGGGCGGCACGATCGTGCCCGCCGCCATCGCGCTCGTGCTGCTGTTGCTGGCGGCGCTCCTGGCGCTCGTTCCCCAGGACGCCGAGCGCCGGATCCGCAAGCTCGGCAGGCGCGGCGCGCGCTGGGCGCGTTTCGCCGCGTCGATCGCCAAGGTGCCGGCCACGCTCGCCACGGGCGTGCGCACGGCGATCGCCTACCTGCGCCACCCGAAGCGCCAGGCCGCCGCGCTGCTCGGCGCGATCGGCTGGTGGGCCGGGCTGATCGGCGTCCTCTGGTGCAGCTTCCAGGCGGTCGGGGTGAGCGTCCCCTTCGGGGTGCTCGTGCAGGGCTACTTCGTCGGGATGGTGGCCAACCTCGCGCCTTCCCCCGCGGGCGGGGTGGGGACGGTGGACGCGGGCCTAATCGGCGCCTTCGTGCTCTTCGGGATGCCCGCCGAGACGGTGTTCCCGGCGATCCTCCTGTTCCGCCTGATGAGCGTG
>DATFPD010000197.1:0-3591 GCA_035265005.1 Gemmatimonadaceae bacterium | reverse complement strand
CGAGCGGTGTCGCGGTCTCGCCCAGCCGCCACGCGCGCGACAGGAACCTATGCACGCCGCCGACACCGCTGTCGGACCAATCCGCGTCCTGCGCCGGCGGCCCCAGGAACAGCACGTAGCAGCGCGTGGTGTCCGCGCCGTAGCGCTCGACGTACGGCGTCGGGCTGATCACGTTGCCCTTCGACTTGGACATCTTCGCGCCGTCGCGGGTGATCATGCCCTGCGTGAAGAGCGCCCTGAACGGCTCCTGCACGCTCAGCAGTCCCATGTCCGCGAAGGCCTTCACGAAAAAGCGCGCGTACATCAGGTGCAGGATCGCGTGCTCGACGCCGCCGATGTACTGGTCGACGGGCGCCCAGCGGGCGAGCACGTCGGGATCCCACGGCGCCTCGTCGTTGTTGGCGTCGCAATAGCGCAGGAAGTACCAGGACGAGTCGACGAACGTGTCCATCGTGTCGGTCTCGCGCAGCGCCGGCATGCCGCACTTCGGGCACGTGGTGTTGACCCACTCCTCCGCGGTGGCGAGCGGGGAACGTCCCTTCGGCTTGTAGTCGCTGACGTCCGGGAGGATCACCGGGAGCTGATCGTCCGGCACGGGCACGATCCCGCAGCCGTCGCAGTGGACGACGGGGATCGGGCATCCCCAGTAGCGCTGGCGGGAGAGCAGCCAGTCGCGCAGGCGATAGTTGACGGAGCGGTGGCCGCGGCCCTCGCGATCGAGCCAGTCGACGATCGCGTCGAGCGCCTCGCGGTTGTGCATCCCGTCGAAGCGCGCGTCGGAGTTCACGATCGGCCCGTCGCCCGCGTACGGGAGCTCTTCGCCGCCCTCGATGACGCGCCGGATCTCCAGCCCGAACTTCGTCGCGAAGTCGAAGTCGCGCTCGTCGTGCCCGGGCACGGCCATGATCGCGCCGGTGCCGTACTCCATCAGCACGTAGTCGGCGACCCACATCGGGATCCGCTCGCCGTTGACCGGGTTGACCACGCTGCGCCCGAGCGGCACGCCGGTCTTCTCGCGCTCGGCGGAGCCTCGCTCCTCGCGGTTCTCGGTCAGCGTCTTGTTGACGTACTCGCGCACGGCGGCCTCGTGCTCGGTGCCCGCCGCGAGGCGCAGGACGTCCGGGTGCTCGGGCGCCATGACGAAGAACGTCGCGCCGAAGAGCGTGTCCGGGCGGGTGGTGAAGACCGGGTAGTCGATCGCCGGGTGCTCGCACGTGAACGTGACCTCGGCGCCCTCGGAGCGGCCGATCCAGTTGCGCTGCATCGTGACGACGTGCTCGGGCCACTCGATCGTCGCCAGGTCGTCGAGCAGCCGGTCCGCGTAGTCGGTGATGCGGAAGAACCACTGCTCGAGCTGGCGCACCTCGACGGCGAAGCCGCAGCGTTCGCAGCGCCCGTCGATCACCTGCTCGTTGGCGAGCACCGTGGCGTCGTTGGGGCACCAGTTGACGGCCGCCTCCTTGCGGTAGGCCAGACCGCGCTCCAGCAGGCGAAGGAACAGCCACTGCGTCCAGCGGTAGTAGCGCGGCTCGTGCGTGCCGAACTCGCGCGACCAGTCGATCGAGATGCCCCACTCGCGGAACTGGCGCTGGAACTGGGCGATCGACGCCGCGGTCGAGTCGCGCGGGTGCTCGCCGGTCTTTATCGCGTGGTTCTCGGCCGGGAGCCCGAACGCGTCGTAGCCCATCGGGTGCAGCACGCGCTTGCCGGTGCGGCGGTGGAAGTGCGCGACGGCGTCGCCGACGGAGTAGTTCTTCAGGTGCCCCATGTGCGGCTCGCCCGATGGGTACGGGAGCATCTCGAGCACGTAGGACTTCTCCGCGCCGGCGACGTCGTCGTTCGAGACCTGCCACGTCTGCTCGCGCTCCCAGATCTCCTGCCATTTCGGCTCGATCGCGCGAGGGTCGTAGCGGTGCTCGGACATGGGAGCGGTGAGGTTAGCGGCTTGCAACCGACCGCATTTTCCGTCCGCGACGGCGATCTGGCGGTACCGGTGGAGGTGCCAGCCGCGCCGGTCTGCGAACGCCGCGTACGGCCGGCATTGAGGGGCGCGGGTTCGGCCGGGTGGCGGGACGCGGGGCGGGTTGACCTCGCTATGCGGGGTTAGCCCGCCCCGCATGAACGCCGCCGCAATCCGGGCCCTCCCTCAAAGCCCGCCGTACAGGGCGCCGCCGGTGACTGCGAGCGGCGGCGCCTTCAGGGTCGAATCCCCCGGGACTCTTAGTACACTGAGCGACGCGCTTGGGGCTATAGCTCAGCTGGGAGAGCGTCGCGCTGGCAGCGCGAAGGTCGTCGGTTCGAGCCCGACTAGCTCCACCTCCGAAGGGTCGCTTGCATGAGCGGCCCTTCGTCGTTTCTACTCCGCCACAGCGCGCCGCGGCGCCTCGCCCCAGAGCTGCTCGAGCCGGTAGAACTCGCGCGCCTCGGGCGTGAACACGTGGACGATGACGTCGAGGTAGTCCATGAGGATCCAGCGCGCCTCCCCCAGGCCCTCGACCCGGCGCGGGAGGAGGCCATGGTCCTTCTTGAGGCCCTGGTGGATCCCGTCGTGGATCGCCTTGGTCTGCCGGTCGGTGTTTCCCGAGCAGACGACGAAGAAATCGGTGTAGCCGAGCACGCCGCGGAGGTCGAGCTCGGCGACGTCGATGGCCTTCTTGTCGGCCGCGTACTCCGCGATCTGGCGGGCGAGGCCGGCGGGGTCGGCGGTGTTGTGCGTGGTGGGGCTGCGCGTGGGTTCGCTCATGTGCTGCCACCCAAGGATAGGCGGGCGTCTGGCGAGCCCGGTTGCGGCGCCGTGTACAAGCGCTCGCGCGCGATGTAGTCCGCCACCGCGTCGGGCACCAGATAGCGCAGCGGACCGCCCGTCGCCGCCCGCCTGCGCAGCAGCGAGCTGGAGATGTCCAGCCGCGGCATGTCGAAGAAGTCGATCCGCTCCGGCGCGCCGGCCAGGCCGGTGAGCCGCTCCGCGATGTCCGCCCGCCGGACGCCCTCGCGCTCCGCCACGGCCAGCCGCGCGAGCACGAGCACCTCTTCCGGCGACCGCCACGTCGGCAGCGAGTACGCCATGTCCCCGCCGACGATGAAGCTCAGCTCGTCCCCCGGCGCGGCGGCGCGCACCGTCCGCAGCAGCTCGACGGTGTACGCCGGCTCCGACCGCTCCGCGTCCGCGCGCGAGACGCCGAGCCGCTCGTCGCCCGCCACCGCCGCGTCGCACATGGCGACGCGATGGGCGACGCCCGGATCCGCCTCGACCGCCTTGTGCGGCGGGACGCCCGCGGGCACGAGCAGCACGCGGTCGAGCCCGAGCTGGACGAGCGCCTCCTGCGCGCACACGAGATGCGCGATGTGCGGGGGATTGAAGGTCCCGCCGAGCAGGCCGACGCGCGCCACGCGCGACTAGGGCCGGACCTGGCCCGTGCCCTCGACCAGGTACTTGAACGTGCAGAGCTCGCGCAGGCCGATCGGCCCGCGCGCGTGCAGCTTCTGAGTGGAGTTGCCGATCTCGGCGCCCATGCCGAACTCGCCCCCGTCGGTGAATCGCGTCGACGCGTTGACATACACGCACGCGGCGTCGACGCCGAGCTGGAACGC
>DATFPD010000196.1:0-13561 GCA_035265005.1 Gemmatimonadaceae bacterium | reverse complement strand
GAGATCCAGAAGGAGGATGTCGCAGACCGCCTGCACCGTACGATACATGCTCGTCGCATCCGCCGCCGCCGCCGTCTGGTTCGCCCTGCTGAGGCCCGCCGCCGTGCGGAACGCCTGGTCCTTGATGTGGTACGCGTGATCGCCGGCCGGCTTCGCCACGCCGTCGAGCGTCCCGACGGCGTACAGCACGCGCGTCGTCGGGTCGACCTCGACGATCTCGAAGCTCGTGATCGTCGCCATGCCCTTGAAGCTGCCGCCGTCGGACAGCGCCCCCTCCACCGGCATCACCAGTCCCGCCTTCTTCACCTTCGTCCTGCTCAACTCTGGCGCCACCGCCCCCTCCCCCGCGGCCGCCGTTGGGTACGGACGGTCGCTGCACGCACTCCCGCTCAGAATGAGCGCAAGCGTCACCGCGGTGCTGATCCGAAACTTCTGCATCGTCTCCTCCGATGTCCCCCGCATGACCCGGCTTAAGGGCGGTGCAGGTGTGCGCCGCGCCCGACCGTTTCATCGCGAGATTGGAGGGTTGCAATGCGAGTGCCAGTTTCCCTCTGAGCGACGCGAGTGGACAAAGTGGGACCATTACATGGTTTACATGGCGTCCCCATGCATATCCCGTCACGCGGCGCCCGTGACAGGTGCCGGCAGAGCCCGCCTGCGATGTCGGCGATGCGGCGGTGGCAGCGAGCGCGACCATAGCGCATACTTGCCGCGCCCCTCCTCCGATTCCATTCCCGACGACTCCCCGCCCCGAGCCCCCGCCATGCGAACCAGCCTGTCGCCCGTAGCCCGCGACCGGATGTCCTCTCGTCAGGCAGACACCGTCCGCGCGCTCGCCTTCGCGCTGGCGCTCACGTCCGCCGCCGCCGCCGCCGCGTGCGCGTCGAAGCAGCGCGGCCCCGCGGCCGAGCCTCCCGCCGACTCGACGACTGCCGCTCAGGCCAATCGGGCGGCGCGCCATCAGGCTGACGTCATCACGGCCGAGGAGATCCGGGCCGCCTTCGGTTCGGCCAGCAACGCGTACGACCTCATCAAGCAGCTCCGCCCGAACTTTCTCCAGTCGCGCGGCGTCCGTCCGAGCGGGGGCAACGAGTCGAGCGCACGCGAGGACGTCCTCGCGCTGAACGGGGCCCGGATCTACCTCGACGGCACCTACTTCGGCTCCATCGCGATGCTGCGGGAGATCTCCGTCAACACCATCGCCCAGATCCGCTACTACAGTGCGACCGCCGCCGCCATGCGCTTCGGGCAGCAGGAGACCGCGTCGCCCGTCATTCACATAACGACGATCAAGCGATGACGACCCGCACCGCGCTGTCGCGCGCCCTCCTGCTCCTTCTCTCGGCGTCGGCTACGCGCTCCGTCGCGCTGGGCCAGCAGCAGCGGCAGGCACAGCCTTCCCTCGAACGCCTCTTCTACCACACCGACACCGAGGACAGCTACGAGAGCTTCGTCCGGCACGCCGACCGCATCAGCGTCGTCGCGCCGGGCGCGTACCGGGTGGACAGCCTCGGCATCGTGTGGGGGGAGGTGGACCGGCGGGTGCTCGAGCTGGCGAAGGCGCGCGGCGTGAAGGTCATGCCGCTCCTCGTCAACGAGGGCTTCCACCAGCCGTCGCTGCGCAAGCTCCTGGCGGACACCGCCGCCCGCGCCCGCGCCACGCGCTCGATGGCCGAGCTGTGTCGCTCGCAGGGCTACTGGGGGTGGCAGTTCGACATCGAGAACGTCTCGATCCAGGATCGCGACCGGCTCACCGCCTGGTACACCGAGGCGGCGGACGCGCTGCATCGCGCCGGCTGCACGATCAGCATCGCGGTCGTGCACCGCCCGGGAGAGGAGGCGGGCGCGCTCCCCTACCATCGCTTCCTGTTCGACAGCTGGCGCGCCGGCTACGACCTGGCGGCGCTCGGCCGGGTGGGGGACTTCGTGACGATCATGTCCTACAGCCAGCACACGCGGCGCACGCCGCCGGGGCCGCAGGCGGGGCTCCCCTGGATGCGCGACGTCGCCGACTACTTCCTCCGCTACGTGCCGCCGGAGAAGCTGTCGCTCGGGATCGCGACGCAGAGCATGCACTGGTTCACGCGCGAGGACAACACACTCCCGGAGCGCGCCCGCTCGTGGGCCGAGGCGATCAGCCACCGCTGGGCGACCGGCCTCGCCGAGCGCTACGGCGCCAAGCTCCAGTGGGACGACCGGCAGGGCGTGACGTACGGCTTCTACGAGAACGGCGGGACCTTCGAGTGGCTGTTCGTCGAGGACGCCCGCAGCTTCCAGCTCCGCCTGGCGCTGGCGCGCGAGAAGCGGCTGCGCGGGATCTCGGTCTGGGTGCTGGGCCCGGAGGACGAGCGCATCTGGGAGGCGCTGAAGTAGCGGGATGCGGGATGCGGGATGCGGGATGCGCGGGGGTGGTGACATTCGCGGCGGGACGGTTCGTGATCGGGATGCCGGAGGGGCGTCGCGCGCGACGCCCCTCCCACGTCCCGGCCACGTTTCCCGCATCGCATCGCACCGTTCCACCCTCCCCGCGCGTCCCGCATCCCGCGTCCCGCCTCTATGGCCCCCGCCCGTCCCCCGCCCCATTATTCATCCGTCGACTTCCCCCGTCACGACCGACGCACACCGGGAGGTTCGCTCATGCCAGCCCTCGCCCCGATCCGCGCGACGGTGCTCGGTATCGCACTCGGGGCGGTCGCCGTCGCCGCGGCGTGCGTCCGCTCCGCGCCCGACCCGAACGGGGCCCCCGCCGCGGCGCCCCGGCCGCCGCAGCGCCAGTCGGCGCGCGACAACCGCAACGTGATCTCGCTCGACGAGATCAGCGCCTCGACCGAGGCGCAGAACGCCTACGACCTCGTCAGGCGACTGCGCCCGGCCTTCCTGGTGGACCGTGGGCCGCCGTCGTTCCGCACCTCGGTCCCGCGCACCGCACAGGTGTACGTGGACAACGTGCGCATGGGCGGCATCGAGGCGCTGCGGGACATCCCGCGCGACGGCGTCGCCGAGATCCGCTACTACAGCGGCCCGGACGCCACCACCCGCTGGGGCACAGGCCACAGCTCGGGCGTCATCTACGTGGCGATGCGACACTGAGAAGTGCAGGGACTGAGGGACTGAGGGAGAAGAGCGGGCGAGACAGCGGTGGCCCTGTCATCCCGCACGCAGTGTCGGGATCGCTCTCCCGGCCGGGATGCGCTGTGGCATCGCGGCACGGACGGCGATCCCGACACTGCGTGCGGGATGACAGGGCCACCGCCCTCGCGTCCCTCCCGCATCCCCCATCCCTCAGTCCCTGCACTACCTATCCGACAGCACCGTCGCCCCCACGGTCGCGGTGCCCGTGGCTGGGGTGAAGGCGACGACCGTGCGAATCGCGCCCGCGGCCAGCGCGCCGGTGGCGACGGCGGTCGGGACAGTCGCGGTGCCGAGTAGCTGCTTGGAGCCGGCCGCCGTGAAGCGGAAGGTGTAGTTCCCCGCTGGCAGGCTCACGTAGCCGCTCGCCGCCTTGTAGGCGACGCCCGAAAACGTGGGCGCCAGCGGGCCGATGTCCGGCGCCGGGGTGCCGGTCGGGGGCGTGGTCGTCACGTATACGTCGATCGAGGCGCGGGTGGGCGCCGCGTTGATCACGCGGAACTTCACCTGGCCGGCCGCCGGCGGCGTGTTGTCGTCGGTGACGACCACGCCCTCGATCGTCGGCGCGGCGCCGACCGCGAGCACGGTGTAGTCCGTGCTCGCGGCGACCGTGAACGGCTGGGTGAGCACCTGCACCGGCGCCGTCGTGGGCGCCGTCTCCTGCGTGCGCGTGACCACGAACTGGCGGCTGCCGGTGTACACCGGGTAGTAGAAGGTCGCCGGCGCGGCGCCGGCCGCGATCTGCGGCGAGCCGGCGCCGTAGGCCAGGCCGGCGGCGAACGGCGTGCCCTCCAGCGTCACGTCGGTGCGCAGGTCGGTGCGCGCCGCGTCGCGCGCGGCGTTCACGAAGCGCACGCGGCCGAAGTCCTGCGTCGGGCGCGGGCCCGTGGGCAGCTTCTCCTCGTCGCAGCCGCCGAGCGCGACGACGGCCGCGGCGAGCGCCGGCAGGAGCACGAGCTTGCGAGCGGCGAGCATGGCGGTTCGGGAAGCGGTCATGGGAGCGGTGGGAGCGTGACGATCAGGTTCGAGCAGGCAGACCCGTTAGGCGGCGGGGCCTCGGACTCCGGGTCGGGGAGCGCCGTCCGCGACGCGTTCGGGTTCGCGTTGCGCTCGGTGATCGGGTACGGGAGCCAGCACCGCTTCGTGGGCGCCGACGCCGCCGAGCCCACCAGCCCGCGGCGGCGCAGGTCCTCCCAGCGCAGCCCGGTCGCGAACAGCTCGAAGCGCCGGTTGGCGTAGATCTCGTCGAGCAGCTGCGCCGGCGTCTCGGTGCCCGTCAGCGGCGGCCGGCAGGCGTTCGGGTCGCCCGTCACCGCGCCGAACGGCGTCGCGGCGGTCGAGCAGTCGCGCCGCACCGAGTCGAGCGCCGCCCGCGCCTCGGTCTCGCGGTTGAGCAACAGCAGCGCCTCGGCCTTGATCAGCAGCACCTCGTCCGGGTAGTAGGACGGGAACGACGCCGAGTTCACGTTGTAGCGCGCGTAGTTGTCCAGCGGCTCCACCCGCCCGTTGAGGTTGGCGGTGGCGGTCACGTGGTACGTGCCGCGCACGGTCTCGCCCGCGGCGGCGGCGGCGGCGAGGAAGACGTCCCTCGGCAGCACCCCGGACGAGCCGCTGGAGAAGGAGAACAGCCGGTTGGGGACCGTGGCGTCGTGGGGGAACTGGGAGAACACCGTGCGGCTCACCGCGTTCGCCGCCGCGAGCGCCTCGGTGTACCGCCCCGCCATCCGGTCGTAGCGCGCCCGGTACGCGAACAGCGTGTTCCGCAGGTCGAACCCGCGGGCGAGGATCGTGGTGGAGAAGACCGTGCTGGGCGGCGTCTCGTTCAGCGTCTGCTCCGCCGAGTCGAGCAGCGTGCGCACCGAGGCGAGCGCCGTCGCGCGGTCGGCGAAGGTCGTCGCCCCCCCGGTGCCGTACGTGTCGAGCGCCACCCGCTCGTAGGCCATCAGCAGCTCGCCGATGGCCCCCGCCTTGAGCACGTACGCCAGTGCGAGGATGCCGCTCCGCGTGCCCGGGTCCATCTCGATGCCCCGGGCGTTGACAAGGATGTCGTTCGCCGTCTTGATCGTGCGGTAGCTGGAGCCCCACAGGTCGCCGGTGAGGTTGGCGCCGGCCGGGACCTGCCCCAGCTCGGCGTCGCTGATCGTGACCACCGCCGCCGCGACCGCGCCCAGCTCGTCGGTCACCACGCCCGCCGAGTAGGCGAGCTGCGCGCTGGAGCTGGTGAAGCGGTTCTGGAGCCCCACCGCCAGCCCGATCATCCCGTCCGCCGACGACAGCGCGACCTCCTGGGTCGGCGCGTTCGGGTTGTCGCGGTCGAGGTCGCAGGCCGCGAGGGCGAAGGCGCCGCACGCGGCCAACAGAAGCTTGAGTTTCATGGGTGCCTCAGTACACGAAGCGGGCGCTGATCGACCACGTCCGCGGAATCGGGTAGCCGCCGAAGTCGAAGCCGCGGTCGGCCACGGTGCCGGTCGTCCCGGTCGTGGCGTTCTGGCCGAAGAGGTTGAGCTCCGGGTCGTAGCCGCTGTAGTCGGTCCACACCTTCAGGTTGCGTCCCGAGAGCGTCAGGTCGATCCCCTGACTGAAGACGCGCCGCGTCCACGGCATGTCGAGCAGGTAGGAGACGGACACCTCGCGCAGCTTCACGAAGCTCCCGTCCTCCACGTACTGCTCGAAGATCGAGAGCCGCCGCGCGTAGTAGCCGGGCCCCTGCCGGCGCGGGTCCCCGTACGGGAGGAACTCGGCCTGCGTCTCCGGGCTGTTGAGCGCCGCGCCCAGGTCCTGGATGCGCGCCGTCAGGTTCATGACGTCGTTGCCGAACGTGCCGTCGAGCAGCACGCGGAAGCGCAGATTCTTCGCGAACGTGATCTCGTTCAGCAGCGAGCCGAGCCAGTCGGGGTTCGGGTCGCCGAGGATCTTGTTCGTCGAATCGTTGCAGGTGCCGCCGGAGAGCCGGCGCCGCTGCGACGTGTCCTGCGCCGCCGGGTCGAGCGGAAGCGCGGGCACGGTGGGACTCGGCCGCAGCCGGCCGATCGAGTCGAGCAGGAAGGCGCCCGTCTGGCAGTTCCGCATGGCGTAGGCGCCGTAGAAGATCCCGATCGGCTCGCCCGCACGGACGCGGTTCGGGTACCCCGAGGCCGACTGGAAGTCGGAGATGCTGAGCGACTCGACGCGGTTCCTGTTCCGGCTGTACGTGGCCGTCGACGTCCAGTTGAACTTCGGGCGGTCGACGTTCACCGAGCGGGCGAGCAGCTCCCACCCCTTGTTCGACATCGAGCCGATCGACGCGAACTGGAGCGAGTAGCCCGTCGTCGGGGCGACGGGGCGGAAGTAGAGCAGGTCGGTGACGAGCTTGTCGTAGCGCGTCCCCTCGAGCGACAGGCGGTCGTGGAACAGGCCGAGGTCGGCGCCGAATTCCACCTCGCGCTGCCGCTCCGGCTTGAGCCCCGGGTTGCCGAGGATCGTGCTGTTCACGAGTCCCGACCGCGTGTCGAGGCCGGCCGGCGCGTAGTTCGAGAAGCGCGAGTAGGCGTTGAGCACCGACGGCTGGTTGCCGGCGTAGCCGAGCGCCGCCCGCAGCCGCAGCGAGCTGAGGGCGTTGTTGCCCGGGAGGCCGCGGAACCAGTCCTCCTCGGACAGGACGTACGACGCCGAGAGCTTGGGGAACATCTGCCAGCGCTCCTCGGCGCCGAAGGTCGACGAAGCGTCCCAGCGGATGGCGCCGCTCAGGTACAGGCGGTCGCGCCAGGCCACGTTCTGCTGGCCGTAGAAGCCGAGCGTCGCCAGCTCCGTCAGGTCCTGCGCCGCGCCGAAGGTGGCGCCCGCGGTCACCAGCTCGCCGATCGGCAGCAGCTCGTTGCTGCGCGCCACGGTCGTGCGGATCTGCTGCGTGGTGTAGTTGAATCCGACCGACGTCGTCAGGTCGATCTCACCCGGCGTGCGCGTGTTCAGCGTGGCGACGCCGTCCTGGTTGATGATCCGCGAGCCGCGGACCGCGTTCGCCGCGAGGCCGTTGGCGTTGGAGTTGGGCGGCGCGAACGCGCCGCGCGGGATGAACTCACCCTGCTCCAGCGTGTAGCCGTCGTAGCCGAGGGTGTAGTCCATCGCCAGGTTGTCGAGCAGCTGGAAGCGCGAGTGCGCGCTGCCGACGAACCGGTTGACGTCCTGCGGGTTCCGGAACCGGTCGATGGCGTACAGCGGGTTCGCGCTCGACACCGGCGACAGCGGGTAGATGCCGTTGACCGGGAAGAAGTTGAAGTTCGTCGGGGTGAAGAGGAACGCGGTGATCACGCCGTTCCCCTCGCCGTTCACCTGGAACTCGTTGTGGGTGTTTACGAAGTTCGCGCCCAGGTCCACCTTGAGCCGCGGGTAGAGCTGCTGGCTCAGGTTGATGCGCGCGCCCCGCCGATCCGACGACGTCGAGCGGAGGATCCCGTCGTCCTTCAGCCACGACCCGTTGATGTAGTACGTCGTGCGCTCGTCGCCGCCCTCGACGCTCAGGTTCGCCTCGCCGGTGTTGCCGGTGGTGAAGAGCTGGTCCTGATAGTCGAAGCGGTCGACGGGCAGCCCCGAGGCGTCGAACGGGTACGTGTTCACGCCGATCCGCCGCCGCAGCTCGCTCGTCGCGTAGCGCGTCTGGAGCCCGAGCCGGGTGCGCCCGGGGCGCCCACGCTTGGTGAAGATCTGGACGACGCCGTTGTTGGCGCGCGAGCCGTAGAGCGCCGCCGCCGCCGCGCCGCGGATGATCTCGACCCGCTCGATGTCGGCGGGGTTGATGTCCGCGAGGCGGTTCTGGACGTTGCCGCGGACGCCGAGGTTGCCGCGCAGGTCCGCCGAGCTGTTGTCCACGATCACGCCGTCGACGAGGTACAGCGGGTCCGAGCCGGCGATGAACGAGCTGGTGCCGCGCAGCCGCACGGTGATGCCGCCGCCGCCGGGGTTCCCGGAGTTCTGCGTGATCTGCGCGCCGGCCACCTTCCCCTGAAGGGCCTGGTCCACCGAGACCGCGTCGGCGCGCCGCAGCAGCGTGCTGTCCACGCTCGCCACGCTCGTCCCGAGCGCGCGGCGCGCGGTGGGCGCCGCGGTGCCGGTGACGACGACCTCGTTGAGCTGCACCGCCGCCTCGCGCAGCGTGATGTCGGCGGTCACCGTCTGGCCGGAGACCACGATGACCTCCCGCCGCTCCGGCGTCAGCCCGATCCGCCGCGCGATGACGACCTGCCGCCCGGCGGGCACGCCGGTGATGACGTACTCGCCGTCATCTCGGGTGACGGCGCCGAGCGTAGTGTTGTTGATCGTGACCTGGGCCGCCGCCACGCCCTGCCCGCCGGTCGCGAACGTGATGCGCCCGCGGACGGTGCCGGTGCCCTGCGCCCACGCCGCCGCCGGCGCGACCGCCAGCAGGAGGGCGGACGCGACGAGCGAGAGCCGACGAGATACTGATTTCATGCGCTCCTCCGCGCTTCATCGCGCGTGAACGAACGTGCGTGCCCGCGGCAGAGGGCCGCCGGCAGTCGTCGAAATGCTCATTCGCGCGCACGCAGTGTCAAGCCGAACGTCGAATTCCCGGCCTCGCTCCCTCCGTTCGCCGTCACCCTCGCCGTCCCCCTCGCACTGGCTCGCCTCCACATGGACCCGCTCAGCGACGCGAAGATCATCGACTCGTGGCGAAAGAACGCCGCGCCGTGGACCGACGCCGTGCGCGAGAGCCGGATCGAGAGCCGGGCGCTGGTCACCAACCAGGCGATCATCGATGCCGTGATGAGTCGGTCGCCGCGCACCGCGCTCGACATCGGATGCGGCGAAGGGTGGCTCGTGCGCGAGCTCGCGGGGCGCGGGGTGCGCGCGACCGGCGTCGACGCGGTGCCGGCGCTCGTCGAGCAGGCGGCGCGCGCCGGCGGCGGAGAGTTCCGCGTCGCCTCGTACGAGGCCATCGCCGCGGGCGAGCTGCACCTCGCGGTGGACGTCGCCGTCGCCAACTTCTCGCTCATCGGCAAGGACGCCGTGGACGCCCTCGTTCGCCGCGTGCCCGCCCTGCTCTCGCCGCGCGGCGCCTTCATCGTCCAGACGCTGCACCCGCTCGTGGCCTCCGGTGACCAGCCGTACCGGGACGGCTGGCGCGCAGGCTCGTGGGCGGGGTTCGGCGCCGAGTTCACCGACCCGGCGCCGTGGTACTTCCGCACGCTGGAGAGCTGGGTGGCGCTGCTCGTGTCCAGCGGGCTGCGCCTGGTCGAGCTGCGCGAGCCGCCGCACCCGGCGACCGGGAAGCCGGCGTCGGTCGTCCTCGTCGCCGAGGCGTCTGGCTAGCAGATGGGGCCGAAACTATCGTCTATCTCCTCCGCGCCTCTCTCGTGAAGCCGACGCCCATGTTCCTCCGCTCCACCGCCGCCGTCGCGGCCGTCGCGGCCGTCGCCCTCGCCGCCGCGGCGTGCTGGCCCGACCGCAACGTCGGGCCGTTCGCGCCCGCAGGCCCCACGGGGCAGGTGCGCCTGGTGAATCTGGTCACCGACCCGGCGCGCGTCCCGCTCGACGCGCTGCTCGACAACGTGCCCTTCGGGGTGAGCCTCGGCTACACGCACGCCACCCCCGCCGCCCTTCCGTCGTCCTCGGCCGCGGGCTACGCCGCCGTCCTGGCCGGCAACCGCTCGCTCGTCCTCAAGCGCTCCTCCGACACGAGCGTCACCCTCGGCGCGTTCACGCTCATCGTCCCCGAGGCGCAGCACCGCACGGTGTACCTGCTCGGCGGCACGCGGGGCGGCGTGGTGACGACCTACGTCACGACCGACGACAACCAGGCGCCGGCCGCCGGGGAAGCGCGCCTCCGAATCGCGAACATGAGCCCCAGCGGCGGCACGCTGGACGTCTTCGTGACCGCGCCCGGCGCCGAGCTGTCGGCGGCCACCGCGGCGGTCCAGACCATGTCCTTCCGGGACGTCTCGTACTACCTGACGCTCCCCGTCGCCACGTACCAGCTGCGGTTCGTCCCCTCCGGCACCCCACCGGCCGGCCGCGCGGGCGCCGTGCGCCTCGACCTCCCCAGCGTGGCGCCCGGCAGCGGCGCCGGCCTCACCGTCGTCGCCGCCGACCGCCCCGACGGCGGGGTACCGCTCCAGGGGTTCGTGCTGAAGGACCGTTAGGCTGGGCGACTCACCGCCTCAGCCGCTCGATCTGCCCCCGGATGTCGCGGTCCCACCGCGCCCGCTCGGCCTCCGCGATCGACGGCGACGACGACAGCGCCGCGAGGGCGCGCTCGAGCTCGCGCACGGCCCCGTCCCGGTCGCCCAGGCGCTCGTGCGCCTGCGCCATCATGTAGTGCGTGCGCGGCACGCCCGGGTACGCGGCCAGCAGCAGCTGGTAGGCGCCGAGCGCGACGCGCGGGCCGTGGTCGCGCATGACGAAGAACGCCACGTCGGCGAGCGCCTGGTACGAGAAGCCGCGGTACGCCGAGTCGCGAGCCGTCGCCTCCGCGTACGCGGCCGCGGCCTCGTTCACGCGCCCCTCGCGCACCAGCAGCAGCAGCTCGCCCTCGGTCGGCACCGCGGGCTGCGCCGGGAGGTGCCGCACCGTCATGAAGCCGGGCGGCAGGCCGTTCCCCTCGGGCGCGCGCGCCAGGTAGGCCGCGGCGGCTGTGTCCCCCTTGAGCGTGGCGTCGAAGAACTCGAGCGCGTAGCGCGACACCACCTCGTAGCCGCGCTGCTCGGCCGCCCGCTCCGGGTGCGCGACGCGCGGGAACTGGTACGTCTGCGCGTGCGGCAGGTCGGCGAAGCGCAGCACCCAGCGGTCGGCGTAGCGCATCGAGTCGAGCATCGGGTCCACGCGGTCGCCGTTGTAGTCCGAGTTCATCGCGTCGAGCACCGGCACGCGCACGCGCGCGAGGTCGTAGTCCGGCGAGCGGCGGAGCGCCTCCGGGTACTGCCCCTCGAGCGACGCCAGCGCCGACAGCCGCATCGTCCGCATCTGGAACAGCACGCCCGCGTGCGACCCCATGCCGACGACGGCGAAACGGTCCCGGTCGGCGTACGGGAGCGACCGCACGAAGCCGTAGACGAACCCCACGTCCTCGGCCGCCGCCTGCATCGCCTTCGCCGTCCACTCGCCGCGCCCGTGGAACGCCGGCCCGCTGTTGAGCAGCGGGATGGCGACCACGACGTAGCCGTGGCTCGCCAGGTACTCCATGCGCACCGAGTGCGTGAGCGGGCCGCCGATGCCGCCGTTGGCCAGCACCGGGAATCGGCCGGCGGCGGGCGGCGCGTCGCGCACCGCGGCCACCGGGGTCGCCAGCACGCGTCGATAGGCGGAGTCGCTCACGCCCCCCTCGAAGTAGGGGGCGAGCGGCCCGCCGCGGAACTCCCGCTCGACCTCGCGCCGCAGCGAGTCGGCGCGCAGGCCCGCCCCCAGCTCGCCGCCCGCCACGCGCAGGTAGTCGCCGAAGGTCATCGCCCGCGCGCCCCGAGCCTCGGCCTGAGCCGCGGCCCGAGCCGGGTACCAGATCGCGAGCTGCATCGGGCGCGCGGTCTCGCCCTCCGCCGGCCGCCCGCGCCAGTCGGTCCTCGGCCAGTAGGGGCGCGTGTAGTCGTACGCCTGCACCACTGTGAACCCCACGCCGTACGGTCCGGGCTCCAGCCCGCCCCACTGTGGGTAGCGGGCCGCGGCGGCCGCCCCCTGCGCGAGCGCGGGCGGGGCCGCCGCGGCCAGGGCGAGCGCGGCGAGCGCGAGCAGTCCGCGGGACAGCGCGCGCCGCCCCACTACGGGTTCCCCCCGCCCCGCAGGCGGCGCAGCCGCTGGTTGGCGACGTTGGCCAGCCCGTCGTTAGGTCCGGCGCCGGGCGCGGAGATCGCGCGCAGCGTCCGCTCGGCGTGCTCGATCGCCAGCGCCGCGTTGCCGTCCGCCTCGTATGCCTCGGCCAGGCTGTCGTGGGCGTTCGCCGAGGACGGGTACGCGGCCACCGCGAGCTTGAAGATCTCGATCGCGTCCTTCGTCCGGCCGGCGCCCAGCAGCCGGTAGCCCATCTGGTTGAGCGTGGGCTCGCGGAACAGCTCCGCGGCCGGGTCCTCGCGCCGCGCGTCCTCGTACGCGCGCAGCGCCGCGCCGATCCCGCGCTCGGTGACGATCGCCACGAGCTCCTGCGGCGCCGGCGCCGGCCGGACCGGGTCGCGGCGCTCCACCGTCACTAGCCCCCGCGGCACCCCCAGCTCCTCGGGCGCGCGGTCGAGCGCCGCCAGCGCCGCCGGGTCGCGCTTCACGTAGGCGTCGAAGAAGCGCCGCACCTCCTCGGTCACCGTCTCGAACGTGCGCATCGCCGGGTCGCGCGCGGCACCACGCATCTGCAGCACCGCCGCGCTCGCCGACCCGTGCGTGCCGAAGTCCTGGTGCACCACCGACGTGTCGTTCACCTGCCAGACGATGCGCCGCGAGTAGCGGAGCGAGTCGAAGGGCTCCGGGCGGTCCAGGTCGCGCCGGATGCTGGCGCGCGCGGCGTACAGCAGCGGCGCGCGCAGCCGCGCCACGTCGTAGAACGGCGACGGCTTCAGGTTCGCCGCGTACTGCGGCGAGAAGACCGCGCTCTCCAGCAGCACCACCGCGTCCACGTCCGGGCTGCGCATGGCGTGCGTGAACGCCGGGAAGCCGGCGTAGCTGAAGCCCATCACGCCAAGTCGGTTGCGGTCCACGTTCGGCTCGCGCCGCATCGCCGCCAGCAGGTATTCCTGGTCGCGCACCAGTCCTTCGGTGCCCGCCGCGCCGGCGCCGCCGCCGCCCATCGGCAGCGCCATCGCCACCACGTAGCCGTGGCTCGCCAGGTACTCCCCCTGGACGGCGTGCGTGAGCGGCTGCCCGGTCCCGAAGACGAGCGGGAATCGTCCCGCCGCTGGCGCCGCGTCGCGCACGGCGACGGTGGCGGTGGCGCGCAGCCGCTGCCACCGCTCCTCGGGCACGGCGCCGAAGGGGAAGTTGAACGGCCGCTCGAAGAACGACTTGAGGTCGCGGTCGGCGGTGCGCCGCTGCGCCTCGGTCGGCTCGGCGAGCTGTCCCACCTGGTACGCGCCCGCGTCCTGGTAGGCGCCGTACGTCATCGCCGCGCCGCGCGCCCCGGCCCGCGCCGGATACCAGACGCCGACCACCGACGGCATCGCCCGCTCGGCGGTGTCCGCGGGGCCCGCCTTCGCCCGCGCCGTCCGCGTGTAGTCGTACCCCTTCACGATCTTGAACCCGACCGCGTGCGGCCCCGGCCGCAGCGCCCCCCACAGCGGCGACGCGCCCGCCTGCGCCCCCGCGGCGCCCGCCGCCACGGCCAGCAGCGCGGCCGTCGTCAGGCATGATGCTCTCGTCATCGTCACGTCCTCCGATCGTCTCGAATGAGGGGCCGCGCCCGCCGCCGGATCACCGCCCGTCCAGCAGCGCCACGAAGCGCGGGTCGCCGAGCAGCGCGGCGAAGTTC
>DATFPD010000195.1:0-24939 GCA_035265005.1 Gemmatimonadaceae bacterium | reverse complement strand
GCGAAGAAACTCATGATGATCGCGAGCATGGCGACCTCCGGGCTACGGGAGAAACGGTGGCGGCCGAACGAGGACCGGCGTGGCGACGCCTCGGCGCCCTCTCGCGTCACGCCCCGAAGCGGCGGACGGCGGTGGCGGGCTGGGCCATTGGATGGGTGGTACCGCTGGGGACTCCATTTGTTCACTTTTTGCCGCCGTTGCGCAAGACGGAAGTGCGATACGCGACTCGCGAATCACGAATCGCGTATCGCGTATCGCGTATCGCTTCAATCGTACGCCACCCTCGGGTCGGCCTTCGCGTAGGCCAGGTCGGTGAGCAGGTTCACGAGGACGAACACCACGCTCAGGAAGAGGACCGAGCCCTGGATGGCGGGGAGGTCGCGCCGGGCGATGGCGTTCACCACGTAGCGGCCGAGTCCGGGCCAGCTGAAGATCGTCTCGGTGAGAATGCTGCCAGTGAGGTAGTAGCCGAAGTCGAGGCCGAGGACCGTGATGATGGGGATCAGGGCGTTGCGGAGGGCGTGGCGCACCGTGACCACGCGCTCCCGCAGCCCTTTCGCTCGTGCCGTGCGCACGTAGTCGCCGCTCAGGGCGTCGAGCATCGACGAGCGAGTGACGCGGGCGAGGAACGCGATCGAGCGCGAGCCGAGGGTGAGCGCGGGGAGGATCAGGAACTCCGGGCGGCCGTAGCCGGACGGCGGGAGCCAGCGGAGGATGACCGCGAAGAACAGGATCAGGATCAGCCCCACCCAGTAGACCGGAAACGAGATCCCGAGGTACGCCACGGCCAGCGCGGTGCGGTCGAACCAGCCGCCGGGGCGCCGCGCGCTCAGGATGCCGATCGCGATCCCGGTGATCGACGCCAGGATCATCGCCGCGCTCGCCAGGAGCAGCGTCTTCGGGAATCGCTCCAGGATGTCCCGCAGGATCGGCCGCCCGGTGATGTAGGAGCGGCCCAGGTCGCCGCGGATGACCCCGGAGGCGTAGCTGGCGAACTGGACGTGCAGCGGCTCGTCGAGCCGCAGCTCGCGGCGGAGGCGCTCGATCGTCGCGGCGTCGGCGCGCTCGCCGACCATCTCCTGCACCGGGTCGCCCGGCGCGATGAAGAGCAGGATGAACGCGACGACCAGGACCCCGAACAGCGTCGGGACGGCGAGGAGGAGGCGGCGGAGGATGAACGAAATCACGATACGACCTCGCCAGATTGCCGGGTTCCAGGCGCGGCGACGCGCGCGTCGCCCCTGCTACCGCCCCCCGCGGTTCCTGAGCTCGACGCCCAGCCAGCGCTGGCCGTTGAAGATCACCGGGACCTGGAAGTTCCGCACCCAGGGCTGCACCGCGTACAGCTCGTTGTAGAAAAACAGGTACAGCATCGGCGCGTCGGTGAACGCCAGGGCGTCGGCCTCGCGGTAGAGGCGTGCGCGCAGCGTGTCGTTCTGCTCGCGGCGCGCCGAGGCCACGCGGCGGTCGAACTCGGGGTTCGCGTAGAAGGAGTAGTTGCCCCCCACGCCCTTGTTCGCGCTGTAGAGCAGCGGGTAGAGGAAGTTCTCGGCGTCCGGGTAGTCGGCGTACCAGTCGCGCACCGACATGTCCGTCTCGCCCTTGCGCGCGGCCTCGCGCACCGAGGGCGCGTCTCGCTGCACGAGCTTGGCGCGGATGTTGGACTGCGACAGGTAGCCCTGGATCGTCTGCGCGAGGCGCACGTAGACCGGCGACACCCAGAGCTCGATGTCGATCCCGTTCGGGTAGCCCGCCTGCGTGAGGAGCTGCCTCGCCCTCGCGGGGTCGAACGCGTAGGGCTGGCGCGTGGTGTCGGCGCCCTCGAGAATCGGGGGGATGACGCCGGCCGCGCGCCGGCCGCGGCTGCCGAAGAGCTGCCGCAGCACGGAGCCCACGTCGACCGCGTGGTTGATCGCCTGCCGCACCTCGCGCTTGGCCAGCGGGCCGCGCGTGGTGTTGATGGCGACGTGCACGAAGCGCAGCGCGGGGGCGCTCTGGAGCAGCCCCTTCCGCTCATCGGTCTGCTCCCACTCCGGCGTGTCCGCTTCGGGAACGAGCAGCACGTCCACGTTCCCGCTCTCGAACTCGGCGACGGCGGTGCTCTTCTCGGGGATGATGCGGGCGACGAGCGAATCGAACCTGGGCGCGCCGCCCCAGTAGCTCTGGTTGGCGGCGAAGCGAAGGAAGTCGTCGTGCTGCCACTCGACGAACTTCCAGGGGCCGGTGCCCACCGGGTGGAGCCCGAAGTCCTTCGTGGTGCTGTCCGGTACGATCGCCGCGACCGGCATGGCGAGGAGCTTCGGGAAGAAGGCCAGCGGCTCGCCGAGCGTGACGACGACGGTGCTGTCGTCCCGCGCGACGACGCCGGCAACGTCGGTGGCGCGCTTCGTGTTGAAGTCGGAGGCGCCCTTGATCGGCAGGAGCGGGGTGGGGCGCCCGCCGAGCGACGCCGGGTCCAGCGCGCGCCGGAAGCTGTGGACCACGTGCCGCGCGGCGAAGGGTGTCCCGTCGTGGAACTTGACACCCTGCCTGAGATGGAACGTGTACGTCAGCCCGTCCGGGCTCACGTCCCAGCGCTCGGCCAGCCCCGGCTCCAGGCGCGCGTCCGGGGTGAAGCGCGTCAGCCCGTCGAAGACGTAGGCGACCGCGCGCCCGGTCGGGACGTCGGTCGAGAGCGCGGGGTCGAGCGAGCGCGGGTCCTCGTTGTCGCGCGAGTCGACCAGCGTGCGGCGGTCGCCCGACGCGTCCCCGCCTCCGCGGCAGGCGAGGGACGCGGCGAGAACGAGCAGTGCGGTGGATCGCATGGCGATTGCGGATTGCTGATTTCGGGTTGTGGAGCTGCGTCGAAATGAATCAGCAATCGGCGGTCCGCAATCCGCAATCGGTTGACATAAGTAGTGTGGCGCGAGAACTTACCCAGCCTTCCCCGATGCGTCAATCTAGCCCGCCGTGAGCTATCTGCTGTACGCCGATGACAACGAGGACATGCGGACCATGGTTCGCACCTTCCTCGAGGCATCGGGGCACGAGGTCGCACTCGTGGCCGACGGCGTGCAGGCGCTCGACTCGATCGACCGGCGCGAGCCCGACCTGCTGATCCTCGACCTGGACATGCCGAACATGTCCGGCATCGAGGTCTGCCGGAGCGTGAAGGGGAACCCGTTCACCGAGCGGATCCCGGTGCTCATGCTCACCGGCCAGGGCGCGATCGAGAGCAAGATCGAAGGGTTCGAGGCGGGCGCGGACGACTACCTCGCCAAGCCCTTCGACCCGCGCGAGCTGCGGGCGCGGGTGACGGCGCTGCTCCGGCTCGTCCGGCGCGAGGCGGACCGCAATCCCACCAGCGGCCTCCCGGGCGGCCGCGCGATCGAGAGCGAGATCCAGCGCCGGCTCGCGGCCGCGCAGCCGTTCACGGTCTGCTACATCGACCTGGACAACTTCAAGGCGTTCGCCGACACCTTCGGCTTCGCGATCGCCGACCGCGTGATCAAGGCCACGGGCGTGGCGCTCGTCGACGCGCTCGTCACGGCGGGAAGTCCGGGGGACTTCGTCGGCCACATCGGCGGCGATGACTTCCTGATCGTTTCGTCGGCCGAGCGGGCGGAGGCGATGGTCCGCGAGTGCGCCGACCGCTTCCGCGACGTGATTCGTCATGCGGTCGGGGACGAGGCGGTGGCGAAGGAGACGTTCGCCGGCGTCGACCGCGACGGCACGCCGCGCCACTTCCCGATCGCCCGCCTCTCGGCCGCGCTCCTGCATGTGGAGCCCGCGCACTGGGTGTCGATCGCGCACCTGGGTGCGCAGGCGGCGGAGGTGAAGCGGCGCGCGAAGCGGCAGGGCGCGGGCACCATCCTCGCCGGGTCGGTGTAAGCGAGTCGAGGCTCGGCGCTCGGCGCTCGGCGCACTCCGGCGGCGACATGTGTCCTACGATAGGGGCCCGGGCGTCCCGGGTGTTGTTACCGAGCGGCCAGGCGGCGAGCCCGATCAGCTGAAGGCTGAACTTCACCGAGAGACGACATGACCGAAGTCATTGCCCGCCCGGACGACCGCGCGGACCGCGCCATCCGGCCGGACACGTACTACTATCGGCGGCAGCTCGACTTCGGCGGCCTGCTTCCCGCCATCGGCGTGGGCGTGGGCGTGGGACTCGCGGCCTTCTACGTCGCGCGCATCCTGATGCAGCGGGCGCCGCTCACGCCGGCGAACGACCCGCGGCTGGCGCCCGTCCGGCGCCGCTCGATCTCGCGAAGGCAGGCCGAGTAGGCGGTGGCGACGGTCGCCCCGGCGAACAGTTCGCGATCGCGCACGAACGTACGCGGGCTCGCGCTCGCGCTCGCGCTGGCGCTCCCGCCGATCGCCGGGAGCGCGCGTCCCGCGGCGGCGCAGGACGCGGCCGGCTGCGAGCACGGCGAGCCCGAGGTGCGCGCCGTGCGGTTCGAGGGGAACCGCGCGTTCTCCGACGCGCAGCTCTCGGCGGCGGTGTACGTGACGGCGTCGGGCTTCGGGCGCCGCTACCTGCGCGTCATCGGCGCCCAGCGCTGCCTCGACCGCGAGCGATTCCCGCTCGACCGCGCAGCGCTGATCGTCTACTACCGGCGGAAGGGGTACCCGGACGTCGCGGTGGACACCGCGGTCCGCGACCTGGGCGGCAACCGGGTGGACATCACCTTTCGCATACGCGAAGGGCGGCCGATGGTCGTCGACACGCTGTTCGTCCAGGGGCTGGACTCGGTCCGCGACAGCACGCGCGTCGTGCGCAACCTGCCGCTGCGCGTGGGCCACCCGTACGACGTGTACGCCGAGGCGGCGACGCTGGACACGCTGCGCCGCCGCCTGCACGACAACGGATACCCGGACGCCGACGTGCTGCGCGAGTCGCGAACGCACCGGGAGACGTACAGCGCCGCGGTGACGCCGCAGGCGCTGCCGGGCGTCTACGCGCGAGTGGGCGAGATCCGGATCGAGTCGACGCCGCTGAGCGGCGGCCGCCGTCACGCCAGCGACGACGCGATCCGGCGGGTGATGGGACTGCGGCCGGGGCGCCCGTATAGCGAGCGGGAGCTGATCGAGGCGCGGCGCCGGCTCTTTCAGACCGACCTGTTCCGGCAGGTGGAGGTGCGCCCGGACACCGGCCGCCGCCCCGGCGACTCGCTCGTCAACGTCAGCGCGAGACTCCTCGAGGGCGACGTCTACTCGGCGCGCGTGGGCGTGGGTTACGCGACGCTCGACTGCTTCCGCACGTCGGGCGCCGTGACCGCTCGCAATCTGCGGTACGGGCGCGTGGACCTGACGGGCCGCCTGTCGAAGATCGGGATCGGGCATCCGCTGGACTGGTCGCGCGCCCTCTGCCGCGGGGCGGCGAACGACCCGTTCAGCGACACGCTCAACTATTACCTGGGCGCGACCCTGACGCGGGCCGCGATTCCCGGGCTCCGCGCGCTCACCTTCACCGTCTTCAGCGAGCGACGCTCCGAGTACCGGGCCTACCTGCGCACGGTGCCGATCGGCACGGTGGTGTCGTTCGACCTGAACCGGTTCCGTCCGCTGCTGGCGACGGCCGCCTACGACCTGACCTACGGCCAGACGACCGCCGAGCAGGCGCTCTTCTGCGCGGTGTTCCTGGTGTGCGATCCGGCGGACCAGGCGGAGCTCCAGCAGCGGAAGGTGCAGGCGGCGGTCGGGCTCACGCTCACGCGGCGGCACGTGGACAACGAGCTCGAGCCGCGCCGCGGCTCGGTGACGCGCGTGAGCGTGCGAAGCGCGCACCGGTGGGTGGGGTCGGACACGAGCCTCCAGTTCAATCGTCTGCAGGGCGAGCTGGCCTGGTACACGCCGCACGGCCGCAACGTGCTGGCGGCGCGGGTGCAGCTGGGCACCGTGCTGGGCCGGACGTTCTCGCTGCGAGGGGAGAACGTGCCGAAGTTCATCCCGCCGGCGGAGCGGCTGTTCGCCGGCGGCGCGAACACGGTGCGCGGCTACCGGCAGAATCTCCTGGGGCCGCTCGTGTACGTGGCGAACGCCGTCGAGGTCGGCGACACGCTGGTCACGGCCGAGGGCGACACGAGCTTCGTCTACCAGGCGAACACGGCGGCCTCGGTGGGGGAGCGGCCGACGGGCGGCAACACGCTCGTCGTGGGGAACCTGGAATACCGGCTGCGGAGTCCGTTTCTGTCGCAGTACCTCCAGTGGGTGATCTTCGGCGACGTCGGGCAGGTGTGGAACCGGCAGCCGGGCGGGGAGGACGTGAACCTGGACTTCAGCATCTTCCGCTTCACCCCCGGCGGGGGCTTTCGAGTGGCGACGCCGATCGGAGCAATTCGCGTGGACGTCGGGTATAACACGTACGATCGGCCGATCGGGGCGGTGTATTATTCGGAGGTGCAGCACCTCAGGCCAGTCGGGGATCCGACCGGCCCCGAAGTGACGATCCCGTCGTTCTTCTGCGTCACGCCCCCGGCCCAGTCGTCGCAGGTCGTCGACCGGGTCGCGCAGAGCCAGGAAGTGATCAACGGGCGCGTCTACAGGGTGCGACGCCAGGACACCGCCAACTGTCTGGCCGCGTACACGCCGGGCGCGAAGACAGGGATCCGCGCGCTCACCCTGCACTTGTCGATCGGACAGGCCTTCTAGCACGAGCGCTCGCTGCCTTCTCATTCCAGTAGATGCCCCGCCGCCGCTTCGTCGTCATCGTCAGTGCGGCCGTACTCCTCACGCTGGGAGTGCTGGCGGGCGTCGCCTTCTTCTCGATCACGCAGACCGACTACGGCCGCGACTACGTCCGCCGCCTGCTGATCGCGAAGCTCCAGCCGGGCGTGAAGGGGAAGCTCTACATCGGGAAGCTGGGGGGCGGGCTGCTGCGCGGCGTCACGGTGGACTCGCTCGAGATCCGCGACGACGAGGACTCGCTGTTCGTCGCCACGGGGCCGCTGTTCGTGCAGCTCGACGCGCGCGACCTGCTCGACCGGCGCGTCCTGGTGCGGCGCGTCGAGGTCGAGCGGCCGGTGGTGCGCATCCGGCAGTACGAGAACAACGAGTGGAACTACCGCCGGATCTTCCCGAAGGGGAAGCCGAGGCCGCCGCGCACCGAGCCGGGCTTCGGCGACTTCATCGTGATCGACACGGCGACGGTGCACGACGCCACGCTCACGCTGATCATGCCGTGGCACCCGGCGGACTCGCTCAAGGGCGCGCGCCGCGACAGCGCGGTCGCGTTCAACGTGCTGAACGTGCCGGGGAACCAGTGCGGCAAGCTGCCGCTCGCCTGCCTGAACGAGATCCGCCGCACCTGGGAGCGCGGGGCGCCGGAGGGCGTGCAGACCTTCGGCAAGGTGTGGCGCTGGACGCGCGCCGAGTACGCGTCCACCTACGTCCGCATCGCGGACCCGGACAGCGCCGGCCGCTACTTCGACATCCGGCGGCTGAACGCCGAGGAGAGCACGCCGCCCCTCCCCCTGCGCGACGTCGCCGGCGGCGTGCTGCTGAGGGGCGACTCGGCGTGGATCAACGTGACCAGGTTCCGGCTGTCCGAGGGCTCGCGCGGGTCGGCCGGCGGCAAAGTGGTGTGGGGGAGCGGGCTCCCGGCGCGCTACGCGCTGCGCGTGGTGGGCGACACGGTCTCGCTCGCGGACTTCTCGCAGAGGTTCGACAGCGTGCGCTCCATGGTGGTGCGCGCCGACTCGTCGTGGCTCTACCCGACGCTGCCGAGCGAGGGCGGCGGACGGCTCGTGCTCGACATCCGCAGCGACCGGCGCGACCCGCACGTCATCGACTACATCGTGTCGAAGATGGACGTGCGCACGACGGCCGGCTCGCGCATGACCGGCGGCCTGACGTTCTCGGTGGGCGGGCCGGTGCTGGCGGTGAAGGACGTGAACGCGGAGGCGGACCCGGTGGACTTCCGGCTCCTGCGCCAGTTCAACGGCCAGCCGTTCCCGTACCCGTGGGCGGGGAAGATCACGGGCACGGTGCGCGCGTCGGGCGGGCCGCTCAACCGCTTCAAGATCGAATCGTCGAACTTCGTCTTCCGCGACGCGAACGTGGCCGGCGCGACGACGGTCGGGTCGGCGCGCGGCGAGCTGGACATCCTCCGGCCGGCGTTCACGGCGTTCCGCGGCTTCGACGTGGACGTGGACCAGCTGGACCTGCGGACGCTCCAGTTCCTCAACCCGAACTTCCCGCGCGTGCGCGGCTACGTGGCGGGCGCGGCGCGGCTCGACTCGTCGTGGCTGGACGTGCGCTTCACGAACGCCGACCTGCGCCACTTCGACGGGCCGGGCGAGCCGTCGCACGCCACCGGCAGCGGGCGCGTGACGTGGGGCGAGCAGTTCCTGACGTACGACATGAGCCTCGAGACGCTGCCGATCAACTTCTCGACGCTCGCGCGCTCGTACGAGATGCTGCCGCTGCGCGGCTCCTACCGCGGCCCGATGCGGGTGAAGGGGACGATCGAGGACCTGGACCTCAGGACGGAGCTGACCGGCCCCGGCGGCGTGATGGCGGTGGACGGCCACTTCGACCTCTACCCGCCCGGCTTCGCCGCGCGCCTGACCGGGCGCGTGGCCGGGCTCGACCTGCGCACGCTGCTCGACGGGGCGAAGGTGTCGGGCGCGCCGACGTCGAACATCACCGCCGACGTCACGGCCAACCTCGCCGGCGACTCGCTGGACAACCTCGCGGGAAGCATCGTCATGCACGTCGACCGGTCGATGGTCGACGGCGTGCGGGTCCACGGGGCGCAGGCGAACCTCGAGGCCGCGGAGGGGCGGCTGCGCGTCGACACGCTGGTGGTCGAGAGCTCGGCCGGGAGCGTCACGGCGTCCGGCGGCGTGGGGCTGGTCGCGGGACGCACCGACTCGCTGGGATTCCAGCTGACGGTCGACTCGCTCGGCGGGCTGCGGCGCTACATCCGGGGCGCGCGGCGCGGCGTCGGGATCGGCGAGGGCCCGAACGAGGCCGCGACCGCGGTGCGCGAGGGTGGGATCGCCGACTCGCTCACCGGCTCACTGGGACTCATCGGCTCGGTCAGCGGCTCGATCGACTCGCTGGTGCTCTCCGGGAAGCTCGCCGGCTCGGGGCTGTTCGTGGGCGGCACGCAGGCGAAGGTGGTGGACGGCGCGTTCGCGATCACCGACGTGGGCGGCGAGCCGCGCGGGACGGCGGCGTTCAACCTGGACACGCTCGTCGCGGCCGGCGTCAGGCTCCGGCACGCCGGCGCCGAGCTGCAGATCGAGGACGCGCGCCACGCGGGCTTCCGCGTCGTCGTCGCCAGCCAGACCGGGGAGCGGCTGGAGTCGCTCGGCCGCTGGCGGCTGGAGGAGCACGCGCACGGCGCGCCGCTCCCGACGTCAGGCAGCTCGCCGTCAGGCAGCTTGTCGTCAGGCAGCTCGCCGTCAGGCGGCGACGGGGCGACGAACGGCGGCGGGCTGCTGCTCGCCGCGCGGCCGGCGCGGGACGGGCTCGGACGCGCGGACGGCGCGGTGGGTCCGGCGCCGGCCCGCGACGTCGTGGAGCGGCACCACGTCGTGGAGCTGGACAGCCTGACGCTGGCGCTGGACAGCACGAGCGCGTACGCGCTGACGCGCCACCCGGCGCGGATCACGCTCCACGAGGCCGGCGTGCAGATCGACTCGCTGGAGCTGCGCCACGCCGTGCGCGGGTGGATGCGGGTGGACGGCGGGATCAGCGACACCGGGAGCGTGGACCTCACCGTGGCCGCCGACAGCCTGTCGCTCGGCGACCTGACGCGGCTGGCGCAGACCAGCTCGCCGGTCGGCGGACAGCTCAGCGTCGACGCGCGCGTGACCGGCACGCGCGACCGTCCGCTGATCGCCCTCACCGGCGCCCTGGACAGCGTGGCGTTCGGCTCGACGCGACTCGAGCGCCTGCTGGCGCGCGCGAGCTACGACTCGACGCGGATGAACGCGAGCCTGGACCTGCTCCGCGGCGGCCGCCGCGCGCTGACTGCCGAGGTGTCGCTGCCAGTGAACCTCTCGCTCCGCCCCGTGGCCGAGCGCCTCCTGCCCAACGACTCGCTGCGCGGCAGCGTGCACACGGACAGCGTGGGGCTGGCGGTGATCGAGGCGTTCTCCGACCAGGTCAGCGACACGCGCGGCTCGCTCGAGGCGAACCTGGACCTGGGGGGCACCTGGCGCCGGCCGGTGCTCAGCGGGCATCTCGGGGTGTCCGGCGGCGAGATGTCGCTCGCCAACGCGGGGATCCGCCTGCGCGACCTCGCCGTCGACGCGGCGCTCACGGGAGACAGTCTGGCCATCCGCCGGGTGGTCGCGCGCAGCAGCGGGCGCGAGCGGTCGCTCGCGGGGGACACGCTCTCGCTCACCGGGTTCGTCTCGTTCAAGGGCGTCAAGGACTTGGACGACCTGGATCCGCTCCGCATGTCGCTGCAGCTCTACGCGCGCAACACCGTGCTGATCGACAAGGCGCGCGTGGCGACGCTCGCGGTGACGACGACGAGCCCGCTCACCCTCACCGGCCCGTACAACGGCGCGGTGCTGCGCGGCGCGGTGCGAATCGAGAACGGCGTGATCGCGATCCCGGAGCTGGTGAAGAAGCAGGTGATCGACCCGAGCGACCCCGAGCTCTACACGGTCGTGGACACGTCGCTGTACGTGAACCGCACGCTGCTCTCGAAGTACTCGCGCAACCCGGACGTCGACCAGTTCGTGCGCTACCTGTCGGCCGAGAACGTGACGGTGACGATCGGCGACAACGTGTGGCTGCGCTCGGCGGAAGCGAACATCAAGCTCGGGGGCACGCTGAACGTGCGCCGCGGCGGGAGCACGCGCGAGGACATCGCGCCGCAGCTCGCGCTCGACGGCGCGCTGGAGACGGTGCGCGGGACCTACCGCCTCGACCTGGTGGCGGTGCAGCCGGTGTTCGACGTGGAGCAGGGGACGCTGCGCTTCTTCGGCGACCCGGACCTGAACCCGACGCTCGACATCAGCGCCGTCCACACGGTGCGGCAGCCGCGCACGGCGGCGGCGGCCAACCGCCCGGACGTGCGCGTGCGGGTGCGGATCGAGGGAACGCTGGCGCAGCCGACGCTGTCGCTGTCGAGCGCCGACGAGCCGCCGATCCCGACCTCCGACCTGCTGAGCTACCTGATCACTGGCGAGCCGTCGCTCCAGCTCGGCGAGACGTCGTCGTACGGCGGAGAGTTCACGTCGATCCTGCTGCGGACCGGGAGCAGCATCCTGAGCAGCTTCGCCGAGAGCCGCCTGGGCTTCTTCGACGTGATCCAGCTTCAGGCGGCGGGGTCGGACGCGGAGGGGCGCGGCAACCTCACGTTCGAACAGCTGACCAGCACCCGGCTCGGGGTCGGCAAGCAGATCGGCGACCGCACCTTCGTCTCGCTCAACACGGGACTCTGCCCGCTGCTCGGCTCGGGCAGCGGGCAGGCGGGCAGCGAGAACTTCCTCTCGGTGGACTACATTCGGGGCCAGCTGGGCGGCAAGATCGAGCACCGCTTCAACCACGGCTTCTTCGCCGAGCTGGGCATCGAGCCGGGGGCGTCGTCGCAGACGTGCACGCGGAGCGGCGTGCAGACGCGGCTGCTCAACCCCACGCCGTCGCAGGTCGGCTTCGACCTCTTCCGGCAGTGGAGCTTCTGAGACGCGGGATGACCGGATGACGGGATGACGGGATGACGGGAGGAACGACGCCGGAGCATCCCGAGGAGCATTCCGAGCGGGCGCCGGCCGACGAGCGCTCGCAGCGCGTCGGCTTCGCGCGCCCGTCGTCGCACTTCTCGCCCGCGTCGATCTCGCGCGTCCTGCTGATCGCGAACCCGGCCTCGCGCGTCGGGCGGCTTCGCTACCCGCTGGCGGTCGAGGCCTTCCGGCGCGCGAAGGTCCAGTGCGAGGCGGTCCTCACCGAGCGGGTGGGGCACGGCGCGGAGATCGCCGCCGAGCGCGCGGCGTCGTTCGACGCGGTGTTCACGCTGGGCGGGGACGGCACGGCGATGGAGGTCGTCGGCTGCCTGAGCGGCAGCGGACTCCCGGTCGGCATCCTCCCCGGCGGGACGGGCAACCTGATCGCGCGGACGCTCGGCATCCCGCTCGACGTGCGCCGCGCGGTGCCGGCGCTGCTCGGCGGGCGCGTGGCGCAGGTGGACCTCGGCCGGCTCGACGCGGCGCACGGCGGACGCCGCTTCGCGTTCGCGGCGGGGGTCGGGATCGACGCGGCGATGATCGAGCGCACGCCGTCGGCGCTCAAGCGCAGGATCGGCGTGCTGGCGTACGTGATCGCCGCCGCCGGCGCGGTGATGCGCCGCGACGAGTTCCGCGTGCGGGTCATCGCCGACGGGCACGCGGACGAGCGCGCCGCCTCGGCGGTGATGGTCGCGAACTTCGGCGCCGTGCTGAATGACCTGCTCACGCTCGGCCCCGGCATCGCGCACGACGACGGGCACCTCGACGTCTGCGTCTTCTCCCCGACGACGTTTCTCGACGCCGTGCGCGTGGTGTGGCGGATGCTGCGCAAGGACTTCACCACCGACCGGTGCATGCTCTACGTGCCCGGCCGCCAGATCCGCGTGGAGATCGACCCGCCGCACCACTTCCAGGCCGACGGCGAGCTGCTCGGCGAGACGCCGTTCGAGGTGACGGTCGAGCCGCTGGCGGCGCGGATGCTGGTGCCGGAGCGGCGGCGGCGGCCGCGGTGACGGCGTCAGGCGGGCGGAGCGGACAGGGCGGACAGGGCGGACAGAGCAAGACGGGAGCGGCGACGGCGGGGGCGACACGGGTGTCGCCCTTACGAACGGCCTCCGGGTCGGGCACTCCCGCGGGGTGTAGAGATTCTCTACATTCCGCCCGATGGTGGAGCCTCGTGCGCCGCGACTGACGCCGGACCGTTCGTACGACATCGACACAGCTTCGCTGCTGCAGAGCCTGCCCGCGGAGCAGAGCGAGGCGGTGGCGCAGCTCGTCCGGGAGCGGGACCATCTCTTCCTCCTGCACGAGGCGCTGATCGAGGTCGAGTTCGCGCCGTCGCTGGAGCCGCGGCTGCGGATCTTCGTCAACGCCATCCGCAAGATCGGCTTCGGGCGCGTGACGATCACGCTGCGCGACGAGCAGCTCAACCCCACCTTCGTCGTCAGCGCCGGGCTCACCGATGAGGAGGAGCGCGAGCTGCGCGAGCGGCCGGCGAGCGGCGAGCTCTGGCGGCGGCGGCTGCCGCTGATGGAGCGCTTCCGCATCAGCCAGTCGTGGTACCTGCCGGGGCGCGACGTGTGGGTGGCGACGGAGTTCGGCAGCGCGCTGCCGAGTGTGCTCGAGCCCGGCGACGACCCGGAGTGGTCGCCGCACGACTCGATGATCGTCCCGATCCGCGGGCGCGACGGGCGGATCGCCGCGCTGCTGATGCTCGACGACCCGGTCGACCGCCGCCGGCCGACGCTCACGCGCGTGCGCACGGTGGAGCTGTTCGGCCAGCAGGTGGCGTGGAGCATCGAGCAGGCGAACCTGGTCGAGATCGCGCAGCGGCGCGCGGGCCGGCTCCAGCGCCTCCAGGACGTCGGGAGCCGGCTCGCCCGCTCGCTCGACGAGCGCGAGATCCTGCGCGAGCTGGCGCGGCAGGTCGGGCGGGTGGTGGAGAGCGAGGGCATCGTGATCGCGCACCCGGACATCGAGGCCGGGCGCACCGAGTTCCCGCTGCGCATCGTGCGCGGCGTCGAGCGCCCGCGCGAGTCGGCACCGATTGCCGGCGGGCCGATCGCCGAGGTGGCGCGGACGGGGCGCGCGGTGCAGGCGAACGAGTACGACGCGGCCGCGCTGGCCGCGGTGGGCGCCGACGACGTGCTGGGCGACGCCGCGACGCCCACGCCCTGCTCGGTGCTCGCGGTGCCGATGATGCTCGGGATCAGTCTCGTCGGCGTGATCGCGGTGCACGCGCCGGGGCGCGGCGCCTACTCGGCCGAGGACGAGGAGGTCCTGGTGACGATCGGCGCGCAGGCGGCCACCGCGCTGACGAACGCGCGGCTGTTCGCCGAGAGCGAGCGCGACCGCCGGCAGAGCGAGGCGCTGGCGGACGTGGCGCGCGCGGTCGGCGAGTCGCTGCGGCTGGGCGAGGTGCTGAACCTCATCCTGCGCCACGCCACCTCGCTGCTCCAGGTCGAGGGGGCGTTCATCGCGCTGCGCGAAGGGGAGTACCTGCACGTGGTGGCGGGCGTTGGCGGGGCGCAGCTCCTGGCCGGGCTGCACATACCGCTCTCCGGGAGCCTGAGCGGGCGCGTGGTGCGCGACGCACAGGCCGTCATCGCCAACGACGCCCTGACGAACCCCGAGATGTACCGGCCGCTGCGCCTCGTGGCCAACATCCGGAAGACGCTGATGGTCCCCCTGGCGACGTCGCGCGGGGCGATCGGCGCGCTGTCGGTGATCAACCGCGCCGCCGACTTCACCGAGGCCGACGCGCGGGTGCTCCGGCGGCTGGCCGACCTGGTGGCGGTGGCGGTGGTCAACGCGCGGCTGTTCGAGGAGGCGGCGGAGGCGACGCGCGAGTGGACGGTGGCGTTCGACGCCAACGCGTCCGGGATGGTGGTGCTCGACGAGGCGGGGCGCATCCAGCGCTCGAACGCGCGCGCCCGCCAGCTCCTCGGCGCCGAGTCGCACGACGAGATCGCGGGGCGCGACTTCCACGAGGCGCTGCTGCGCGAGCCCGCGCCCGCGCGCAGCGCGATCGCCGCCGAGCCGCCTGACGACGGCGACGTCCTGATCGGCGGCGCGGGGAACGGCGGCGGCGGTGGGGGCGGGGGCGTTCGGCCGGCCGCGCCGGACCCGGTGCTGCGCGCGCTGCACGGCGCCGCGGTGGGGCGCGGGACGCTCCGCTCGGCGGCCCGCGGGCTGATCTACGACGTGGTGGCCGCGCCGCACCCGAACGGCGGCGCCGTGGTGACGTTCGACGACGTCACGCAGCACCACGCGCTGGCGGAGCGCTACCGGCTGGTGCTGGAGACGGCGAACGACGCCATCGTCATCACGGACCTCCAGCGCCGGATCGTGTACGCCAACCCGGCGGCGCATCAGCTGCTGGGCGCGAGCGGGGACCTCACCGGCGTCCAGCGCGACGAGCTCGTGCTGCCCGAGGCGGCGGCGCGGGTGCGCGAGACCGAGGAGCGCGTGCTGGCCGGGGAGCCGCAGCGCTTCGAGATGGTGATCCGCCGCTACGGCGGCGAGCGCCGCACGGTCTCGGTCAGCGCGGCGCCGCTGCGGGAGTCGGTCGGGCAGGTCACCGGGATCGTCGCCTCGCTGCGCGACGTCTCGGACGAGCGGCGGGCGCGCGACGCGGTGGCGCAGTCGGAGTCGCGCTACCGCAACCTGTTCGAGTCGGCCGAGGACGCGATCTACACGATGGACGCCGAGGGCGCGTTCACGTCGCTCAACGCCGCCACGGGCGAGCTGGTAGGGCGGCCGCGGGAGCAGCTGGTGGGGCAGCCGATCCTGCCGCTGCTCGACCCCGCGGAGAGCGACGTGGTGCGCGGCCACTTCGAGCGTGCGCTGGCCGGCGAGTCGTCGCACTACGAGTGCCACCTGATCCGCCCGGACGGCTCGCGGCGGCTGCTGAGCGTGACGAACACGCCCGTGCGCCAGGGGGCGCAGGTGGTCGGCGTGCTCGGCATCGCACGCGACGTGACCGCCGAGCGCGAGCGGGCGGCCGCGCTGGCGCGCTCGGAGGCGCGCTACACGCGGCTCGTCGAGTCGGCGACCGACGCGATCTTCACCGTGGACGAGCGCGGGCACTTCACGTCGGTGAACCGGTCGCTGGAGCTCGCCACCGGCCGCCCGCGCGAGTCGCTGCTCGGCGCGAGCGTCCTGGAGGTGGTCGACGCGCGCGACCACGACGAGGTGTGGCGGCTGTTCACCGCGACGCTGGCCGGGCAGCGCCAGCGCGCCGAGCTGCGCTACATGGCCGCGTCGCGCGCCGAGCGGACGGCGTCGATCACCACCACGCCGGTGGAGGAGGGCGGGCGGGTGAGCGGCGTGCTCGCCGTGGTGCGCGACGTGACCGAGGAGCGGCGGCTGGTCGAGCAGCTGCTCCAGCAGGAGAAGCTCGCGGCGATGGGGCAGCTGGTCAGCGGCGTGGCGCACGAGCTCAACAACCCGCTGGCCGCGGTGATGGCGTTCTCGCAGCTGCTGCTCGCGTCGCCGGACGTGCGCGGCGACGACCGGCAGGCGGCGGAGACGGTGCAGCAGGAGACGAAGCGCGCGGCCAAGATCGTGTCGAACCTGCTGACGTTCGCGCGGCAGCACCGCCCCCACCGCGCGTACACGGACCTCAACCGCGTCCTGCTCGACACGCTGGAGCTGCGCCGCTACGCGCTGCGCATGAGCCGCATCGACCTCGACGTGGCGCTCGAGCCCAACCTGCCGCCGACGTGGGCCGACCCGGCGCAGCTCCAGCAGGTGCTGCTGAACCTGATCACCAACGCCGAGCACTCGCTCCAGGACTGGGGCGGGACGCGGCGGCTGATCCTGCGCAGCGCGCTGGCGGGCGAGACGATCGTGGTGTCGGTGGGGGACACCGGTCGCGGCGTGCCGCCTGACGACGTGGCCCGCATCTTCAACCCCTTCTTCACGACCAAGCCGGTGGGTGAGGGGACCGGGCTCGGGCTCTCGATCTCGGACGGGATCGTGCGCGAGCACGGCGGGCGCATCCGCGTCGAGGCGCGCCCGGGCGGCGGGGCGACGTTCGTCGTCGAGCTGCCGCTGGTGTCGGCGCCTGACGAGGCGGTCGCACCGGCGGCGCTGCCGCCGCCCGCGGGCGGGGCGGGCGCGGTGCTGGTCGTGGTCGCGGGGCGGGAGGCGCGGGAGGAGGCGGTCCGGCTGCTGGGCGAGCGCGGCGTGCCGGCGGACGCGGCGGCCACCGGGGCGGAGGCGCTGGCGCGGCTCGGCACGCGGCGCTACGAGGCGATCCTGCTCGACCTCGCGCTCTCCGACATGCCGGGCGACGCCGCGTACCAGGAGATGCGCCGCCGCGATCCCGGCCAGGCGGCCCGCGTGGTGTTTGTCACCGACCGCGGGGCGACCGACGCGGCCCGCGCGTTCGTCCAGGCCACCGGCCGGCCGAGCCTGGCGCGCCCGTTCACGGCCGCCGCGCTGGCGGAAGTGCTGGGGGTGGAGGAGAGATGAAACCGCTGCGTCCTGCGGACTACGGCTGCGCCCTACTCGACATCCCGTGGCGAACGTTCTGATCATCGACGACGAGGAGGCGATCACCGGCGCGCTCGCCAGCTTCCTCAGCCGCAGCGCCGGGCACGCGGTCACGCGCGCCCACAGCGGGCGCGAGGGGCTCGACGCGTTCGAGCGGGTGCGGCCGGACGTCGTCCTGCTCGACCTGTGGCTGCCCGACGTGAACGGCCTCGAGGTGCTGAGCCAGGTCAGCGACGGCGACGCCGTGGTCATCATGATCACCGGCGGCGCCGACGTGCCGGTCGCGGTCGAGGCGATGAAGGGCGGCGCGGAGAACTTCCTCACCAAGCCGCTCGAACTGCCGCACCTCGGGCTGCTGGTGGAGCGCGCGGTGGAGAAGGCCCGGCTGCGCAAGATGAGCCGCTACATGTCGGCGCGGCGCGGCGCCGCGCTCGGCCCGGTGGGCGTCTCGCCGACCATGCGCGACCTCACCGAGCAGATCGAGATGCTCGCGCGCAGCGACCGGACGACGGTGCTCATCCTCGGCGAGGGCGGCTCGGGGAAGGGCCGCGTGGCCGAGTACATCCACGCGCACAGCCCGCGCTCGGACCGCCCGTTCGTCGAGGTGAACTGCGCCGCGCTCACGGCGTCGTCGCTCGACTCCGAGCTGTTCGGCATCGAGCGGTCGCTGGCGGCGATGCCGGGCGGGCCGGCGGGCGGCGGTGGCGGCGGCGCGAGCGCGGGCGCGCGCCCGACCAAGCCCGGGCTGTTCGAGGTCGCCGACGGCGGGACGCTGTTCCTGGACGAGATCGGGGACCTCGACCACACGCTCCAGCCGAAGCTGCTGCGCGTGCTGGAGGGGAAGAGCTTCCGGCGCCTGAACGGCACCGACGACATCACGACCAACGTCCGCCTCATCGCCGCCACCAACAAGGACCTCGTCAACGAGGTGACGGCGGGGAACTTCCGCGAGGACCTCTATTACCGGCTCAGCGTCATGCCGGTCTACCTGCCGCCGCTCCGCGCGCGCTCGCGCGAGGACCTGGTGCAGCTGGTGGCGAGCGTCTACCAGGACCTTCGGCCGCAGCTCCCCGACTCGCCGCCGGCGCTGGCCGACGAGGCGCTGGAGCGGCTGCTCGCGTACTCGTGGCCGGGGAACATCCGCGAGCTGCGCAACGTCCTCGAGCGCGCCATGCTGATGGCGCGCGGCTCGCCCCGCATCCTCCCCGCGCACCTGCCGGCCGAGGTCCGCGCCGCGTCCGGCGGCGGGGGCGGCTCGGCCGGCGGCGCGGGGGAGCGCCACGTGCCGCGCACGCTGGATGAGGTGGAGCGCGCGCACATCGAGCGCACGCTGCGCGCGCACAACGCGAACCGCACGCACGCGGCGAAGGAGCTCGGCATCTCGCGGGCGACGCTCATCAAGAAGATCAAGCAGTACGCGCTGGACGGGAAGCGATGAATCCTTGTGGCGGGGCGAAGGGCGAGTTGCCGGTAGGCAGCAGTGCAGTTGCCGGTTGTCGGTTGAAGTTGTGAGTTGTCGGTAGCACCGGGCATCCGGGATGCGCAGGGGGCGAGGCATGCCTCGCCCCTACTGGCAACTGAGAACTTCAACCGACGACTGGCAACTCGACTACTGACAACTGACAACGCGCCGTTCGGCCCCAGCGCACAACAGTTTGGAGAGACTATGACCCAGCTTCACGAACGAGACGCGATGGTCTGCCGCTCCTGCGGGCGGGAGGAGCGGGCGTCCGAGGGGTACCCCTGCCGCGACTGCGGCACCTTCATCTGCCTCATCTGCAACTTCCGCGGAGTGCTCTACTGCCGCGTCTGCGCGGAGAAGCCGGAGAACCGCGCGGCGGCCGAGATCCCGCCGGTGCCGGCGAACGACCGCGGCCGCCCGCCGCTGTGAGCGGGGCGGCCGCCGCGGCGGCGGACTTCTCCCGATTCGGCGCCGCGGTGGGGCACGCCACCGACGCCGAGGGGGCCACCGGCCTAACGGTGGTGCGCGGCACGGACGGGCCGCTGCGCGGGGCGGCGGCCGTGGTGGGGCGCGCGACCGGCACCCGCGAGCTCCAGGCGCTGGTGCCCGGCGGGCTGGCGGGGCGCGTCGACGCGGTGCTGCTCACCGGCGGCTCCGCGTACGGGCTCGACGCCGCGGCGGGCGTGATGCGGTGGATGGAGGAGCGCGGGCGCGGCTTCCCGATCGGGCCGGGCGTGGTGCCGATCGTCCCGGCCGCGGTCATCTTCGACCTCGCGCCGCTCGGCCGCTACGGCGCGCGCCCCACCCCCGCGATGGCCTACGAGGCCTGCGACGCCGCGCGGCCGGTGCCGGCCGCCGAGGGGAGCGTGGGCGCGGGGACGGGCGCGACGGTGGGGAAGAGCGCCGGGATCCAGTGGGCGATGAAGGGCGGCGTGGGCTGCGCCGTGGCCGAGTCGGGCGACGCCGCCGCCGGCGCGGTGGCGGTGGTGAACGCGTTCGGCGACGTGCGCGACGAGCGCGGCGCCATCCTGGCCGGCGCGCGCGCGCCGGGCGGCGGCTTCGCCGACGGCGCCCGGCTCCTGGCCGAGGGCGCGGCCCCACTCGCCGCCCGCCCGTCGGACGTGGTGCGGACGCTGAACACCACGCTCGCGGCCGTGCTCGTGAGCGCGCCGCTCCCGCGCATCGCGCTCCAGCAGCTCGCCGCCGCGGCCGCGGCCGCGCTCTACCGCCGCATCACGCCGGCCGGCACCTCGTTCGACGGCGACATCATCTTCGCCCTGGCGCCCTTCGGGGACCCCCAGCGCGAGCCCCCCGACTCCCCGCCCGCGCGCCTCCAGCTCGAGGCGCTCGCCGTCCGCGCCCTGGAGCACGCGATCGAGCGCGCGGTCCGCCTGGCACGCGGGCGCGACGGAGTGCCCGGCCTGGGGGATGAATAGGACACGGCAAACACTTTTCCCGCGCTCCGATGCCTGGCTCTCTCGTCTCGCTCCGCCTCGTCGTCCGCTCCGCCATCGCGCCGCTGCACGCGGAGGCGCGGGTCTCGAGCGCGCAGACCTCGCAGCGCCTGGCCGGGCACGCGCTGGAGGTGCTGGAGGAGCGCGACGGGGACTGGCTCCGGGTGCGCGGCGAGGACGGCTACGAGGGGTGGGTCCATCGCGGCTACACGCGCCCCGCGCCTGAAGCGTTAGGCGGGGGCGGCGCCGACGACCGGCGGCTCTCGCTCGGCTGCACCGCCGGTCGGCCCGACGGGCGCCGGCGCGCGCTCCCGCTCGGCGCCTGGCTCGAGCCGGACGAGACGCTGCACGAGGGCGCGGTGATGCCGGGCGCCGAGATGGCCTCGGCGTTCAGGCGCGACCCGGAAGCCATCGCCGGCAGCGCGGCGACGCTGTTCGACGGGACCAGCTACCTGTGGGGCGGCGTGACCACCTGGGGCGCCGACTGCTCCGGCTTCGTGCAGACGATCTTCTGGCTGCACGGCGTGCCGCTGCCGCGCGACGCCTGGCAGCAGGCCGAGCTCGGGCGCGACGCGGGGACGGACGTGCGGGCGCTGCGCCCCGCCGACCTCCTCTTCTTCTCCGACCGCCCCGACCGGCGCATCACGCACGTGGGCGTCGCGCTCGGCGGCGGGCGCATGGGCCACGTGGCCCTCGGCCGCGGCGGCTACGCCTGCGAGCAGCTCACCAGCGCCGGCGGCGACCCCTACGTCGCGAAGCTGGTGGAGCGGTTCGTGAGCGCGCGGCGGGTGGTGTAGGGCGGCAGCACGCGGCACTCCTCAACTCACCATCCTCGCCCCCGGCATGATCGGCGAGCCCGGGCCGGTGGGCGGACCGCCGCCGGAAGTGCCGGCCGCGCGTACCTGGACCGGCAGCTCCACCTTCGTCGAGGCGTCCAGGTCGATGCTCATCCGGAACGCGCCGGCCTGGTCGATCGGCAGGTCGATGGCGGCGATGAGCGGGAAGTCCATCTCCGTGACGCCGGGCGGCGGCGGCGCGATGCTCAGCTCTCCCGCCGACGACCAGAGCTCCTCGCCGCGCGGGTTGGTCCACCGCAGCATGAGCGTGTGCGTCCCCGCGTCGGCGCGGTTCCCCTTCAGCCTCACGACCAGGTTCGCCCGCGGGTGAATCGCCGGCAGCGCCCCAACCTGCACGGTGTCGAAGACACCCAGGATGTTGAGCTTTCCCTCCTGGGAGAGGTTCGCCGCGTCGGCGAAGAGCGCGAAGGAGATGTGCATGGGGACCAATAGTAATGCTGCGACCTGCGTCCTGCGTGCTCCACTGAGGACGCAGGACGCAGGACGCAGGTCGCAGGTGTACGTTTCGGCATGGCTTCCACAGTCGCCGACGTCGCCGCGGGGCGTGAGGACGGCGCCGCGACGCGGCCGGGCGTCTGGGTGACGGACCTGCTGCTGTTCCTCATGGCCGTCATCTGGGGCGCGAACTTCAGCATCGTGAAGTACGGGGCGCAGGCGCTCTCGCCGCTGGCGTTCAATGGCCTGCGCGTCGGCGTCGCGGCCGTCGCGCTCTTCGCCACGTCGCTCGCCGTGCGCGAGCCGTGGCCGGCGCGGCGCGACGCGCTCCGCATTGCGGCGCTGGGCACGATCGGCAACGGCCTCTACCAGATCCTGTTCATCGAGGGGCTGGCCCGCACGCGCGCGGGGAGCGCGGCGCTCGTGCTGGCGGCGAGCCCGGCCTTCATCGCGCTCCTCGGCTGGTTGCGCGGCGTCGAGCAGGTGCGGCCGCGCGCGCTGCTCGGGATCGCCGTCTCGTTCGCCGGCGTCGCGGTGGTGCTCTCCGGGACGAGCGGCGGGGCCGGGACCAGCGGGGCGAGCCTCGTCGGCAACCTGCTCGTGCTCGCGGGGTGCTTCTGCTGGGCGGTGTTCTCGGTGGGCCTCCAGCCGTACACGCGGCGGCTGCACCCGGTGCACATCGCCGCGCTCACGATGGCGGGCGGCGCGGTCCCGGTGCTCCTCACCTCCGCGCGCGCGATCGCCGCGACGCCCGCGTCGGCGCTCACGGCGGGCGCGCTCACGGCGGTCGTCTACAGCTCGATCGCGTCGCTCGTCGTCGCTTACCTGATCTGGAACCGCGGCGTGCGCGTGCTCGGCCCCACGCGCACCGCGATGTACAGCAACCTCCAGCCGGTCATCGCCGTGCTCGTCGCCTGGCGCTTCCTCGGCGAGGTGCCGACGCCCTGGCAGGTGGCCGGCGCGGCCGGCGTCGTTTCCGGACTTCTGCTCACGCGCTCGTGAATCACCCACACGCTCGCCAGGCGCCCGCGGCGGCGCGCACGCTCGCCCTGTTCGACATCGACGGCACCATCCTCTGGACCGACGGCGCCGGCCGCCGCGCCATCCACTCGGCGCTGCGCGACGTCTTCGGCGGCATCGGGCCCTCGAACTACTGGTTCGACGGGAAGACGGACCGACAGATCGTGCGCGACCTGATGCGGCTCGAGGGGCACAGCGACGAGCACATCGACGCGCGCATGGAGCCGCTCTTCACGCGCTACCTCGACAACCTGCGCCGCGAGCTGAAGGCCCCGGACCACCCGCCGCCGCGCCTCCTGCCGGGCGTGCCCGAGCTCCTCGACGCGCTCGAGGCGCGCGGCGACGTGGTGCTCGGCCTGCTCACCGGGAACCTCGCCGAGGGCGCGGCGGCGAAGCTGGAGTCGGTGGGCGTGGACTTCGAGCGCTTCCGCATCAACGCCTTCGGCTCCGACCACGAGCACCGCCCCGAGCTGCCGGCCATCGCCCAGCGCCGCGCCCGAGAGACGCTGGGGCTGCAGCTCGAGGGCCCGTCGATCGTCGTCATCGGCGACACGCCGGCCGACATCGAATGCGGCCGCGCGCTCGGCGCCCGCGCGATCGGCGTCGCCACCGGCCGCTACTCGGTCGAGGAGCTGTCGAAGCACGCTCCCGCCGCGGTGTTCGCCGACCTCACCGACACCGAGGCGGTGGTGCGCGCGGTGGTGGGGAATGCGTGAGGTCGAGCTGAAGTCGGTCGTCCCGGACTACGGCGCGACGGTGCGACGGCTGGGGACGGCGGGCGCGGCACCGGTGTTCGCGGGGCGGCAGGAGGACCGGCGCTACGACTCGCGGGACTTCGCGCTGCGCGCGCGCGACCACGTGCTCCGGCTGCGCGTGCGCCGGCCCGCGGGCGGAGGCGCGACGGAGGCGTCGGTCGACTGGAAGGGGCCCACGGCGTTCGACGCCGGCTACAAGGTGCGCGAGGAGCTCTCGTCAGGCGTCGCCGACCCGGACGCGCTGGCGGCGATTCTGGCCCGCCTCGGCTACGTGGCGACGCTGGAGCTGGACCGCGACATCCGCGAGTATCGGTTCGGCGGCGCCACGCTCCGCTTCGAGCGCTACCCGCGCATGGACGTGCTGCTCGAGGTCGAGGGCGACCCGGCGGCGATCGAGCGCGCGATCGAGGCCACCGGTCTGCCGCGCGGCGGCTTCACCACCGACCGCCTGTCCGAGTTCGTGGCCCGCTACGAGGCACGCACCGGGGAGCGTGCCGCGCTCTCCGACCGCGCGCTGCGCGGGGATGCGGACGCCGTGCCGTACTCGCCGGCCGACGCCTGACGAGCGATGCGGGAGCCGCTGGAGCTGGTATCGCCCGTCACCGTGTGGGGGCTGCGACGCGGCGCCGAGTTCGGCGGCGTGGGCGCGGTCGCGCTCCACGAGGAGGGCGTCGTGCTCGACGCCGGCGCGCCGGGCGCGCCCGCCGTCCCCGGGGTGCAGGGCGGGCGGGTGGCGATCCCGCTCGGCGCGCTCGAGGGGGTGAAGTTCGCGGCCGCCGAGGTCGGGACGGCCGGGCTGCTGACGCTCTTCGTGCAGAACGGCGACATGTACGAGGTGGGCGGCGCCGCGCGGCTGGCGGGCGTCGCGCGCCACATCGCGCTCCGCGTGTGCGTCCTGCCGGAGACGACGCTGCGCCTCCACGCGCTGGGCTCGCACCGCGGCCGGCCGGGCTCCGACCACGACCGCTTCTTCGCCCCACTGCTGCGCGCGCGGCGCCGCGCCGAGCGGGCGTCGTCGCCCGAGCAGCGGATGGCGGCGTTCGACGCCGCGGCGATCGGCACCGAGTACCGGCACGTCCTCGCCGACCTGGCCGCGGAGCGCTTTCCCGACGACGCCCCGGACCGCCGCGCGCTGGAGGCGGAGCTGCTCGACTTTGCCGAGGGGCTGCTCGCCGCCGTCGACGCGATGGGCGCCGCCGCCGAGGCCGCGCGCGCCGGCCCCGAGGACGCCCGCTTCGCCCGCTGGCGCGAGTGGGCGGCGCGGGTCGGCGCGGCGTTCGAGCAGGCGGACCGCGCCTGGCTGGCGGCGCTCCCGGCGCTCACCGACTCGCGCGGGCAGCAGGGGCGCTTCTGGCGCGGACTCCTGCGCCGGCTCGGCCGTCCGGCGTTAGGCGCCCTGCTGGCGGGGGCCGCCCTCGCCGCGGCGCCGGCGCCCGCCGCGGCGCAGCACGCCGTGCTCCGCGTGCCCGCGGTGCCGGCGGAGTCGCTGCTCGCCCGCGGGTTCGACGTCGTCGAGCGCCGGGCCGACGGCACGCTCGTCGTCGCCGGGGCCGACGACCGCGCGCGGCTCGCCGCGCTGGGGTGGACGGCGCTCCCCGTCGAGACGCCGAGCGGGCTGCGGCTGGCGCGGGCGGCGGCGGCGAACGCCCCGGCGGCCGCCGCCGCAGCGCCGGTCGTCTATCGCCCGTACGACGACCCGGCGCGCGGCGTCCGCTTCTTCCTCGACTCGCTGGCCGCGGCCAACCCGAGGGTGCACGCGGTCGCGATCGGCACCACGTTCGAGGGCCGCCC